>NZ_CP043930.1:3423055-3723333 GCF_009720525.1 Gimesia benthica
CTCCGAAACGATAAAGGGAATTAATAAACACTCTTAAACAATCAGTCTCCCGTAAGCAGCCTGTCAGTTCAAGAGAAATTCCACCTAAATCAGGAATCGCCTGAGTGTGCTTGCGCTATCGGCCAGCTGCCTGTCACTTTCAGACAACCGGCCCACTTAGCACCGTTAGTCTTTTCCGTAAATCGCCGAGAGGGGAATCAAGGTAATCTGTGATTCTGCCAGACCATTGTTCTTTGTTCGGTCTCCGGCACAATGTCCGAGCAGCACGCCATCCTTTGTAAATTCAATCGCGGTATAGCAGTACCACCCGTTCGGATTGTCTTCCACATTCTGGACGAGTTCCCAGGTCTGCCCCTCATCCTTTGAGATCGCAATCGTCAGGGGAGTACGTTTCCCGCGCAATGCCGGTTGAATGTCCTGATGGTTGTTCCAGACCAGCAACAGATCGCCTGTGGAGGGAATACGCTCAATCGACGCGGGTGAAACGGGAGAGATGATCTGCGAGGGTTTGAGTGTGGAAAATGTTTTACCACCATCTTTCGATGTGGCCACATACTGGCTACCACCATTCGTGCGGCAGAACCCCATAACCGTTCCGTCTTTAAGCTGAACGATTCCCGGTTCCTGCATGTAAGGTTGTTTCTTGCCGGGTTGCGTCTCGACCTCAGCTGCCTGACCCCGGTGCCAGCTCTTTCCCAGGTCATCAGAATAGTAACAGAGAAAACGGGCATTGGGATTGAAGCGGTTCGAACCAGGCAGATTCTGGTGCAAGGCTAAAGGCAGTACGAGTCGACCATTCTTTAACTGAATCACCCGATCATTATTCATGACATAGTAACCGACTTCTGATACAGGAATGATTTCGGTCGCTTCACTCCAGGTAGCTCCTTCATCACGGCTGATCCGCATCACCGGTCGGAGATCATGAATGGAGTTCTTGCGCAGATAGAACAGCGCGATCGCACCATCCTGCAGACGCAACAGTGAAACAGACATAATGTTCTGCTGCGCGTCGTTCGGCATGATCGTTTCATCTTCTGCGGTCCAGGTTTTACCGCCATCAGAGGAGTAACGTCCGGCCAGGAAAGCGGAAGAGTGATCGGCGGCCCCATCGGTAAAATGGGTATAGACAAACAGGATGCGACCATCTTTGAGGGTAATGAAGTCCCCTTCACTGTTGCGGGGATTATCCTTAGCAGGAGGCAGCTGCAGCGCACGTGTGGCTTTGCCTTGCTTCACCAGCGAATCAGCTGATTGCTCAGCAGCACTCAGAAATGAGATCGGTAACAGACCTGCTATTACAAACTTCCAGATCACTGTGCGACTACTCATAGATGTCCCTGCTTTCTAATCCTTGTTTATTTTTTCGGCCAGCCATTATTCAATGTTGTTAATTTTTTACCGGCGTCTGTTTTACTATCTTCGATTGGACTCGAAGCAGATCGCCTGTTCAAGCGGAGTGCTTTTGAATTTGCAGTTTTCCAGACAAATGAATGATCGATCAATAAATGTTCAATTCTGGAGTGACTTCTGTGTTCTCAACAGATCGTACTCTGTGTTTGCTTTGAATGTTGATAATAAGTCTGTCATACGAAATGCAATCTGGTGCATGCTTAACGATGAGGAGAAAACCTCAAAAAAAACGTTGATTTATAAACGCATGTAATCACATAAGATAGCGGTCTCAATATGGAATGAACGTTTTTGAATTTTCAAAAAATTGTTGACAAATTTTGATAATGGTTTTATATGAAAATCTAGTCTATTCTATCAGGGCATTCGACCCTTCAAAGCGAGTCTATTTCTGTCGATTCTGGCAGTTAATGTGGCGTAATATATTATTCTTTACTCTTGTCTGAACTCCATAGTCGCTCTTAATTCCTGTCTGAAAATTGCGTTCGCATAGGTCGATCTCCTTTCTTTCGTATACCGCGTTGTGTGCGCTGATTTTCGCTTCACTCTGAGACTGGATGAGCTCCAGATGAGAGTAAGAGAAGTTCTATATTTCTCTTAATCCACTTAATCTCTGGAGGTGAAGATGAAACGGCTCACAAAACAAAGACGAGGTTTTACCCTGATTGAATTGCTGGTTGTGATCGCGATTATCGCAATCCTGATCGCTCTGCTACTACCAGCAGTACAACAGGCCCGCGAAGCTGCCCGGCGCTCGACCTGCAAAAATAATCTGAAGCAGATCGGCCTGGCATTACATAACTATCACGACACACACCGAACTTTCCCTCAAATGGAAGTTGAAAGCAGACGAACCGCTGCTGACGACATTCCCACCGAAAGCTATCTTGCCTGGAGCACTATGATCCTGCCCTTTATGGATCAGACTCCGCTTTATAACAAAATCAACATGGATGCTCCCTGGCGGCTGCCTACTGGTGGAAACCCATTACAGCTCGCAATCGCCAAAACAGTACTTCCGGCCTTCAACTGTCCTTCCGATCCCATGGAGGGCATCAACTCGAACATTGGTTCCTGGGGCAAGTCAAATTACCCTGCGATTCACTCACCCTGTGACATCAACCCTGCAAATGGACGAGGCCGCTGTTATTCCTCAGCCTGGAATCACCACACGGCAAAACGCCTACGTGACATCACTGACGGTGCCAGCAATACCATCTTGATTGGTGAAAGAACCACCGAAGGTCGTCATTCCGGTGCACTCTGGATTGGCGCACATTCTTATGTCCATGCAACGGCAGGAAATATTGGCAACTGGCCTTATCACACTGCGTTAATGCGTACCTGGCAAGGTGCTACAGCCACACCAACTCCTTCCACCATCTACTTGATTAATGGGATTAACCAAAACGATGGGCTGGCCTATGCATGGTCATTGAGCAGCTCACATGAAGGTGGCTGTCACTTTGTCCTCGGCGACGGCAGTGTTCGGTTTGTCAGTGAGAACACTGATGGAAATACACTGGTGTACCTGGCTGCCATCAACGATAAAAATGTACTCGGTGAGTGGTAAGCATAGACCCGAATCGCTTCGAGTAGTTAAACACTTAATTTCCCGGTTCTACCAGTCTCTGATAGAACCGGGGATTCTTTTTTTTGTGGGCCTGTTTCAAGCTTGGCGCATGATGCCGGTTCGAGATGGCCTACCTTTTAAATTGAAATGTAGACCACAGAAACAGAGTCATCAACTTAAGATCTAACTTAAACAGGAACGGTTGAATGAAACGTGTTTATGGATTGCCTTCACACATCCTTCTGACACTACTCACAGTAAGCTGTTGTGTGGGATGTGGGGGCGGAGACAAGGTAGACCTTGGCGCTGTCAGCGGGGTTGTCACCATGGATGGAGAACCACTGTCAAATGTGATCGTCGTATTTAGCCCTGAAGATGGAAATCCGTCCTCCGGGCTGACAGATTCTGAGGGCAAATACTCACTCAGCTATCTGGGCAAATCCGACGGGGCTATCATTGGAAAGCATAAAGTAAGCATCACTACGGCAGATCTTTCAATGAATGAAACAGAACTGGATTCAGGAGACGCCGATTTAGCCAATGCTGATTTATTAGATACCACAAACATCTCTAGTCCTCCTCCTGAAGATGGGGATGTGACCAAGCGACAACCACGGATCAAAGTCAAAATTATGAAAGAACCCATTCCATCGAAATATAATGCAAAATCTACACTTACAGCGGACGTACAATCAGGTGAGAATACCTTCGATTTTCAACTGGATTCCAATTAATTCTTGAGGTCTTGAGAAGACATGAGTCACTTGATTTAGAATCCTGAAATTCCTCTCACCGATCACGGCTGATTTTCTCTCCCTGGAGTTTTCTAAATGAACTCCGGGGATTTTTCTTTGGTATGAATTCACTTGTTCTCCACACGGGGAGTTCCAGCGGCAAAACTGTATTCTACGATAGACAGCAACAGTTGGATTGTTACCTACGTTGTTATCGAAAGTGATAGAGCCCCATGCTCAGGTAGCTGCGGGATCCATGGGCTTGATATTAAGCCAGTCAAGAATACGGAGCCCCAGTCCTTGCCGTCTTGATTTAATCTTATACGGTGCCGGGAATAATAAGCCCTCTGAATGTGGGATGTCTGGAACACTGAAAGTCGACGATTATCAGCAGAAGAGAACTATGGCTCCATCGATTCCGCCGAGGTTAGCCACTTAAACTGGGGAATCTGGCTACACAACAGTCCTACATCACGAGATGTATTCAACAAAAAACAGGGCAATCCCCAACGGGACTGCCCTGTTCATAGTAGGGACCAGTGCGTTTTTTTTGCAGACAGTTATTGCAGTCTGCTAAATGGGTAAGCTTTCTTATTTTTTACCCTTGATTTCAAATTTGAATGGTTCGTTGGTCTGTCCAACGGTCGCCGTGAGAGGTGACCCTTTGGGATCGTTGTAAACCTCGGGTAGTTGATTGACAGCACCCACGTCGGCTGCCATCTCTTCGCCACCAATGGGGCTGCCATCCGGCTTGACCAGGCGTGTCAGCAGGACGCGATAAGTGCCCTCGGCAACGCCATCACGTTGATCCCGGTCTTTCAGTGTAAACTGACCGGAAGCATCTGTCGCCCCGAAACCACCATTGCCTTTGGTCGTCCCTTCCGGGAAAAATGTGACCGAGACACCCTGCATGGCTTCTCCATCAACGGTAACTGTTCCGCTGACCGGGTAGACTTCCAGCGTGTTTTCGCTGCCGCCTCCACCGCAGCCCACCAGACCGAGAAATAAACAACACAAAAGTATTCGATTGTAACGCATTGACTTGAGATCCTGTCCTGTCAGTAAATCAAAAGAATGAAAGATCGGTGAAAGCAGACGTGAAGAGACAGACCACGGGCGACATCACCTCACCCGTGGTCTTGCAGTTATGCCAGCAGCGCATCGGCGCTGCAGAGATTAGAATTCCCCGATCGGGTTACCGTCAGAGATGTAAGCCAGGTTATTGCGGGTTGTGGCGTCGATGTTTTCGCTGATGAAACGAACGGCTCCATCACCCATCAGCACATGAGCACCACCGGTGTGCAGACTGCCCACGGTAGACCAGTCACCCAGACGACCAGGTCCGGTAGGACGAGCGAATGGGGGAGAGTCCCAGGAGCAGCAGGGCCACCAGTTAATTCCACGTGAGTAAGTCAGGTCGACCCCGTGGCCCACCCATTTCGCGTGACCCCAGGTCTGAGAAACACCGTTGTAGGTCCAGCGCAGAGTCTCAGCAACGGCCACAGTGTTACTCATACCGTCTTTGACATCACGAATCTGACTACAGGCGTTGATACCAAACATCCGGCGGGTCGTACGACCTTCCAGCAGCCAGTTGCTGGCGGAACTGGATGTACGAGTCGTGCTGAAATCGTAGTTCGTGTACGCGCCATACTCGCTGGAGCTACCAGGAGCGATTGCGTAGTGCGGACTGGTCGTAGAACGGTAGTGCGTGTCATTGTCATCGGAAGGACACATGAATGCAGGAATGATCTTCGAGATCACCTGATCGTTCGCATTACCGGCTGCCCCAGGCAGAAGATTACCAGGCACAGGCTTCGCGGACGGAGCCCCGGTACTGGCTGCCAGGCTGAAGTTAAACTGGTTGTAGAGGTTTGCCTGATCAATGTAAGGCAACAGCATCAACCATCCACGGTGATTCAGGCCAAATGGAGTACTGGCGGATCCTGATGTAATACTATGCGCATGCGACACAGAATAAGGAAATACCTTGTGTGCATCGTGATAGTTGTGCAGGGCCAGTCCAATCTGCTTCAGATTGTTTTTACAAGTCGAGCGACGGGCTGCTTCACGGGCCTGCTGAACGGCAGGTAACAAGAGAGCGATCAGAATTGCGATAATCGCGATGACGACCAGCAATTCGATCAGTGTGAACGCACGCCTTTTTTTGAGCTGCAGCATTTTCCACCTCCGGAAAAAAGAAAAGAAATGAGGTATAAATACGCTTAAGTGCGGGCTCAAACAGATTTTAAAATGCGCAATTGTCTAACTGATTCTGGACATGAAATAGAAGCTGAAAAGAACAATGAATCAACAATCACACAGCATGAAATTGTATGTGCCGACACTAAGAACTTAGTGAATACTGAAACAACACAAAACGAATTTATGATTAGACGATTTTAAAGTCAGAAGGGAATTACATCTCTGAAACTAGATATGAAGAGATGATTAATAATTCTTATTATGTTATTGGGGCTTTCAATATGTCAATCATTTTTCTGAGGTTCGTTAACTTTTTCGACATTTCGTTGACAGAAGTGTGAAACGCATCCCTCCGGACTCAAAGTCAACCAGCCTTACCTGCTCACGTATAGAACAACCAGTACCCCAGGCGACAACGCCTGCTGGTGAATAGGAATTATTCTCTAAAGCCATAAAAAATGGGAGGTTGGAACCAACCTCCCTGAAATTCCATGTTGATGTAAACTTGCTCCAGACCGTTCGGGACTGAAGCATTTCTGATTGCGAACTTTATTTTGATTTAATTTCGTAATCCAGAGTTGCGGAGGGCGCTTTCACCGTGGCGATGGTCAGATTCATCTCACGGTTGGGATTGGTGTACTGCTCAGGCAGCAACTGCACTGCACCTACATCGGCCGCATCTTTCCCTTCAGGAATGGGACTTCCGTCTGGCAGACCCATCATAGAGAAAGTGACAACATACTCTCCCGGTTCCACGCCAGGCTGATTGCTGCGGTGAGTCAGCGTGTACTTACCATCTTTATCAGTCACACCATACCCACCCGTTCCGGAGGTCTTCTTTCCCGGGTTGAAGATAACCGTAATGTTCGCCTTCGGCGCACCATCCAGTTTCACGGTACCTGTAACAGGAACAAGGTCATCGGGGACTTCTGAAGTGTGACCACCACAACCACTCAGTAAGCCGACAGTCATCAGCAGAACGGCAATCTGTCTATTCATTTTCAACATGCATCTTTCTTTCAATCTTGTCAGATGGGAATTCGACGTTGGTTACTCTCAGTCACATCGCTTCAGATCCTGCTCATCTAGTTTCGCCCCGGAAAGGGTGAATAAGACAGTCCTCCTTCGTCCGGTTGCGGGACGAAGGAGAACAACCAGATCTGACTCTGGAATTTATAATTAGAACTCTCCCAGAACGTTTCCGTCAGAGATATTCGCCAGATTATTACGGGTTGTCGTGTCGATGTTTTCGCTGACGAATCGAACAGCACCGTCGCCCATCAACACATGCAACCCACCCACATGGGTACTACCAGGATCGCCCCATTCACCGAGTCGGCCAGGCTGAAACTGTTGCATGGGTGGAGTTCGCCAGGTGCAGCAACGGAATTCATTAATACCCCGGCTCGACTTGAAATTCGTTCCCAGACCTACGTGCGACGCAGCGGCCCAGGACTGGCATTCACCATCATCAACATCCAGTGTGGTTTCTACGACAGCGACTGTGTTACTGGTACCATCTTTGACATCACGAACCTGACAGTTTGAGCTGATCCCGAACATGGCACGTGAGGTTTTGCCTTCCAGAGTCCAGAGATTACAGCCCCCCGTGTCGTGGGCATTCGTCACACTGAAGCCATAGCTGGTGCGTGCGGAATTGGCGACCCCAGTTCCGTAGGCCGTGCTGGCAGGAGCATACTGGGCCCCGCCATCATCAGAAGGGCAGATCAAAATAGGAATGACATTCGTACCAAGAACCGCATTCCCGCTGGCAATCGCGCCTCCACCTGCCAGAGTCCCGCCGACATCGTTTCGTGATCCTGTGGCAGCACTGAAATTGTACTGGTTATACAGGTTTGCCTGGTCCATGAAAGGCAGCAGATAAAGCCAGCCGGTATGGTTCGTGATTGTGGCTCCACCAGCGGTTGTACAAGTCCCCGGATTGGCAGTGGCATAGGGGAATACGCGATGGGTGTCATGGTAGTTGTGCAGTGCCAGACCGATCTGTTTCAGGTTGTTTTTGCAGGTTGATCTGCGGGCTGCTTCACGCGCCTGTTGTACCGCCGGCAAGAGCAGAGCAATCAGGATCGCAATGATGGCAATTACCACCAGCAGTTCAATCAAGGTAAAGCCCCGCTTGAATAATTTCTGTCGCATTGGGTGTCTCCAGTTAAAAAAAGAGAAAGGAACGAAAAAAAAACGACTAAATGAGATGACTACAATTCGGAGTCGAATTGAATAAGACAACTAAATAAACACTCGTTAGATGTTGATGTAACGATCAAAAATAAAGGAGACTTAAAAAATCTCAATTAATTACCCGTAAGGGAATCACCTTTAAATATTTAACTTTAATAATTATTGAGTTTGGGAGAATTCCCTGTCAACCAGAATTGTGGGACCCGCGTCCGAAATGCGAACACATGCAAATTGGCCTATGCATCACGACGGGCCGGATTTGAATCAATCGGCCCGTCGAAATCAGCCTAAATCACTCTTAAAATTCTCCCAGGGGATTCCCATCGGAGATATTGGCCAGATTGAGGCGCGTGTTGGTATCGATATTTTCGCTGATAAACCGAACTGCGCCATCCGCCAGCAGAACGTGCATTCCACCGGTATGAGTACTGCCCGGCTCTCCCCATTCTCCCAGGCGTCCTGGTTGAAACTGAGCATTGGGAGGAGTTCGCCAGGTACAGCAGCGGAATTCATTGATGCCCCGACTTGCTTTCAGCATGACCCCCATCCCCACATGTGAAGAGGCAGCCCAGATCTGACACTCGCCATCATCGACATCCAGGGTTGTCTCAGCAACGGCGACAGTGTTGCTGGTTCCATCTTTGATATCGCGGATTTTGCACTTCGAATTCGCACCAAACATGGTGCGGTTGGTTTTGCTTTCATTCACCCAGTAGGTACAGCTGCCCCCCAGTACTCACCAGTGGTCACACTGAACCCGTAACTGGTGCGGGCCGAGTTGGCTACGCCGGTGCCGTAATTCGTATCGGCTCCCGGGTAGGCTGAGCCGCCATCGTCAGAGGGACAAAGCAGAATCGGAATGACATTCGTTCCCAGCTGGGCATTCCCGGTAGTGATAGAGCTACCGCCGGCCAGCGTATTTGAGGTTTTGTTATGCTGCCCGGTCGCTGCACTGAAATTGAACTGGTTGTAGAGGTTTGCCTGATCCATGAAAGGGAGCAGGTAGAGCCAGCCGGTATGATTGGTGATCGTGGCATTCGGGTCTGCTGGGATACAGTTACCGGGGTTCGCGGTTGCATACGGGAAGAGCTGATGTGTGTCGTGATAGTTATGGAGAGCCAGTCCGATCTGCTTCAGATTATTTTTACACGTAGAGCGACGGGCTGCTTCACGGGCCTGCTGAACAGCGGGGAGTAACAAGGCAATTAGAATCGCAATGATGGCAATCACCACCAGAAGTTCAATCAGAGTAAAACCGCGCAAAGTTGTGCGATGTTTCATGTCGGTCTCCAGTCTCGGATCTATCAAGAAATAGTATGAAGTCGCAGCCAGACAATGATCAAGACTTTGCCTGGAGCGTCATGCAGCATAAGGTGACTCGTTTCTGGGTCGTTCAGTGCAGGCATTTCCTTTCAGCGCAGGGGAAAAGCATGCAATGCGTAGTGGAGGAATCAGTAGTCAGGGCATCAGTCCTGTGTTATGTGGAAACGACAGTTCAGGAGCGCCCCGAAGGTGGGTTATGGATGATCTTCGAATCAATAATTCACCAGTCATCTGAGATTCGAATTACTTTCAGGTTACCCTGAATGGAAAGGGAGTCAATCCCGATCAGCGCATTATCTTGCTAATTAGAATGGAATACTAATTAACGCTGACCACTGCGCGGTCGACCTGGCATGAAAAAACACCTGATCGCTGCAGACAGAAAAGTTTGTCTGCGGTTGGCGAATAGGGACGACAAGTGGAGATTGTGTGGCGAATGACATCACCAGCATGGAGGTCAGAGAGTTTGTGATGTAAAGCAGCGGGGAGAGTGAAATGATCATCTCACTCTCCCCGACAAATCGTCATAATAACTGTAGGAGCCATTCCGGAATCTGCTGCAAAACGGAAACGCTCCGCAGACCGAAGCCTGCTATTTGCCCCCCTGATCCATCTGGGCGCTGGACTCTTCAGCATTCAGTCCGGGATCAGGCTGGGTGTATTCGGCAGTCGTTTTGTCAGCACACGCTGAAAGCGACAGACAGAGACAGAACAGACTCAGGGGAATCAGATTCCAGCTGCGCTTGATTTTTTTCAGATGCATGGTTTCTCCTTTCGAAACAGGTACTCCTCGTTTTAGTCAGTTCCTGATTAAAAATCGCCGAGGGTCAATCCATCATTTCTGTGATGCAGCCGCTGATAGATGCCAAAGTGATTACCGAGATAAGCTTTGTCATTCCAGCCCCCCGGAGCACCTGGCGCGCAAGCGTTGGCGTCATTACTCCATTCACAGCCACAGTTATTCGTGGCACAGGTAGAAGCACTACGGGTGGAAACGATGTGCTGAATGTTTTCGGAAATGAACCGGACGGCTCCATCAGCCATCAGGAAATGCGCGCCGCCCGTATGCACACTGCCATACCGCCAGTTCGGGCTACCCAGACCGGGAGTGAGCTGGTTGGTCATCGGATAGATCCCCGCTCCCAGGTACCAGTCCTGGCAGCAGGCGGTATCATTCCCCGGGCTGGAAGTCTGATAGGTATTGTGTTGCACGCCCAGCCACGAGCCACCGGTCCAGACCTGGTAAGACTTCTCTCCCACAGCAATGGTGTTCGAGGTCCCATCGCTGATGGAGGCGATCTTGGTGGGGCGTGCCCGATCATAGGTGAAAAAGCCACCGGAAAGCCGGGGATCTGTACTGTCTCCGTTCTGGAAACCGCCGATGCTGCCGAAATAACTGGTGCTCGGGATTGAGCTCATATAGTTGGGCGTACTCGAAGAGTGAATACTGCGTGTCGGAGCCCGGTCGGTGTCACTGGGACAGAGCACGATACTCAAACCAGAAACGGCGTTGATCGCGGTTTTGTTGGTTCCCTCATAAATTCCAATGTTGAAATTGAGTTTGTTATACAGCGGTGCCTGATCCATGTAGGGAAGAATCAAGGCCCCCCAGGAAGCACCACTTCCCAGTTCGACAGTACCATTCCAGCCGCGAATCTGTCCCGGAGGAAAACAACCAAAGGCTTCATGATAATTATGAAGTGCCAGGCCCATCTGCTTCAGATTGTTTTTACAGGTGCTTCTGCGTGCCGCCTCGCGCGCCTGCTGGACTGCCGGTAGCAACAGGGCAATCAGGATCGCGATGATGGCAATCACCACCAGCAACTCAATCAGGGTAAAACCTCGTCTTTGCCATTGATGACGTCTCATGTCTTTGCTCCTTTTTTAGATAAAGAAAATGAAAGGACGGTCGAACAACTGAGACCTGATTGAATTCACCAGGCCCCGGCTTCGGATCGAAAGATCTCATGAAAGGAAGTCGCGGGGGCATACTGCCGCAGCGCCGAACGACAACATCAATCATCAGTACATTAATATACAAATGATTAATTAGGTTTAGTTTAGACACCGTGAACTTAGCCTGTCAATCTCTTAGTCTATACAAATTCAGACAACATTCGTTTGTATAGTATGTTTAGAAAATCTCCTGTGTTCGTGGCGTGAAACAGTGATTCCCCGAAAGCGGACGAGTGGGAAAAAGGCAGAGAATCAGCACCACCAGTAACATTGAAACGACAGTTTCGGAAAGAACTGATACTGGTGAGTCAGTGGCTTATTCGCTTCTGCAGGCTACCGAAACGGGGCACAGTCGTTTAATCTACAATGCAAAGGGAACAAAACCTGTCAGTTCCCACCTCAACTGTCTGAACCATTCCAGGTAATTTCATGCTGGCTAAACGCATTATTCCGTGTCTCGATGTGCATGCGGGACGGGTCGTCAAAGGGGTCAACTTCGTTAATCTGCAGGACGCCGGCGATCCGGTCGAGGTTGCTGCCCGCTACGAAGAACAGGGAGCCGACGAGCTGGTCTTCCTGGATATTACCGCCAGCCACGAAGAACGTGACATCATCCTGGATATCGTGCGTCGCACGTCCGAAGTCATCTTCATGCCACTCACCGTCGGTGGGGGCATCCGCACGCTGGAAGACATTCGCGCCCTGCTGAATGCGGGCTGTGATAAGGTATCCATCAATTCTTCGGCTGTGAAAAATCCGGACCTGATCCGCGAGGCGGCCCTGCGGTTCGGCAGCCAGTGTATCGTGGTGAATATCGATCCCAAGCGGGTACAGAAAGACGGAAAGGAATTCTGGGAAGTACACGTTAACGGCGGACGGGTTCCCACCGGACTGGAAGCGATCGAGTGGGCCAGACGAGTTGAAGAGCTGGGTGCGGGGGAAATCGTCCTCACATCCATGGACGCAGATGGTACGAAAGACGGCTACGATTTACCGATGACCAAGGCCGTTGCGGAAGCGGTTTCCATCCCGGTGGTCGCCAGTGGTGGTGCCGGCTGCCCTGAACACTTATATCAAATCTTAACCGAAGGGAAAGCCAGTGCAGCGCTGGCCGCCAGTATTTTCCATTATGGCACCCACCCTGTTGACGAAACCAAACACTACCTGGCCGAGCGGGGAATTCCGATCCGTTTCAAAAGCGAAGTTTCACTCACGCGGTCGTAACCGACAGCCGTTCCAGATCAACCGGTGGCCTTATCAGAGTGACAAATTTACCGGTATCACGATAAAAGGAGCTTGCATGTTCCTTGAGAGTCTTCAAAATAGTAATAGCGGCTTCTGCTGCAGCCACTGATTTTGGCCCGTTGGCCCGAAATCGTGACCACATGTCAGAACAGTCATTCCTGTCAACAATGCTGCAGGCTCTTGCAGTGAAATCGAATATGAGATTAGTGGAGTTTGTTAATGGCGACAACCGTTCCTGCGAAAGCAAAAGAGATCTCCCCGATCACCGGGCGTGCTGAAAATGAAGTTGATAAAGTCTTCCGCCAGCTGATCAAGCACGGCGGTTCCGACTTGCACATGCAGGTTGGTAAAGCGCCCATCCTGCGTGTGAAGGGTACTCTCCGCGAACTGCAGATGGATCCGATCGACCGTGATCAGATGATGGCGTTGTTTGATCCAATGATGGATGAACGCAATAAGAAAATCTTCCACGACGAAGGGGGAGCCGACTTCTCCTACGTCGTCGAGCATGAAGGCGAAGCCTGGCGTTTCCGTGTGAACCTGTTTATTCAGCTCGGCTTTCCCGGCATGGTCTCCCGTAAAATTGAACGCTCGATTCCCAACTTCGAAGGGCTGTATCTGCCCCCCGTGATGGAGTCGCTGTGTAAGTTCGACCAGGGCATGGTTCTGCTGGCCGGGGTGACGGGTAGTGGTAAAAGTACGACGATCGCCTCCATGCTGAACTGGGTCAACGACCACTACCGCAAACACATCCTGACGATCGAAGACCCGATCGAATTCGTGTATACGCAGAATAAGTGTCTGATCAACCAGCGTGAAGTCGGGATCGATGTGAAGGACTTCGAAATCGCGATGAAACACGCCGTGCGTCAGGACCCCGACATCATGCTGGTGGGGGAAATGCGTGACATGGAAACATTCTCGACAGCGATCCACGCTGCGGAAACGGGGCACCTTGTCTTTGGAACAATTCACGCATCCAACGCTCCTTCCTGCATCGGTCGTATTCTCGACCTCTTCCCGCAGGACATGCACAAAGCACTCCGCGGCTCGCTGGCCTTCAACATGCGTGCCATCGTGGCCCAGAAACTTTTGAAAACCATCGTCGATAAACCGGGTCGTGTGCCGATTGTGGAAATCATGACCTTCAACCCGACCGTGCGTAAGCTGGTACTGGAAGAGCAGGACGAAAAGCTGGCCGCCGCCATCCGGATCGGTAAAGACGAAGGGATGCAGCAGTTCAACGACAGCCTCAAAGGCTTCATCGACCGCGAGTTCATCAGTCGTGCCGACGCGTTCGAAATTTCACCGAACGTGGAAGAGCTGAAGATGACCCTCAAAGGGATCGACGTCAAAGGCGCCGCGATTCTGTAATCGCTGGCCGCATCATAAATCAGACCAGACTACAGGGTGCTGTCTCACCAGGCAGCACCCTGTGTTGTTTTGGACTCAGCGGTACTGGCCACCCGGGACTTTCATTTTCAGGCTGTAAACCTTATTGGAACAGGTCAGCAGCAAAGTCTTGCCATCCACGCCGCCGAAGCTGACGTTCGAACAGAAGACAGGCACGGGAATCAGTCCCAGCGATTTCCCCTCAGGGCTCGCCACCCAGACACCGCCCCGCCCTGACAAATACAGATTCCCCTCGGCATCGATGCTCATCCCATCGGGCGAATCCTGACGTGCGGTCTCCGGCTTGAAAAAGACCTTGCCCTCACCAACAGTGCCGTCTTCCAGAATGGGGTAGCTCCGCCACAGTTTCTCATGACTGTCGCCGACATACAAAGTCTTGCCGTCATTCGACGCGATAATTCCGTTCGGCACCGGCATCTCGGTAATGATTTTCTTCACGGCACCATCGGTAGTCCTGACGTAGACAGCGCTCGTTTTCCGGTTCTTGAAATCCGGGTCGGTAAAATAGATATTTCCATTCGGAGTCTGACAGACATCATTGGGCTGATTCCATTTCGGGTTCGCGGCAATCACGGTTGTCTCACTCGGCCCCGATTCACCAAAGCCGTAGCTCATCACATGCTGACCGTAGGCCTGCGCTCCCAGCATGTTCCCCTCGTTGGAGAGATAGGTACCATTGATGCCTTTAGTTTTATCCAGCCAGATGCTCGCCTGCCCTTCCCCGTCCAGACGGAGGATCTTGGTGTCTTTGTCCACAAACGAAGTGAAGTACCACTTCTTCCCCACGGGATCCCAGACGGGGCCCTCAAAGAAGGCTTTCGCAGCATACTCTTCCTCTAACTCGGCCCCGGGAGCCACAGTCCGGGGGACCGGGTGCGCTTCTTTCGGCTCTGCTCCAGATAGTGGGAGCGTGTCACAGACGAGCAGGCACAACAGCAGTATCGATGTAACAGATTTCAGCATGGCAGCAGGTTCCTGGTGCGAATGATTTTCAAAAAAGAACAGACCGTGATTCAACAAACAGGGAGATTCGTCGTAATGAAAGTATGACGACCGGCGTTCCCCTGTGAGAATCAGAGAATCCCCGGGGAATCACCATGGTTTACTTGATTTTGGACTGTTCTCCCCTCAGACTGATAGTCAGATTCTGAATTTCCTTTAAAAATCCCGGAATCTTCTCACCTGAACTCCTGCCCTGTTCATTCCCTGTGAATCAGGATCCGCGAAATTTGTAATCAAAGGAACGGGAACAATGAAACTGCGATTGTTCTTACTGCTCACCATCCTCGCCTCCGGTTCTCTCTACGTCGTCAGCCAGGCGGCTCCTCCGACACCGCCACCCAATAATACGGGAGGCGAATTTTTCAGCCCCGCCGACTCGCTGAAACAGTTCACCGTTCCGGACGATCTCAAACTCGAACAGGTGCTGGCGGAACCGCTAGTCAAACAGCCGATCTTCCTCAACTTTGATGAACGGGGGCGGATGTGGGTCATCAACTATCTGCAGTACCCTTACCCTGAAGGGCTGCGAATCCTCAGTAAGGATAAACATCACCGGGCCGTCTACGACAAAGTCCCCCTGCCTCCCCCGCACGGCGACAAGGGAGACGACCAGATCACCATTCACGAAGATACCGACGGTGACGGCAAGTACGACAAACATTCCGTCTTCCTCGACGATTTGAACATCGCCTCTTCGTTCGTCAAAGGACGGGGCGGCGTCTGGGTATTGAACCCGCCTTACCTGCTGTTCTATCCGGATAAAAACAACGACGATGTACCGGACGGCGATCCCGTTGTGCACCTCGAAGGTTTCGGCCTGGAAGATACCCACTCGGTCGTCAACAGTCTCCGCTGGGGACCGGACGGCTGGCTCTATTCCTCTCAGGGGAGTACCGTCTCCGGTAAAGTGAAAAAGCCGGGACAGAAAGACAGCGAAGCCATCCAGACACTCGGCCAGTTGATCTGGCGTTATCATCCCGAAAAGAAAATCTACGAGATCTTCGCGGAAGGGGGCGGCAATGCGTTCGGCGTCGAGATTGACGATAAGGGACGTCTTTACTCCGGTCATAACGGCGGTAACACACGCGGCTTCCACTACACCCAGGGAAGCTACTACCAGAAAGGGTTCGGCAAGCACGGCCCCCTCTCGAATCCTTACGCCTTCGGCTACTTTCAGGCCATGAAGCACGCCAAGGTTCCCCGCTTCACGCACAACTTCATTATCTACGAAGCCGAGACACTGCCCCAAAAGTACTGGGGGCACCTGTTTGGCATCGAACCTCTGCAGGGCCGCGTGGTAGAAAGCGCAGTCACTGCCGACGGTTCATCCTACCAGACCGAAGACCTGCAACGTCCGGTCGCGACCACAGACAAACGCTTCCGCCCCGTCGACATTAAGCTCGGCCCGGACGGTGCGATCTATTTCTGCGATATGTACGAACATCAGATTGCCCACGGACAACATTACTCGGGGCAGGTCGAAAAAGGGGATGGCCGCATTTATCGGCTGACAGCGAAAGATGCCAAGCCGCTGGCCCCGTTTGACCTGGGCAAGAAGTCGTCTCAAGAACTGATCGCGGTGCTCGATCACCCCAACCGCTGGTTCCGTCAACAGGCACTGCGGCTGTTCGGCGACCGCAAGGATGCCTCGGTGATCCCCGCCTTGAAACAGAAGCTGTTCGAAACCGACGGCCAGTCTGCGCTGGAAGCACTCTGGGCGTTGAACCTCAGTGGCGGCTTTGATGAAGCGGTCGCAGCGAAGTCACTCAAACACGCAGATCCCTTCGTCCGGGCCTGGACGATTCGCCTGCTCTGCGATGACCACCGGGTCTCTCCCGAAATCGGACAACAGTTGATCGCCCTGGCACTGACCGAGCCTCACGTTCAGGTTCGCAGTCAGCTGGCCAGTTCATCGAAACGGCTTCCAGCCGATCCGGGACTGCCGATCGCCTTTAACCTGCTCACTCGCTCTGAAGATCTGGACGACGTGCATATCCCGCTGATCCTCTGGTGGTCGCTGGAAAAACGGGTCAATGAAGACCGGGACGCCCTGCTGGCTTATTTCGCCAAACCGGAAGTCTGGCAGTCGCCACTCGTGGAGAAATACATCCTGGAGCGGATCATGCGTCGCTTCGCTGCAACCGGCTCGCGTAACGATCTATTGGTCTGTGCGAAACTGCTCGAGCTGGCTCCCGAAAAATCACACGCCGAAATCCTGATGTCCGGCTTCGAAACCGCCATGAAGGGACGTTCCACAGCCAGCTTCCCCAAAGAACTGGTCGCCGCCATGTCGAAGTACGGCGGACAGTCGATCTCCCTGGGTCTGCGACAGGGTGACAAAGAGGCCATCCAGAAAGCGCTGAAGATCGTCGCGGATTCCAAAGCAGACAACCAGAAGCGACTCGACCTGATTCAGATCTTTGGTGAAGTCAAAGTTCCTGCCTGCGTCCCCGTGCTGCTGGATATCATTTCCAACTCAAGTGACCTGCAGATGCAGATCGCTGCCATCAGTGCCCTGCAGCAGTACCCGGATGACGCCATCGGCAAAACGGTAACCGCCCTCTATCCCAGCATGTCGGACGATCTGCGGAGTGCCGCCCAGACCCTGCTTACGATTCGGAAAGCATGGGCGAAGGATTTCCTGCAGGCCATTGATGCCGGCAAGATTAATAAGACAACAGTCCCCGTCGAAACCGCCCGCAAGATGACCGTCTTTAGCGATGATGACATCAGCAATCTGATCCAGAAGCACTTCGGCTCGATCGCGGGTGCGACAACCGAACAGATGCAGCAACAGATCGCAGCGCATCAGAAGATGCTGCTCGCCAGCCAGGCAGAGCCCGATCGCTACGCCGGTGAGAAACTCTTCCAGAAGCACTGTGGTAAATGCCATAAACTGTTCGGCGATGGCGGTGAGATCGGCCCCGACTTGACGTCCTTCAAACGGGACGACGTGGGCCGCATGCTGGTCAACATTGTCAATCCGTCCAATGAAATCCGGGAAGGTTTCGAAACGTATCTGGTTGTCACTGATGACGGACGGGTAGTGAACGGCTTCCTGGCGGACCAGGACAACAATGTGATCGTCATCCGCAGTGCGGACGGCCAGAGCATCACCGTTGAACGCGACAACATCGACGAAATGCTGCCGCAGAAAAAATCGCTGATGCCCGAGGGGCTGCTCGACAAGCTCTCGGATCAGGAAATTCAGGACCTGTTCAGCTACCTCCGCAGCTCCCAGCCGCTGCCGTAAGCAAATTCCCGCCCAGGTGGCGGGGCAATTGAGAAAACGGCACAACTTGCTAAAATTGAGGCCGGTGTTCTGCTGACAGATCACCGGCTTTTTTACATGAAGACAATATTTACACTCTCTTAGTGACAGGAAACAAACCATGTCGGGGTTTCGAACCGAACGTGATTCAATGGGCGAAGTGCAGGTTCCCGCAGAAGCGTATTATGGCGCACAGACGCAGCGGGCCGTTGAGAATTTTCAGATCTCCGGGAACACATTGCCCCCCAGCCTGATCCACGCCATGGGCAAGGTCAAGCTGGCCGCCGCACATGCGAATCGCGATCTGGGAAAACTCTCAGGCACGGGCAAGAATCCCCTCAATGACGAACAGATCAAGGCCCTGGTCTCAGCTGCCACCGAAGTCTTCGAAGGCAAATACGACGATCAGTTCCCGATCGACGTCTACCAGACCGGCTCGGGAACCTCGAGTAACATGAACGTCAACGAAGTGATCAGCAACCGGGCGATTGAAATTCTGGGGGAAGACCGCTTCGCCGCAGACAAATCCGTGCATCCCAACGATCATGTGAATATGGGACAGAGCACCAACGACACTTTCCCGACCGCCATTCACGTCGCTGTCGCGACCAGTATTCACGAACAACTGATCCCCGGTCTGGAAAAGATGGCTGCCAGCCTGAAAGAAAAAGCGAAAGCCTGGGACCAGATCATCAAGATCGGACGGACTCACCTGGCAGACGCCACACCTCTGCGACTCGGTCAGGAATTTGGCGGCTTCGCCCGTCAGCTGGAACTGAGTATCGGGCGAGCCAAACGAGCTGCGGAAGCAGTCTATGAACTGCCCGTCGGTGGAACGGCGGTTGGTTCCGGAATCAACACGCACCCCGAATTCGGCAAACGGGTCAGCGAAGAACTGGCGAAGCTGACTGGAATCGCTTTCGTCGAAGCTGTCGACCACTTCGAAGGCAACGCCCAGCGCGACGGTCTGGTTGAGTGCCACGCCGAACTGAAAACCATCGCCACCACTCTGTTCAACGTCTCCAACAACATTCGCTGGCTCGGCTCGGGTCCGCGCTGCGGATTCTATGAAGTCAAGATCCCCGACCTGCAACCGGGCAGCTCCATCATGCCGGGCAAGGTTAACCCGGTTATGTGCGAAAGCATGATGCAGGCCACCACCCGCGTGATCGGCAACGACCAGACCATCACCATGTCGGGAGCCGCCGGTGGCCAGTTCCAGTTGAATATCATGATGCCCGTCATGGGCTTCACGGCTCTGGAAAGCGTGCATCTGCTGGCGAACTCCTGCAACGAATTCGTGAAGCTCTGTCTGGAAAACATGGAAGCCAACGAAGAGGCCTGCAACGCGGCCGTGGAAAACAGCCTGTCGATGGTGACCAGCCTGAATCCACATATCGGCTACGAGAAAGCGTCTGCGCTCGCCAAGGAAGCGTTCAAGTCAGGCAAGACAATTCGCGAGCTCTGCACCGAGCAGGAAATCCTGCCCGCAGAGACTCTGAATGAAGCCCTTGACCCCATGAGCATGACCGAGCCTCAGGCTTAAGTGGTCACTCTTTCTGACTTGCTTCTGCAGTCATTCGTCCATTCCGGAGAACGCTGGCGCCCAGCTCCAGTGATTCTCCGGAAAGGCCGGCTGCTTCCATCTGACGAATCGCGGCCTCGATATCATATTCCTGCCGCTTGAGAGTTACCTGCCCGTCCTCTATGATCGCATAGGAACAACGCGGGTCCCCGTCGCGAGGCTGTCCCACGCTGCCCGGGTTGATCACCTGCTTGTCTCCCAGGTCGAGATGGAACGGAAGATGGGTATGTCCCACGCAGACAAAGTTCGCATTGATTCCCTGCAGACGTGACCTCCAGCCCGCTTCGTTTTCACCCAGATATTCATCCAGGGGATCGCGGGGGGTTCCGTGTACCAGGTAGAAGGTCACCCCTTCAATTGTGATCTGCTGTGAGATCGGCAGCCGCGCCAGGTATTTCATACGTACCCGATCCAGCAGGTCCCAGTGCAGCGGGCGCGTGAAACAGGCCAGCTTTCGAAATCCGGTCGAACCCTTGGCTTCCACTCGTTGGGCGACGGCGTGATCGTGGTTCCCCCGCACACAGGCGGTCGCATGCTGCTTCACCCATTCGATGCACGGCACCGGGTCGGTGCCATAGTCCACAAGATCGCCGATACAGAGACAATAATCGAATTCTTCCTGAAGCGAAGACAGAGCCGCCCAGTTGGAATGAATGTCCGAAATCACGAGTACACGCATGTCTGCTTTCCTGCTAAGACGCCGCCACAGTGAGGCTCTGTGCCCCTTACCCTCTACCTTATCTTATTATCTTGTTTACACTTAGATTATATGTCTCTTCGAGCAGGCAGGGGAATCTTTTTCTGACTTTGTGAGTGAAATCCCGCTGATTCTCTCAAGAACCAGCCCCCTGAAAGACGAGAGAAATCAGCTCTGGACTCAATTTTGCAGAACTGCTAGACTCCCCCGCACATGTCTGAGTCATCTCAACATCTTCACGACCAAAGTCTGTAACACGGGTACCGATTCGCGCTCAGGATGCAGTGGAATCTCCGCCCGCTAGCCTTAAAATTCCAACCGGTTCGGACGCTTTCAGAAGGGATACTGATATGCGGACCACGCAACTGCTTTGCAAAAGCCTGATCATTTTACTCACCGCCATTGTCTGTTCGACAGCCATCATGCCGGAAGCGCACGCCCGGATTGAAGCTGAGAAAGGCAAGAAGTACAAGCTCACCAAACGGCACGGGCCCTGGATGATCATGGTCGCCAGCCTGCGTGATATTCCTGAGAGCAGGCGTTCCAAAGGTTTGTCCGCCCAGGAAGCAGCCGACGAACTGGTCTTCGAACTGCGTAAACGGGGCATTCCCGCTTATACCTTCAGCCAGGAAGCCGTTATTCAGCGTTTCAATACACTGGATCGTCTCGGCCGGGAAGAACGCCGCAGCTACGCTGCCCAGAGAGCAATGATCTCCGTGATCGCTGGTAACTATTCCGACAGCGAAGACGATGTCGCTCAGAAAACTCTGAAGTACATCAAGAACTTCCATCCTAAAGTCATCACCGAAAACGGCGTTTATAAAAAGACTCCCGGCCAGCCCGGACCGTTAAGCGGTGCGTTCCTCACGATCAATCCGCTGCTCTCTCCACAGGAAGTTGCGCAGCGGAAACAGGATCCACTGATCGCCAAACTGAACTCAGGTATCGAATACTCGCTGCTGAAGAATCAGGGTAAATATTCGCTGGTCGTAGCTTCGTTCTACGGAAACTCCGTCACCCAGACCGCGACTTCCCGCTTTCAAAATGCGAACGAAACTTTGAAAGTCAGCAACGCCCTGGACCGGGCTGCTGAAAATGCCTGGTCACTGGCCAAAGCATTACGTAACGCGAAAAGTTATAACTTCCCTGCGGGTGCCCCGCGGAATATCGATGCCTACGTTTTACACGAAAAGTACCGTTCCATTGTGACCGTCGGTTCGTTTGACTCTGCCGATGATCCCCGGATCAAGGAATACGCCAAACTCTTCGGCTCTAAAATGAAGCCGCACCCGGAAACCGGTGTGGAGACCATGACCGCGGAATACTTCGTGATTCCCGGCAGCACCCCCTCTGCACCTCCATCAGCTTCCTGGGTCTTCGATCCCAAACCGATGCTGATGCAGAATCCCAAGTCCCGCTAATAACACCGCGGACAATCGATTCATTCTGTTGCCTTCCCTCTGTCCGTCAGGCCTGCTAAAGTGCCAGACATCGGGAAGGCTTCTTTTTTGCGCAGAGGTTCCCAGGAACCGCAGGCAGAATGAGCCGGACAACGTTTTCTTCTTCCGTTTCAGCAGTGAAATCCAGCTCATTCATGTCTCACTACCCACGCATCGTGCTCGCCAGTCGTAACCAGAAAAAAGCAGGCGAAATCGCCGAGCTGCTTAAACCACACGGCATCGAAGTTCAGAGTGTCGCCGACTTCCCCCAGGCAAAAGAGGTCGTTGAAGACGGCCAGTCCTTCGCAGAGAACGCTGCCAAGAAAGCTTACGAGACGGCACAGGCAATCTCTGAATGGACCATCGGCGAAGACAGTGGCCTGATGATCGACGCGTTAGACGGAGCTCCCGGAATCTATTCGGCCCGCTACAGTGGTGAGAATGCGACCGACGAAAAAAACAACGCTAAAATGCTGGAGGAACTCAAAGACGTTCCCCTGCCAGAACGGACCGCCGCCTACATCTGTAACGTGGCCCTCTCCAATCCGCAGGGGGAGATCTGCCTGCAGGTCGAAGCCCGTTGTCGGGGACGAATGACGGACGAAGCACGCGGCGAGAACGGCTTCGGCTATGATCCTTAT
The DNA here is from genome assembly GCF_009720525.1 of Gimesia benthica. Lineage (NCBI taxonomy): Bacteria > Pseudomonadati > Planctomycetota > Planctomycetia > Planctomycetales > Planctomycetaceae > Gimesia > Gimesia benthica. The sequence goes on from NZ_CP043930.1 coordinate 3,445,752, forward strand.
TTCGAGATCATCGAGCTGCACAAAACGTTCGGCGAGCTGGCCCCTATCGTCAAGCAACACCTCAGCCACCGTGCAAGAGCCTTTGAACGCTTCATCCCGCAGCTGGTCGACCTCTTCCACGAGCTGGATGATTAAGACCCTGCACCGTTCAGATCACGCCCAGCCCGTAAGCCTCCGGCTAGAACGAGCGATCTGCTTTGTCTTTGGAGACCGGCGGTGGCGCAACAGCCCCTGTCCCACTGGCCCGGCGTGAAGCGTAGCGAATCGGAAATGAAGGCCAGACCCGATTCTGATGATTCGGCAGCGGGTACTCGGGACCATCGAAGATGTGCCCCAGGGCACCGTTCCGCATCGATTTCTCAGACACGTACTGCGTGAAACCCAGCCACTGGCGGTCGGGGGCAACCACTCCAAACAGGTTCTGACGTTCTGGAGTAAAACCGATAAATTCTCGCGGCAATGCCGTAGTATGCAGGGCAGTCAACAGGAACGCCATCGTGATGTAACCGGTGAGTGCAGCAAAACCCCAGCGACCAATCTCGTGCACCAGGGGATGGACCTGCATGTACGCGGGCGCAATCCGTACGGTCACCTCGCGGAACAGAAAGACGAAACCGACAAACAACCCAATCAGCGCAATACTGTCCCACCGCTGCTGCCAGGCACCAGAGCCAATCACATTGCCGGACATGAACGTGGCCAGCGGTTCAAAGAAATTCATTGCCAGCAGCCCGGATAACAGCACGGAGACAAAAATGAAACCCGCTCCCCAGGCGCCTTCGCTGGCAACACACCAGGTTACAATTCCCAGAATCGCCAGCAAGAGAATATCAATCATGGTTATAAATCCAAACTGAACTGAATCGCGTTTCAACGGGTTCTCAACCCGGAATCAACCTCTGCCCGTCGAAGATCACTTCACGACACGCAGTAATTCATCAATCGAGGTAATGCCTTTGACTACCAGCCGCAGGCCTTCTTCTTTCATATACAGCATCCCGTTCTTACGGGCCTGTGCTTTCAACTGGGACATGCCGGCGTCGTCGCGAATCATATCCCGCATCCGCTCATTGAATTCCAGCAGCTCCACCACGCTGATACGTCCGAAGTAGCCCAGTCCACCGCAGGTCGGACAGACAATCTCCGGATTTTTCGGCTGACGATAAAAACTTTTCACCTTGTCCGGCGGCAGATTTGCCTTTTTCAGGAACTCCGGATTGGGCTGATACGCCTCTTTACAGTCCGGACACAGACGTCGCGCCAGACGCTGAGCCAACAGTGCCGACAGCGAACTGGCCAGCATGAACGGCTCGACTTCCAGGTCGATCAGACGGTACAAAGCAGTAAAGGTATCGTTGGCGTGAACCGTGGAGAACACCATGTGACCGGTATTCGCGGCCTGACAGGCAATCCGCGCGGTTTCGGCATCTCGAATTTCGCCGATCATGACCACGTCCGGGTCCTGACGCAGAATACTCCGCAGCGACTCGGCAAAGGTCTGGCCGGCTTTCTGGTTGATTTCAATCTGCGAAACATTCTCAATCCGGTACTCCACCGGATCTTCAATCGTAATGATATTTCGCTGGTAAGGGTCAATTTCGTGCAAAGCGGCATACAGGGTCGTCGATTTACCGGCACCGGTAGGACCACAGCAGAGGAACAGGCCGTGCGGCTGCTTGACAATTGAGCTCATCTTGTCGACGATCTGTTTCCGCAGCCCCAGTTCCGAAAGTGAAGCGATCGAGTTCGTCTGGTCCAGAATACGCAGACTCATCTTTTCGCCGTAACGGGTCCCCTGGCTGGCAAGACGAAAATCGATCTCCCGGTCCGGCATGATCGCACGGAAACTACCATCCTGGGGACGACGTTTCTCCGTGATGTCCATGGCACCAAGCACTTTGAAAATATTCAGCACCGCTTCGCCGATCGAACGGTCAAAGCCTTCGGTGGGATACATCACCCCGTCGATACGCAGGCGAACGCCGTATTCATCCTCTTTCGGCTCCAGGTGCACGTCGGTGGCGCGACGCATGATCGCATCGTGAATCAGCTCTTTCGCTGCCAGGAACCCACGCGAATTTTCCACCCGACGCGAACTGCTGGGATCGTCACCCCGCCCCGTCGCTGATTTCCCGATGAAACGGATATCGGGCCCCATCGCGGCTTCCTGTGTCTTCTTGCCCCCCACGCGGATTCCCATCCGTGCCAGGTAACGCAAAGTCAGTTTCTGAATATGATCGGGCGTCATCACCTTGCTGGAAGCGGGCACTTTGGCGTTCCGCTCATTGATATAGAACCCCAGCGGCGCCGCATAGGCGGCTGCCAGGACCAGAAAACCGACAATGAAATTCGGCATGCAGAACACCAGCAGAAATCCGAGCGCACCAGCTACCAGAATCAGCGAACTCCAGAATTCCGTGTTGCACTTCAACGCCCTGCTGTCATCGTCCACCCAGTAAGATGTTTTTGCCCACAGCAGAAACAGCAGGCAGACGAACAGCATCTTCCAGAAGTTAAAATAGAAACCCTGAGAGGAGGTCGCAGGCCCGTTGCCCCTGAAGAACCGGATCGGCACCGGGGGGTACTTTCCCACCTGCCCTGTATTCGCAGGTGTCCGCGCTGCAGAATCGTTCCCGTTATCGCCCTCGACAACGGGTTGAGCCTGCAGCTCTGCCGAGACGCATAAGACGCTCAACAGAATCAATAAATATGCCCAGAAAGATTTCACGCTGCTGCACCTCAAAACCGGGACTGATCCTGCGACAGGAAAGGCCCGAATATCTGGCCTGAAATAATGCTAAAATGAGATACGATAGGGACTTGAATTTAGTCAAAAAGTAATGCGGAAGGAACAACATTCTCCACTTTTTAACAGTGAGATCCGTTTTTTCCCTGCTTTACCGTCAGATGTGCCTGTTTTTCGCCTCCATGCAATACAAGTATATACCACACATAGTAACGGCAGTCACCCGAAAAAGAAAAGGTAAAAACAGGATGCACAGCGCCCAAATTCTACAAACTCAGACAATCAGTGGAACGATCTTTCGCTAAGCGACCCTTTCTCGCGAACGAATCGACCAGACAGCCGGTTCATCGCAATCTTCATAAAACCCGTCAATCCAATAAAAACCCCTGATCTGAAGACCCAGATCAGGGGAGAAATCATCTAATTATATTGAGCACCACAGCGGCAGAAAAGTTCCGCCTTTTCAGCCTTATCGACCGAAAATTGCGCCTTGGTGCAGGTGGAGCGTCCCTTCCCCTTCCAGGCCCACGCGGACGAATTTCGCACGCGTCCCTTCGGGCAGCTCGATGGTCCACTCGGGCTGCACTTTTTCAGCCGTCCAGACCTTCTCGAAATTCGTCCCGTCAGAAGAGATCCACACCGTCAGACCTGCGGCCCGCTCCTGCAGTCCCTTCCGATTCTTCAACCAGATCGCACGGATTTCAGAATAATCCTTCAGCCGAATCGTGACATAAGGCGACTCGGAATCCAGATCGGAATGGAACGCGAAATCAAACCGCTCCGCAGGAACGTCGGTCAGAAACAGATACGCGTCCTTGTTCCAGGTCTTGTTCCCGAACTTACCGCCAAACTTGAGAGCAGCATCGCGGGAGATCTCCTTGAAGCCGTTCTTCTTCCGCAGCTTGACCGTTTTCTGCTTCGCACTGATCCAGCCCTCCTGATCCTCTACTGCGGCGATCTGCCGCTGCCGGGAAAGATAGGCCACCAGGTCCAGAAACTCGATCGGGGCAATCGTCTTGATCAATCCTTCGGGCATCGAACTCGACTTCATCGGCTTACGCAGTTCGATGTCGTCTTTGAGAATGTCGATCTTCTTCCCCTTCGCCAGACCGAGCGAAATCATTTTCTCGTCTTCGGCCAGGATGAAGCCGGTATGCACTTCACCTTCGATCGTCACAATCGCGACTGTCTCGAAACCTTTGGAGATTTTATCATTGGGCATCAGGATCGAAGTCATCATTTCGATTTTGTTCACCCGCTGACCAATGTCGCTCAGGTCCGGACCGAACTTCTTGCCAAGGTCGCCCACCATATGACAGGCAGAGCAGACCTGCTTGAATACACCTTCGCCCCGCTCGTAATTACCGCCACTCATTTTGGCCAGTTCACGAATCGCAGCTTTACGTTTGCTTTCCGAGGCTTCCTCGGAACCGGCAATCTCCAGCGGTTTCACAGCCGCCCCACCCGGTCCGGTCATCTTTTTATAACGGTCGAGGTATTTCTTCGCGGCCGTGGATGAACCCTCCAGGAAATCGGGCTTCGATTCCGCTACTTCCCAGGCCGGCTTCAACGCATGCAGCGTGTGTTCCAGCGTGTAATCGACCCAGTAGTCCATCTCATGATTGGCAGCCTGCAGTGCCAGTTGAGTCGCTTCCACGGTTCCGAAGAAGCTCAGACCACGGACGGCTTCCAGTCGTACCCGCGGGTTCGGGTCGTTAACGGCTTTCGCCAGGTATTCTTTCAACTGCGGCTGACGATCCTTTTCATTGACCAGCGTATGAATCGCGGCAGCACGTGCCTGGTAGACATCGCTCGCCAGAATCCGATCGACCAGCTTGGTATCCACGGCCCGGAAGCTCTCCTGCAGCCACATCGCTTCGCAGAGCTGCTTCGGATCATCCACACCTTCAACCCACTTGTTCACAGCCGCCAGGACCTGGTCCCGATCCCGGTCCCACAATTCGCGACGGGCACGATAACGGGTCCTCAGTTCGTAGGCGTTCAACTGCTCCAGCAGTTCTTCAATCGACTTGTCGGCCTGTGTCACTGGCTTGAGCAGCGGTTTCTTTGTATTGACCAGACGATAAACGCGGCCATGTTTGTGATCGCGGTTGGGGTCACGCTGTGAGTACTGCATGTGACCAATCAACGCGTTACACCAGTCACCAAACCAGACCGCGCCATCAGGACCGATCTTCGGATCGACGGGACGGAAAATCATGTCGGTCGAAGACAGCAGGTCTTCCACACGTTCCCCTTCGAAACCGGAACCATCTTTCTGATCACGAAGATTGAATCGCGGCATACCATGCATGTTGATCACACAGGCGTAGATAAACTGGCCCTGCACGTCTTCAGGCAGATGGCGCGAAATCAGGAATTCGTTCCCCACCGCGGGACGCATTCCCTGGTTATCGAAGTTGGGTTCCAGCGTACGCCGCGTGTTGACTTCCAGACCGGAAAGCGGACTCGTCCAGTGCTGCTTGGCGTTGGTTCCATCACCAACCATCCCGTTACCCCACTGATCGAACACCAGGCACCACGGGTTTCCGTAGCCAGGCGTGCGGAAGTGACGGAATTTCAGCGATCGAGGATCCAACGTATAACAGCCTGCGGTGTCCTTGTTGCGGAATGCGCCGTAGGGTGTTTCCAGCGTTGTCGACAGCGAAACCCCTTCCAGCATGTGTAACAGACCGCCGTTCGAATACTCCCAGGCACCCACCGTATGGTGCGTGTCATCGGTCGCGATCCCGTCGACAATCTGCTGGACCACATCGGCCTTGTCGTCGCCATCGGTGTCTTTCAGGAACAGGATCCGCGGCTCATCAACCACCAGTACGCCGCCGTTCCAGAATTCAAATCCGGTCGGGCAGATCAGTTTGTCGTAGAACGTAATACAATTATCGGCTTTACCGTCGCCGTTGGTATCTTCAAAAATCAGCAGGCGGTCGCTGGGTCTCCCTGCACCGGGCATCCACTGCGGATAGTTCGCCATGCAGGAAACCCACAGACGGCCCTTGTTATCGAAGGCAATCTGGTTCGGATTCGCCAGTTCGGGATACTCCCGCTCGGACGCGAACAGCTCGACCTTGAACCCTTCGGGAACAGTCATCATCTCGATCGACTCTTCCGGCGTCGGATACTTCAGCTCTTTCGGCTCGCGCATTTCGCGGAAGCGTTCATCGCGGCTGCCGAACATCGTTTCGGGAATGAATACTTCACCCGTCTTCGAATCGTCCGGCTGATCGGGTACTTCGCCCCCGCAGCCATCTCCCAGATATAGCGGTCACGCACGGCGACCATCTTCCGAATCTTCTGATATTCGCCCGGGAAGGTTTCCATGTCCCAGGTACGGCGGCCCCCATAGACATACCAGCCATTCAGCATCCGGTAGTCCTGTGCGTGGAACCACGATTTGTCATTCACCCACTTGAGGATCTCATTGAACTTCGACGTCCCCATCCCCAGCGGATGCTCTGACACGAACAGGCTGCCGTCCAGCAGCTGACCAATGACCCGGTAACCCTGCTCATTCGCATGCGCTCCGTTAACCGTATACTGGTTACCCGGCTTGGCACCAAATTTGGCTTTCGTTTCCGTAAACAGATCGACGAAACGGTGACCGTCTTCTTCCGCCAGCTCTTTGATGGCAGCCGTATAAGCGGCCAGGTTCTTGTTCTCTTCTTCTCCGGAAGGCTGCAGCGGATCGCCCGTCGATTCAAAGGCAATCGGGCTGATCAGTACAAACCGCGGCTGTTTGCCATCTTTGGTGAAACGCTTGGTCTGTTCGGCGATGTAGTTCCGGTAGTTCTGCTTGAAGGCGTCCAGGCTCTCTTTCGAGTCCCCGGCGAACGACTCATTGAAACCGAAAAAACAGAAAAACGTTTCCGGTCCGAAGACTTCCAGTGGATCATCGATCGTGGTGTAGTTACTCGGACGCTGCTGAATCCCCACTTCATCCGCAGGCCAGCCGAAATTCCGGAAGATGATTTCCTTCTCGGGGTACCGGGTCTGCATCAGGGTCTCGAACTGCCCGAACAGGTTCATCCGTTCTGCCAACGAGTTTCCGACCGCCACGATGCGTTCGTTTTTCTTGAGTTCAAAAGGTTTGTCGGCCCTTACTGTCGAATGCAGATTGCACAGAATCAGAGCGGCAATTACCAGACAAAGTCGCATTCCATCTTCCTTTTCAGTTTGATTAGCTTCGTGGGGAGTGGTACCGTTTTTACTACGATACGAGGCGGGAAATCGTTTCCGATATTTCAGAAACTTTGTAGTAGAGCGAGTACGCCAGACGCGGAGCGGTGGTCGCCCGCGTCTCAACATCCAGGCGTTTTCTCCCACAATAGCGAGCCCTGCAGGGGACCGTCAATTGAGTCTCTGCCCTTGTTCTAATCTGAAACCCAGAAACGAGTTGGGGCCGATTATACTCCCCTGAACCCCCTGGTCTGTCATTCATCTCTACTAACATCCTGTAATCAAGATACTTATGTCATATATATACAAACTTAAGAAAATCGGTCGTCTCGCCGGGAACTCACTCCGGATTTTTTTGAGATAATTTTCCCGGACTCCGTCAGCCATCATGAGACAGGTCGCCTCCCACGTCCATCATCACTGGTGTGCTTTGTGCACGACTGACCATCACCTGTTTTCACTGAAAAGATTGCCCTTGATCGGTGTCTCCCGAATCATAAATTGTCGCAATTGTGCTTTGCGCGCGAGGCGGATGATGCGAGCACTGGAACACCGCCCACCAGTGACCCAGCAGCACCTGAATCGCCGTCGATTTCCCCCGGTTTTCACCGACACAAACTGAACCGGTTCCACATGTCCCGTATAATTTCAAATCATTTCGGAGCACTCTCACAGCATTTGAGAGACCGCTCACCCCCATCTCAAAGGAACTCGCAACAAACTCAAAGCTCGAATCCCCCTTGACCCCCACATGCCCTTCAACAAAATCCAACATCACTACCCCCAATAAAAATAAGCAGCAAGGCACCAGCCACACGTATCTGTACTTAAAATTTCAGTCACCCATTGCTAAACAGCGTCAAAGCAGGAAAAGAAATGAGCCGCAGGGCATTAGCCCCGGTTGAAACGAGTTTGGTATAAAACATCCGAATGAAGAAACATATTCTATGATATTCCACGAACAGAATCGGGTGAGCCCGAATGCAATTCAAGCCGAGCGCAGCGAGCAGGAGGTCACAACGTACGCCCCAGTCACAGCAACAACTCTTCATGAACAACAAACCGAACCAAGCACAGCGCATCACCAGCCAGCCACCACACAACGACCTCCTGTCGCCTGCAGCACTACCAGGTTTCATCCACTCCCCCTGGTATTCGAATTTCCCACGCACCTCTTTCGTGTTTTTCGTGTCTTTCGTGGTAGATCAACCCGGCGTCTTCCGAGAATACCAATCCCCCATTTTACAAAAAAGAAACTCACCCCCGTAGCTGAAAATCGTTAAGCTGTAGGAAAGCGCACCGCTACGCTCATCCTCAGTTTTTCACTCAGGAGAACCCCATGGTCTTTCAGGCATTCGACCCCGACGACGAGGAATCGTTCGACAAAATGCGCGATCTCTTCAGCCCGACGCAGGTAGACCAGTCCGTCCGCCAGGCACTGATGTTCTGCTGGATGATGCTCCCTGATGACAAACTCAACATCGACGAACTGGAACAGCAGTTCCGCCGCATCGTCGACCGCGCACTGCAAAACCTCCGCGAAGACGGCCAGGCGTTTGGAAGTAAATGATCTCGAAGAAAAACGAGGGCCGGCCCCGATTGAAGTTAGGCTCGCGATGGGTGCCACTGTTGGCTTGTAGTATTTAGACCGGACACCAACACCAACTGAGCGGCAAGGCGCTAGCCGCCGGTAATATTCTCCAGCGCGGATCCCAATTACCGGTGGCCAGAGCCATTCCACTCAAATTAACCGGGTAACCCCGAATGCAATTCGGGGTGAGCGCAGCGAACAGGAGGTCGCAGGGCACTCTTGCGAACATCAGAATGAACACAACACCGCAAAACCGAAAGCCAATCAGCGTTTTCAACACGATTCCAGCTCTGAAACGATTGCATCGATATCAAGGGGCATTACCCGGCCTTCTCTCTCGGCTTCCAGGGACTGCTGAATCTGCTGCTTCAGCTCGGCGTGTCTCTGCTTCAACTCCCGAAAGACCTCCAGCGCTTCTGTAACCAGGGCCCTTTCATCTTCATAATGAACGCTGGCCATTTCTTCTTCGATGAACTTGAGAATCTCTGCATGCAGGATACCAGCCGCCACTCACGAAGCCGAAAGCTTCAACCCCAGCACGCCACCCACGATCAGCACCAGACAGAGCCCGCGCCAGATCGTGACCGGTTCACCAAACAGGAAGGCGCTCAGCACCGCCGTCCCCAATGCGCCGATCCCCGTCCAGACCGCGTAACCGGTGCCCACCGGAATCGTGCGGACCGCCAGGGCCAGCAGGAACATGCTCGCCGCCATCATGCCAATGGTCAGCACGCTGGGCCATAACCTGGTGAAACCGTCCGTGTATTTCATGCCGACCGCCCAGCCGATCTCCAGCACCGCCGCCACCAAAAGAATCACCCATGCCATAACGCACCTGTCACTGCTGTGGCAGGGTCGTCCCCGCCGACGGGAAATACATGCAGGTCGTCCTGCAATGGGACTGTTCCCGGCATTATACGCCCCACATCCGCCGGGACAAGCGGCCTAATGCCCGGCTTGCTCAGGAATGATAAAGCTGAACACCGGTCATCAACCAGAGCTTTATTGATCGGCAGGAAAGAAAATTCGATCGAGACGCGTGACTAAACTTTCATCGTACCGCAGCAGAATCATCGGCCACAATCTCTCTTTTGAATCAACGTGCACCTCCGAGATATCGGCAGTCATGGCCAGATTCATCTTTTCTCGATCATGGAAAATAACAATCGCGTCGTAGCAGGGAGGCGCGAACTGGGGGAGCGTCCCAGGCAGGAACCTTTGAGACTCTTCATTTTCGCTAAGACGCGCGGACCGCACATGGGTCCACAACTGATTGGCCAGCTTTCCATCAATCTCGATCCACTGACGATTCGCCCTGAGGGGATTTTCTCTGGTGCTCATTAATATGGTTTCAATCTGAGGCTGCTTGAATTCAGAGGGCAGCGCATGAAAGCCGGCTTCCTCTTCCTCAGACTGCTCCGCCGCTGCCTTGACGGGTTCCTGGGCGGAATGCTCTCCCCAAAACAGGGCAGCAACACAAATAAATAAGATTGAGAACCCTGAAATATATCGATTCCGGTAGCGTCCATAACTCAGCAACATCGTTCCTCCTTGAGAACACGCTGTGATTTTTCTTTCATCCAGAAACCGGAGCAAGGCGAGCATTCTACGGGCGCAACAGGGTTCAGGTCCATATGAATCGATACCAGGACTGATAACCCCCTGTTTACACTTCACATCACACCGCAGCAAACCAGCAGAACAGAATCATAATCCCAATGAGCAGGACTCCACGAAAATAAACTCCACAGGAAACCCGGATTCACCCCTTGACAGAATTAGACAGACCTGTATGCTTCGATTGTTCAGACACGCGACAACTGCAAAGAAGAACCAGCCGCAATGCATTCGCCCGCTCAGGTGTCTTTGCTGATAATCGTACTAAATACGAACTAACTGGTACCAGAGTCACACGCTATCGAATGAGGTCCGCCTCGTTCTCTTTTTTTGGATATATTATACAGACCTGTCTGTTTACTACAGCTTCAACCCAACACAGGAGACACACATGACTGCCATCAAACCCCCGTTCAATTTCGCCACCGCCACCGCCAAAGTCCGTGCTGCGGAAGATGCCTGGAACAGCCGCGACCCTGAAACGGTCTCCCTGGCCTACTCCCCGGATTCCGAGTGGCGGAACCGCGATCAGTTTCTGCAGGGACGCGATCAGATCCGGGAATTCCTCGCCGGTAAATGGGAGCGGGAACTCGATTACCGGCTCGTCAAATCGCTGTGGAGCTATTCGGAAAACCGCATCGGCGTTCGCTTTCAGTACGAGTACCACGATGCAGACGGGCAATGGTTCCGCGCCTACGGAAATGAACTCTGGGAGTTTGACGAAGCTGGGCTCATGCGCCGCCGCGAAGCCAGCATCAACGATGTCCCCATCCCCGCAGACCAGCGCCGCTTTCACTGGCCCACCTCCGGTCCCCGGCCACTGATGCACGCAGGCATTCCGGATGTCGCCTGATCGATGGACAGTCAGATCTCGGAGTCGGCAGCAGCAGATTCCGAGGTCGGGCTGGCATCTTCAATCCGGTGCCGCTGCTGTAACCAACGCGCAAGGATCCAGCAGAACAGCGCCCACGCCAGACCCGCGGTCCAGCCGGCAATCACATCGGTCGGGTAATGCACGCCGAGGTAGATCCGACTGAGCCCAATCAACAGCGTCAGCAGCAGTGCCACACAAAGCACGTAAATCTTCACCCGCGTCCGCTGAATCACCGACGCCAGCAGTGCCCCCAGCGTGAGATAGATCACCGCCGAAAGCATCGAGTGGCCACTGGGGAAGCTGCTGGTATAAACATACGAGAGATGCGGCACCACATCCGGGCGGGGTCGGCTGATGAAATGCTTGAGCGCAGAACTGAGCAGCAGCCCACCGAGGGAAGCGAACAGCAATAACAGGATCACCCGTTTTTTCCCTTCGATCCAGAGATAGCCTGCCACGACCGTCGTAAAGAAGACCAGCGTCGCCACGCCCCCCAGCGCGGTCAGATCGCGGCCCATCTCCTGCGCCCAGGGTGGCCCGATGGGAACCGACGGATCATCGGCCCGTCGCATCGAACGAATCACCCACTTGTCGAATGCCTGGGTCTCCTGTTCCAGCACCTCGTCGGTGAGTTCAATGAACGCCCAGGTAGCCCCGGCCAGGATCAGAAAAAAGACCAGCACCAGCGGTTCACGACCTTTGAGCCAGTTCACCGCAAACTCGATCCATTTCAGCAGCCGCCGAGAGAACAATTTCAGCCATCCGGTTTCAGACATGATTTCAGTCTAGCAGAAAACACGGCGAAAACTCTATCCTCACTCCCCTTCAATCGACGTCAGAGGATCGATTCTCACGCTGACTCAGGCATCACCGTTGAGTCGTTTGCGTAAATTTTCGAGTCCGCGTTTGATCAGGGAGGCCACCGCCGTTTCCGAACGACCAAAGTGTTGCTCCAGATCCGCCAGCGACCAGCCTTCGATGTGCCTTAACCGCACCGCTTCCCCCTGGTCTGCAGGAATCGACGCCAGCACTTCCGCCAGCCGCACTGCATCCTCGGCCTGCATCACCCTTTGTGAGGGACTCAGAGTTTCCAGGTGAAACAGCCCCTCCAGACGCGAGCCCGCGACTTCATTACCTACGGCCCGCTTCTCTGCGCCCGCGTGTCGGCGTATCGTATCCTGAATATTCCGTTCATGGATTTTCTGCAACCAGGCAACAAACTGCGCCTCTTCTTTCCCGTCGAACTGCTGAAAGTTTCGCAGGGCCGACAGACAGGTCTGCTGCACGATATCCGAATCATCCACGCGAGCCTGCAGACGACCGTCCAGCGCCCGTTGCGTGATGAACTTCAAATAGGGCCGGTGGCGATCCAGCAATTGCCCGATCGCCTCCTGGTTGCCCTGCAGCGATTCGTTGAGAAGTCGCTGGTATTCCGAGTTGCGCATGCGCGTATCCTGAGAGAACTCGATCGGTAGACAGAATTAGAAGAGTCTCTCTCATTATGCACATCTGCACCCCGGAATAAAACTGATTCTCAACGATTTCTTAACCAGACTGAATCGGCAGCAGTCAACAGGCGACGGGCTGCCTGCTATTCACTGACCAGTCTGACCTTGGGAACGGTTTTGATCGAAGTATCACCCAGCAAATCGCCGATCCGTCTTCCTGTAACGAGCAACATGATCACCTCAGTCAGCACCACCAGAATAGCGATCGGCACGCCAATTACGAATCCGATTATCGGAATACAAAACAGGAACGGCCCGATACACAACGGAATGTTTCGCAAGATCCGCGGCCCGACCCTTGCAGGGTCGGCACTGTTATTTGACACCTGTAATCCCAGCAGCAGTTTCCCGGGGCTGGCGCCTGCCGCATCGCGGAACAGCCAGTAGCAGCACAGCATCAGGCCGATGAGAATCTGCCCCAGGATCGGAATCAACACCAGCGGCCCCAGGATCAGCGTCAGCAACGCATCGATCACATAAGCGATCGCCCGCATCAGAACCGGAGCCGTCTCGGATTCCGGCAGACCGGCAACCACTTCGGGCTGCTTCGACTCTGGCTCAGTGCTGGTCCGGGCTGGAAACGCGGTGCTCTCAACCGGCTTTTCAGCGGGGGCAGGTTTCGTTGACGCGGTCTGCTCAACAACCCGTGGTTTCTCAGATGAAGTAGGTTTGGGGGGCGTTGTTGAATCGCGAGTCGGTGTTCTGCTTTGGATCTTTGTCGCATTTTTCTTTCCAGCCGCAGACCGCCGCGTCTCTACAAAATGCTGCAGCCGCTGAATCTCCCGGGGCGTAAAGGTCCTCTGGATATCATCGGCGGCCGCAATCTTCAGGTGCTGGCAGATTTTGCGAAACTGCGATTCCGAAACGCGCAACCTCTGACATAAATCACTGGAATTCATAGAGATACCTCATTATTCAAACTGCAAAACCATGTGTCAGGCAAAGACGAAAGGGGGAATACTGACGTCAGTTGACGAACAGTGCTCAACCTCTCAAGCGTCAGCGCAGCGCAAACTTGGCGGCGGAAATTCACAATTCTGAAAAATCAGGCGAGACCAGCACCAGCGATTATCGAACAGGCATTCGTAACAGCGTTGAAACAAAAAGAGGCAGGTCTCATTAAGTTGAGACCTGCCTTTTTCTTCTCTTACTGGTTGTCTGACGTTCGCTCAAAATTCACCGATGGCTTCACCACCGTTGGGGGTACTCATCGCCTTTAACACATCCGGATCAATATTCTCCGAAACAAATCGCACCGCTCCGTCGGAGAGCAGCACATGATTGCCCCCCACCATCGACGTCTTCCTCCCCTCTCGCATCACATTGGCAGGATGATCGATATTGGTCGGATCGCCCCACGGCTTAAAACCCTCTCCCGATTCAATCGCCATGATCGTAGTCGAGGCGCCATCAGTGATGTCACGAAACCGAGTGTTCCCATTGGTCTCCAGCAATAGTTCGTTCCCGATGTAATGCGACAGCGCCAACCCGTCTGGAGAAACGGTTTCCTCAACGGAAGGATGCAGGTAGTCAGGAATGACCTGGGTGAAATGCTTGCGATTTTCCGGCGTCGTCCAGGGTTGATCCATGTCAATCCGATTGTACAACACCGCCTGATCCATAAAGGGCAGAATGAACGTCTGCCAGCTGTGGTTCGGCTTGCCTTCCACGTTGGTCGTCCCCCCCGGGGTAAACACTCCGAACGTGTCATGATAATTATGCATCGCCAGGCCGATCTGCTTCAGATGATTTTTGGATGTCGACCGCCGGGCTGCTTCGCGGGCCTGCTCAACGGCAGGTAGCAGCAGAGCCACCAGCACCATGACCACGAGAATGCCCCCGCCCCCCAGAATCGCGAGGACCAGGATCAGTGTTGTGTTGTTTTTCTTCGGGCCAGAGGAAGTGGAACTCGTCTGTTCAAAGTCGGAGCCCCCACTGCTGACTGTCTCCGCTGGCAAGAGTCCCGGTATCTGGCCCGCAGGTCGGAATTCACCCGCCTCTCCTTCTCTCACCAGATCCGACTCCTGTACTTTGCCCTGCGCCGCCAGTTCAATCAGCCGTTCCCGGGTCAAGGGGCCTGCTGTCTGGTCACCACGTTTCACATACCAGTTGGCCATGATGGTCTCTTTCTCGCTGGAGACTCTGGGACAGAGTCAGGTCAAAAACTCAGCAGTAGAAGTACGAACACCAGTCTAACAGATCCGCATCCGACCCGATACGAAAAAATCAGCAACCCGAAAGATCCACCACCCACGCTTCGGGCACCCGCTCTTCGACAGCGGTCCGCGCCAGGTTGAACCACCGCCCGGCCTGGTTGAGAATCTGGCTGTCCGCGGAAGCCACGATCTGGTCGGCGGCGCTCAGCACAGGGTCGGGGTCAGGCACGAGGTCGATCTCCCAGTTCCAGCCCCGCTCCTCACTGAGTTCCCGCAGCATCGTCTTCAGACGACCACTGTTGGAGACCGGCTGATCCAGCAACCAGCGACAACCGGCCACCTGCCACTCCGCCAGCAGTTCGCCCAGGATCTGAATCGCGGGGATCGTCTCGGCTACCTTACGATAACTGCCATGCATACTGGCCATGTCCCGAAAACAGCCATCGTGGGCCAGTAGAATGACCCCGCCCGACAGCGCCGCCTCCAGCGACGTCAACACGTTATACCCGTCAATCCACAGCTCCGCCCCCACAAGGTCCGGCGTCTCGACCTGATGCATCTGCCGCCGGTTCGCGTCTTCCTCACTACAGGCACAGCGGCCCACCGCCAGCCGTTGTCGCGCGTTCAACGCATAACGATCCCCCACCAGCTTGAGTGCAGAGACCGACGCATACCCACGGGTCAACAGCCAGTTCAGATCAGAAGTCGCCCGGCACAGATCAGGCTCCGCATCGCGCGCAAACAGCAACCGATCCTGGGGATGAGCGCCCCGATGATTCCGCCGGTCAGGCATGAACTTTCCTCCTGGCTGCTGTGATGATTAAGATTGACTGTGGTAGATTGCAAGGTGAAAGGTGACTCTGCAGGAGCTGATAATCAGGAAAAACCTCACTCTATCAGACCATCCGCCTGCATCTGTTGGTTTCGGATTTCCGCATCCTGCTCGAAGTACTCCTCCGCAAAGTAGGTTGGCAGCGGCTCTGGTTCCTCATGCAGACGTAAAATTCCTTCCTCGATCAAGGTGCCCATGATTTCGTGAATCTGCTCCCGCAGCCCCGCCGGTTCCCCCGCTTCGTACTGGGCAGCCATTTGTATCACAAAGTCATCGACCGTATGTTCGCCATCGGCAGACATGAATACCACCGCATACCAGGGTTCCATCGTGATCATCCGCGGCGCATGCTCACTGAAGCTGTCGTGTACCACCAGTTGCCCCTCCATCGTATGCCAGCACGCCTTACGGGAAAAATACTTCTCATCCATGGTCGACCTCGTTTCAGTCTGGAATCAAATCGGCTTTAAAGGAGACGCATAGAACACACGCAACCACATAGTGTATTTACGTTTATTTTTCGTCGCTTTTCAAGTAAGTACCTGCGTTTCCTCGCGAAAGCACCTCGGCCCACCGCCACCCCACTGGTTCGTCTTGACAGATTTCGGGGTCACGAGTTAGAGTGCCGCGAATCTGGTAGTAGACAATTGTCAGCAAACGCAACTGCCCACCCCGGCTGACAGCGCCCCATGCGGGCCCCGAAATTGTCGCCGCATCGAGCAGATGAGGAACGGAATCAATCGCCTCGCCCCGGGGCCGCGCTCTCGCGAAAGGAATCGAACCATGCGATATCAATTAACGCTGCCCCTGCTGACACTCCTGTTAATCCAAGGCTTTGTCCTCGCCGACGATCCTGCAGAGCAGCCGCAGGACAAGCCGATCAAACAGGCATCCTTCGCGGCACCGCCACAGGCTTTGAATCCACCAGCGAATGCCACTCCCTCCGAATTAACGATCCGGAAGGCACTCAAAAAGTCCGTTACACTGAAGGCCGAAAAGAAACCGCTGGCCGACGTGCTGCTTACGCTCTCCCGGGATCTCGGCATTAACGTTTTCGTCGATACTCGGGGCCTGAACGAAGTCGGCATAACCCCTGAGAATCTCATCACCATCGAAGTCGAAGGCATCCAGTTAAAGAGTGTGCTCAACCTGATGCTGTTGCCACTGGATCTCGCGTATACCGTCAAAGATGAAGTTCTCGTCGTTACCAGTAAGACGCGGGCCCAGGGTGAGCGCACCACACGCACCTATCCCGTCGCCGATTTAGTGATCCCCATTCCCATGACCGGTCCGGTTTCCGCTGATGAACCAATTCCGGTCGTCAACAGAAACTCGGTCGACTTCAACTCGCTGATCGAAGTCATTGAAGCCTCGGTGCAACCTGTCGATTGGGAGCGACTCGGTGGCACAGGTTCGATTCGCGCGTTTGATCCCACGATGTGCCTCGTCATCCGGCAGTCGAAAGAGGCGCACCAGGAAATCGAAACCTTACTCACAGAACTCCGCCGGCAGCGGGATTTTCACGTTTCCGTAGAAACCCGCATCCTGGAAAACCTGCCGGACAAAGCCTGGGAACGTCTGGGCTTCGATCTGGATGCCAACAGTCTGATGGCCCGCACTCAGCAGAACAAAGGTCCGCTGGGGGGAGTCCTGCTCAACGACGAAGAGGTCAAGTCGCTCCTGGAAGCAGCACAAAACCACAGCCGGACCAATCTGATCCAGCCGCCTGAAGTTGCGTTGTTAAACGGCTACACCGCCCATGTGACAGAGTATACGGCGGGAGGTAAGCCGCACCCGTTGCTGCGTCCCTTCTATCTGCAGCCGGTCATTTCCGCAGATCGTCGTGAAGTCCGCCTTAACCTGCGGGTCAGCGATCCACAGTCCGAGCCTCAGCAACTGCAGACCTATGTCACGACCGTCCCCGATGGCAAAGCCGTCCTCATCGAACTCGTCGCGCAGAAGACCAACCAGACAGGAGTCCCCGTTTCAGACAAAGTGGCCGACGCGAAAGTCTTCAAGAAGACCACCGCCGATCAGACGCGCACCTTCCTGCTGCTCCGCCCGAAAATCATCGTTCAGCAAGAAGAGGAAGAACCGGTCTCACCTCCCGCGGAATAAATTCGCTCCCGTCACCAGCCGATTGAGTCCAAACCGACGTCCTTTCCGGAAGGCAACCGGGTTCAACTCATTGTCCCCGGTCGAAACACCGCCCGACTTCAGACTGTCGTCCTGGACTTCGATCCCCACATACAGAATCCCCGGCGTTCCTTCACGCGTGATGTAGAAGAATGTGACGGTATCCAGCGGTCTGGCTTGGTTGGTCTCCGGATCGAAGCTCACCAGCAGATCCTGTTTGTTGGCCCGCCCTTCCGCCTGCAGTGCGTCGATGGAAGTCTGGCTCAAGGATTCTTTCCACCGCGACTTGGGTAACTCCCACGTGCGAAGACCGATGGGCCGCAGAACAAACTGAGTCTGCCCCTCTTCTCCCTTGATTTCGTCCCCCAGCATATCGTAACCCTGCCCGGCCGCCCATTCCTGGATTTCCTTAAACCGGTCCTCTGAAATTTCTTTCTCCCTCCAGCGCTCGGGAAGTGGCGCAGCCCGACCCGTATCGAGATCATAAAACACGAGCCCCTCCGGTGCGCTACGAATCGACTGCAGCACCCAGCCGCTCGTGCCACTCTTCGTCTTCAACAGCGCAGAGGACGGAATGGAATCAGTCGCTGCCGGAGCAGACAACGGCGGCAGGTTCACTTGATAAAATGCGGGGTCATCGGTGAGTTCCCGTCCGTGATTCTCCCACCACTCTGCCCAACGTGCGGCAACCTGGTGGAACAGAGCCGCCTTGGCCTGTTTCTGACTGGGGAAATCGTACTCATTCAGAAAAATGTGATACAGCTGCTGGTCACCAAAATTCTGACCGGTCAGCGACTCCAGGGCACCAAAGATTTCGCGGACAGGCCGACCAAATCCATACTCATTGTCTCTGTGTTTCGGCTGCAGGTCATGCTGTTGCATGAATTTGAGAGGTGCGACATCGGTTCCCCGAATCCGCAATCCCATGTCGGAACTGGGGCGAATTAACGTTTTGGGAATTCCCCGGATCAGGCCGGGAACCGCGCGTTTGTCGCCAATCCCACGCAAGATAAAACCGAGACAGCGGAGCATCATATCATCCGATGTCTGATCCAGTTCCGCGACCAGTTCCGGCACCACCTCAGGTCCCAGGGCTGCGATCTTCCACAGCTGATTGGCCCACTCATCACTGAACCGGTCCGACCCTGAGTTCATCTCCTTAAGTTCCGCCAGTAGTTTTCCAACAGATTCTTTGGGAGGCAACGCTGCCTTTTTCTCCTCGGTTTCAGCAGGTGGGGACTGTTTTCGATTATCAAACATCGCGGCGCTCATTAACTTCTGCCGTAACATCAGGTCCGGGTCAGGAACAAGTGGCTTCTCCGCCAGCTCACCGATGACAATATCACGGTGCACGGTCTGACCATCGCCGACTTTCAGATAACCCGGGGTAGAGCTCCCGTTCATCAGGTAAATGTAGTTACGTCCCGGCGCCACGTGCAGACGATAGGTTCCATCGGCCTGCACTCTGGTGCTAGTGACTGCGGCCCCGGTCATCGGTCGCGCCGGACCGTGATGGGCCACTTGCATCTTCCGTTTGTCACCATCAATGGGTTGGTCCGTCGCCGGATCTATCACTTTCCCGGTCACATAGCCACCCCGGGCCATCGGGATATCCCGCCCCGTCTGCCGCTGTCCCTCCGTCACTTTCAGGGCTTTGATCGCCAGGGGCATCCGCTCCGGTGCGACGGCCCAGATATTGTAATAATCGTTCGTCATGCGGAGTTTGTAGTTTCCGTTGGCATCCGTCCTGGTTGTGAAACCACCATGCCGGGCGATCCCTTGCGCATGAACCTCAACATCGGCCAGCGGTTCTCCCGTCACCAGATCAACCACCTGCCCTTCCACAATCGCCGGGGGATGCAATGTAACATCAACAGTTTGTGGAAGCTGTGAATACGAGCCGATCGTGATCGGATAATCTGCGTGATGTACCCGGAACAAGCATCGCGAAGCCGTGTACCCTTTTTTACTCGACGGGGACTTTGTGTTCGACTTATCTGAATTCCAGGCATTCAGGTCCTTAATGGTGTACCGCCCCTGGCTGTCGGTTTTGGCCATCAGGAATCCCGGTATCGGATACTGATCTGGCTGCAGGGTGACCACCGCATCAGCAACCGGGTTTCCGTTCTCATCGGTAATCGTACCGCTCAAGGCAGCCGTGTCTGATTTCATACGCAGAGATATTTTAGATCGGCGGTACTCTGGCCACATCGACCACATCGCCGAAGTAAAACCAGCCTTGGTGGCAACCATGGTCAGGCGGCCCCCTCACCAGGCAGCTGCACATCTTTAAATGTAAAGTGACCATTGTCGTCAATGGTTGTCTTCCCCTGGAAGACAGGCTTGGTATGCCTTTCGGGATAACGATAAAGCTTCACTGTCGCCCCCGGTTCGCCGGTTCCGGAGAGCGTCTCTTTGACGCCCTGAGCCTGCTTACTCTCCTGGACCTGTACTGCCTGTGGCTGGTCTTCAGCCTCCGTCGGCTGTTCCTGGGCGCGACTGATGCGCACCACTCCCAGGAGAACCACCATCGCGACTGCCGTCGTCAGCATGCTGCCCGCCTGCCAGCGGTTCAATCCCCTGCTGGCCCGGTTGCGACTCACGGCTTCAATTCGTTTGCGCACCTGTGATCGACGGGCCATCGCCAGGGCACTGCTCCTGTTTCGCTCTGCCACGCGTAACGCCAGCCCCGCCAGCAGACGCCCATACAATTTGTCATCCCCCAGATAGCCGGCGGCTTTTAAATCACATAGTTCATCGCAGGCGTCCGCATGCACGACGCGGGTTCTCCACATCAGCGGATGGAACCAGAGCAGAATCTGTAACAGCGTGAAAAGATGATGCCAGCGCAGGTCATTCCCCCGGCAGTGGGCGATCTCATGTGCCAAAGACGCCTGTAATTCCTGGCGTTCCGCAGCAGCGCATTGTTGCACCGGTATCAACACACCAGGTCGCCATGCCCCTACGATAAAGGGCGTCGGCACTTCCCCACTGCAACGGACATCAATCGATTTCAGATATCCCAGTTGCGCAGCAATCGCCTCAGCCTGATCCTGAATTGCGGCAGGCACCGGTATCGCACGTCGATAGAGTGCCACGAGTCTGAGCACGCCGCCCAACCAGCTCAATGTGAGCAGCGCCACACCGAGGCCCCAGATAACGCAGGCATAACCCGACAAACCAGTGGGAAACCAACTTGCTGTCCATGCCGTCTCCTGCGTCCCCGCATTCTCAAGAATAGATGCCTGCGTGGCGGCGGTGTCCTCGAGCGGCGGCCGTTCATTCAGCGGTATTAATCCTCTGTCAGAGAGTTCAACCTCCCGGGATAAGGGACCACTCAAAGGCACAGTCAACTCTATGGCAGCAGACGTTTCATTCAGATCCGGAGGTTCGACGACCTCATCCACTTCCACAACAGGGGATGCGGCAGGCAGCAGTGCCAGTTGCAGTCGGTAGGGAAGCAGACTCAAGACCGTCACGAAGATTAGACTGACCGCCATCATCCGCCAGAGTAAAATTCGCAGCCGGGGATTCCAGCGGCTGCAGGCACAGTGACAGAGCCAGGCCACCATCAGAATCAGCGTCAATCGAATCAGAATCAGCAGGGCACTATTTGATAAATCTTCACTGCTGCCCATCAACCAGTTCAAGGTGGATGACATCTTCGCCTCCCGAATCATTTTTGCTGGGGATCATCTGCCAGCCGTTTGAGTTCCAGTAACTCGTCCTGGCTCAGCTTCTCTGCGCGAATCAGATCTAGAATGAGTTTCCTGGCGGAACCTTCGCAGTAAGCATCGACAATCTGACGAATCGTCGAACGAAACGCCGCCTTGCGACGCGTGATCGCCTTATAATAGTAAGCCTTACCGACCTTGCGTCGTGAGATGTGCCCCTTCTCGACGAGGATCGCAAGGTAGGAACGCAGCGCCGGATTTTTAATCGGCTCCGGAAAAAGTTCCTGCAACTCACTTGGCTTCAGCTCACCCTGCTCCCACAGGATCTGCATCACAGCAAGTTCGCCTGGTGTAAAACGCGACATCGGACTTCCTCCTCTAATGTGCAGATAATACTGCACATTGATCAGACTGCAAGCTTTTTTTCTAGAGAATACTGAGGCAGGCCTTCAACCTGGACGTAAAGGATGCAGCATTCCCGCTTTCCACTCGTTCAGAAAAACCACGATCTCAACCAGTTGCGGGCCCCGTATCATCGGCTCGCATAAACTCCAGCAGTTCTCCCCTCGACAGTACGTAGTCGTCCGACACGGACTGACCATTGACCAGGGTAACGAGCGGACCGGCGATCAACTCATCATCCTCCAGCATGTTCCTGACAAATCCCACCGTCTTGCCCACGAGATCATCGGCGTAACGCTGATAGCTGCCACTCGGGATCAGAACTTTCACCGCCGATCGTTCGGTCGCATAGTGATGAGGATGCGGGGCGTGCTCTTCCTGCACCTGGGTCTGGTGACAATACCGGCAGCGATAGATGACATTGAAATGGTCGAACGGGAACTTGGCATTCCCATGTAGAAAGACGCGATTGTATTCCTGCAGCGCCCGCCACTTGCCACACTCTCTGCAGCGACGACCGGCCAGTGACCGGGGGCCACGTACGCCGATGTTGAGTAGCACTCCTACCAGCATGATAAGTGAGATGATCAAGAGAGGCACCGCCACAACCAGGGCAACCACAATCCAGCGAACGAAAGGGAACAGCACGCAACCGGCAATCACTGCCAGCACGCCAATCGCAGTCAGCACAAGATTCAGCCTGTCTCTGTTCATCGCCGGGAAATCCGCGTCTACTGGATGAGGAAACAAACTGAAATCTTACCACGCCCGGGAGCGGAATCAATCAGCGTGTACGCTGCCAAACAACTATCAACGTGACCGACTTCCCCTCCCTTCTGCCCTCACATCCACTCCTGATGTACGTGAGACAACCGGTTGAAAAGCCCCATAGAAAAAATCATTCAACCGGCAATTTTCTGCTTGACCTCTCATCTACAATTTGTAGTATTACACTTGTAGATTTTGTGGTAGACCTGATTGAGGAGCATTCCGTGAAACTGGGTGGACGGCAATTAGCCATTATGCGTGTGTTGTGGGATCGTGGCGAAGCCACGGTCATGGACGTTCAGGAATCACTGGATCTGGAACGGCCGCTGGCCTATTCCACCGTGGCGACAGTACTCTCTCGGATGGAACAGAAAGGGCTGGTCAGGCATCGGGCCCAGGGGCGCGTGTTCTACTATCAGCCGGCAATCACCGAAGATGGCATCGGCACTTCGCTCGTCGATGAACTCGTCGATCGCATCTTTGGTGGCAGTCCCTCTGCACTGGTCAGCCATCTGCTGGAAAGCGATCAGGTCGATCCCGATGAACTCGACCGCATTAAACGGCTGGTCTCTCAACATGAGCAAGCGAGACCCAAAAAGAAAGGGGATCGCTCATGACAGAATTCCTGACCGCCACCAACGGGCTGTTCTCGTTCCTGGTCACATACCTGATTCATTCCACCATCCTAGGCCTGCTGGTTTTACTCGCCTTCATGTACGGGCCGCGCATCAGAACGGAAACCCGCGTCACGTTCCTGAAAGTCGCCCTGCTCGGTCCCCTGCTTTCCAGCCTGATCGTCACACTCGACTACTTACCCCACTTCGGCTGGCAATGGTCGGTCACCTCTGTAACGGAAGCATCCAGCTCACCAGCCGAGACCGATCATCAGCGGGACAGGGATGACTTATTAAACTCAGCTTTGATGCCTGAATATCAGGGGAAATATGCCAGGAGCACCCGCGATAACGCGACCGCTGCCCCCTCACTCGCAGCAGTGCATGCGACAACCGAGGATTTGTCAAGCAGACAGTCCACTTCGGGTCCCGCCCATGGCTGGATCATCCGCTCGGTCTGCTGTCTCATCTTCCTGACAGCATGTATCTCGGGGGGAATTCTGATTCTGTATCAACTCCGCCAGTTGCGGCGTTTACGGTTGGAAGGACAACCTGTTACAACATCAGACACGCGATCGCTCGTGAAGCGACTGTCTCGCCAGGCGGGGCTCCGGGAACCGGTCAGTGTACTCGAATCTCAACAGATCCGCAGTCCCTTCACCGCGGGTATCATCCGCCCGTTCATTTTAATCCCGGCGCGTTTTCTCGGCTTGCTGAATGCACAGGAAAAGGCAGCCCTGCTGGCCCATGAAATCGTGCATGTCGCCCGCAGGGACAGCCTCTGGAAATTAGTGGGAGAACTGCTGTGTCGCGGCTTCTTCTTTCAACCGCTGAATCGCTGCCTGTTCCGGAAACTGGAAATCGAAATGGAGTTCGTCGCCGATGCCCACGCCGCACAACTGCTGGATGAACGCACGGGACTGGCACGCTGTCTGACAAAACTCTGTGAGTGGATCCTGACGGCTGATGCTTCACGGCGGGAACCACAGCTCAGTGTTGGAATGGCCGCCTTCCGTTCTACCCTGGGCCATCGTATTGAATGTCTGCTGGAAGACAGACCGCTCCCTCCCAGGCGGTTTATGCGAACGACAATGCTGGGATCTGTTCTGGTACTCCTGATCTTACTGGTTGCAGTCGCGCCACGTGCCGCTGCGACTCCGCGGAACCCTGTCATAGAAGAGGAACCTTCAATGAAACAATCACTGACGACCCTGGCCGTTCTCGCCAGCCTGACGCTACCCGCCGCCGCGGAAGACAAACAGTCCGAGCAGGCACGCCCCGCGGTAACCAGCACACAACCCGATGCCATTCCCGAGGGGGCTATGAATCTCAACGGAATGTTAGTCGGTCAGCTGCTGAAAAAAGATGTGGAACGGGGAACCTTCGTTGTCAAAGTGGATGCCATCCCTCGCGTCTGGAAGAACAGCAAGGCGAAGAATCCCAAGAGCCTGGTTGGCAAGAATATTGAAGTCAACGGCGTATTCGGAAAGTGGCTGGATGTGCTGCTGCTGGTCAAACCGGGTGAAACGCTGGAATTTGAAGCACGCCATGATCGCGGTACCCAACTTACGTTTCCCGGAGAACTCCTCCGCAAAGTAGCCCCCTACAAAGCGGAAGACTACCCCGTACTTCCGGAGGAGTTCCGCGGATTTCGCGGTGCTGTGACGGGCAAGGTCCTCAAAAAAGATCCCGATACCTTTGAGCTCATCGTGCAGGTCGACAAGGTAACGGACACCTGGAAAAAGAGTGAAGCCGAAAACCCCAAAAGCATTGAAGGCAAAAAAATGATGCTCGCCGGGTTCTGGCGTCGCAAAGAAGCCTACTACAAACTGAATGCAGGCGACCGCATTGAAGTCGGCCTGCAACATATCGGCCGCCAGAGTGACCATCTCTCGGTAGCCGAATTCGTCCGCAAAACCGATGAGAAACCCGACCGCGAATCTGCCCCCGATCGCGAATCGGCCCCCGATCGGGAGCAGCAGTCAGAAGAATCCAGCGGTTTTCCTGCCGGCATGCGCGGCTTTCGCGGCATCTTAATCGGAACACTCGTCAGCAAAGATGTCGAAAAAGGTGAGTTCGTCTTCACCGCGGATAAAGTCAAGCGGGTCTGGAAAAAGAACGGGGCCAAAGACACCAAAAGTTGTGAAGGTCGTCAGTTTACCGTGCAGGGTGTCTCCGGAAAGTGGCTGGATGTGCTGCTCGTACTGAAACCCGGTGATCGCCTGGAATGCGAAGCCTTCCACAACCGCGGCGACCAGCTCGACTTCCCCAGCGAACTCCTGAAAAAAATTGACTGACAGAAAGGTGCCCCATGCGTGCTTTCTTCAGTTGTTTCTCGCTACTCCTCATGGCGGTCCCTGCATTCGCAGAACAGGCCGCCACAAAAATCCTGCCCCCCGTCAGTCAGCGATTTGCACCCGCTGACTCCGGGGAGCAGCCTGATTTCCAGAAACATGTCATCCCACTGCTGGGTCGGCTGGGTTGCAATGGCCGCGCCTGTCATGGATCGTTCCAGGGACGAGGTGGATTTCAACTCTCGCTGTTTGGCTACGATTTCCAGATGGACCACGCGGCGCTCCACGGGAAAGCTGGCTCGACTGCCGGCCCCCGGATCAACGTCAAGCAACCGGAACAAAGCCTGATTCTCCGGAAAGCCATGGAGCAGGTTGACCACGAGGGAGGCGAGCGGTTTGCATCCGGTTCCTGGGAACATCATCTCTTCCAGCGCTGGATTGAAACCGGGGCTCGGGGAACGCAGACACCGCGTCAGCTGAAAGAGTTACAGATCGAACCAGCTGAAGTCATCTTCCACAAGGACTCCCGTCCCCTGCAACTACAGGTCGTCGCCGTCTGGCAGGATGGAAGTCGTGAAGACGTCACCCCGCTCTGCCGGTTTCGCTCCAACGATGATACGGTGGTCAGCGTCAGCGAAAACGGGGAATTGAAAACGGAGGGTCCGGGCGACACACATCTCATCGCCTTCTACGACAACGGCGTCGCGGCACTGCCCGTGATGCGTGCCCTCTCTGAGCAGGGTCAGAAACACACTCCCCCAAAACCCGCACGCACGAAAATTGATGAGTTTATTGAAGCCAAATTAAACAAGCTGGGAATCCAGCCTTCACCGGTCTGCACCGATGCCGAGTTTCTCCGCCGGGTGAGTATCGATCTCACAGGCACCTTGCCCGCACCGCAGGAGATTGAAGCATTTCTCGCTGATCCATCCCCCGGTAAACGCGATGACAAAATCGACGAATTACTCCAGCGTCCCGCTTACGCCGCCTGGTGGGCCAACCGGCTGTGCGATTTCACGGGCTGCAATCCCAACCAGCAGGCGGAACTTGGACAGGACCTGTCCGTGCAATGGTACACCTGGATCTTTCAGCGCCTGCAGGAAAATCTGCCCTATGATCAGCTGATCGAGCGAATCGTACTTTCCCGCAGTCGCGAAGAGGACCAGTCCTTTCTCGAATACAGCCAGAGTGTCTCGGCTTATTTTCGGGATCACGCGCCTGCCGAATTTGCGAACCGACGTACGATGCCTCATTACTGGACGCGTCGGACCATGGAAAAGCCAGAAGACAAAGCGCTCGCCTTCGCGCATAGCTTCCTCGGCATTCGCCTGCAATGTGCCCAGTGCCACAAACATCCCTTCGCCCCCTGGACACAAACCGACTTCCAGCAGTTCTCCGCGTTTTTTAAGCAGGTCGAGTTTGGTGTGCAGCCGGATGCAGAAAAAGAATACCGCGAGCTCGCCCAAAAAGTCGGATTAAACGTGCGCGGCAAACAGGGTGCCCCCATTCGCCCGGCTGTCCTCAAACACGCACAGGCAGGACGCGTGATCCCCTGGCGGGAGTTGTACATCGCCCCGCAATCCAAGCCCGCCCGCCTGAGTCTGCTGCGGAGTGGCACCGTAGAAATTTCCCCCGGCGACGACCCGCGCAGCGCCATCATGAACTGGATGAAGAATCCCGACAATCCCTGGTTTGCACGGGCCTTTGTGAACCGTGTCTGGGCCGGATATTTTCACGCGGGAATCATCGACCCGCCCGATGAACTCAACGCGGCGAACCCGCCCAGCCATCCACAGCTTCTGGACTGGTTGAGCAGCGAATTCATTGCGCATGACTATGACATGCAGTGGCTGCATCGGCAAATCGTTTCCAGCGACGCTTACCAGCGCAGCAGGACACCCAACGCCACAAACAGCGCTGACCGCCGAAACTTCAGCCGGGCCATCCCCCGACGACTGCCCGCGGAAATCGTGTACGATGGCATTAAGCAGGCCGTCGCTGCCTCGAATGAAATGGACTCCGTCAGAACGGATCTCACCCGGCGGGCAATCGGCCACCTGTCGATGCGGCTCGCAGGCACCTATGCCATGCATGTCTTCGGCAAACCGGAGCGGGCGGTCAATTGTGACTGCGAACGCGTCAACCAGCCCACGCTGCTGCAATCCATTTTCATGCAGAACGATCCCCTCGTTGAACAACGCCTCGCCGGCAGCGGATGGATTGAGGAAATCGACACCCTCGAACAGGCCGGCAATTCCCCCGATCGTGCCACACTCATTCAAACTGCCTGGTTGCGTACTGTCGGACGAAGGCCGAACCGGCAGGAAATCGAACGGGCGGAACAACACCTGGCCCAATGCACGACAACCGCAGAAGGCATCTCTGACTTACTCTGGGCCCTGCTCAACACCAAAGAATTCATGCTAAACCACTAAGCGTCTTCTGTTCTTTCGCGAAGGAATCGTTCGATGTTAAACTCGCTCACACAACTGACGCGTCGGCAAATGCTGAAAGTGGGTGTCCTGGGTTCGGGTCTCTCGCTGAGCCAGCATCTCAGACTGAATGCGGAAACAGGTCAGACAGACACACAGCGTTCCGCCATTCTGATTTTTCTGGGCGGCGGCCCTTCGCATCAGGACACCTTCGATCTCAAACCAGACGCACCGAAAGAATACCGGGGACAGTTTGACCCGATTTCCACATCCGCGTCAGGGGTTCAGATCTGTGAGCACCTGCCGCGCCTGGCCCGCCAGGCCGACCGCTATGCTGTGCTGCGGGGCATCACCCACAATCTTGCCGCCCACGGCTTAGGCACACGTTACCTGATGACCGGCAACCGCCCCACGCCAGTCGTGAAATACCCCATGTATGGCAGCGTCGTCAGCCGGGAGTTTCCCGCCGCCCACGATCTCCCTTCATTTGTTTCTATTGATCGCCCCGTCGAAGGTCCCGGCTATCTGGGACCGGAATATGGGCCGCTGTCAACCGGGGAAAAGCCACGCTACGGACAACCCTTTCGAGTGCGGGGCATCACACTCGGCGATGGCATGACCGTGGACAAATACCGTTCCCGACGAGAACTGCTTGCCGATCTGGATACGGCCTTTCAAGGCTTTGAAAAACAGGACGACACGGTCCGCGGTCTGGATCGGTTTTCGGAAAAGGCCTATCGCATCATCAGCTCTCCCCGGGCACGCAGTGCCTTTGATCTCTCCCTCGAATCCGACCGGGAAATTGATCGCTTCGGTCGCCACGACTATGGGCAAAGCGTCTTACTCACCACCCGGCTCATTGAAGCCGGTGTGCGGTTTGTGACGGTCCTGCTCGAAGGCTGGGACACGCATCAGGACAACTTCAATACCCTCGGGCGCAAACTGCTGCCGCAACTCGATCAGTCACTCGCAGCCCTCTTCGACCGCCTGGAATCCAAAGGCCTGCTCCAGTCGACGTCGATTCTGGTCACCGGGGAATTTGGCCGCACTCCTAAAATCAACGGCAATGCCGGACGCGATCATTGGGCACGCGCCATGTGCGCCCTGATGGCCGGCGGCGCAGTCCAAGGGGGACAGGTCCTGGGTGCAACCGATGACAAGGCACAAGCCCCCATCGATCAAGGCTTCACACCCGACGATCTCGCCGCCAGCTTTTTCCAAAACATAGGCATCGACCCCAAAACGGAATACAGCGCCAACGTCGGCCGACCTATCACCCTCATCCGCAACGGCGCCCCCATCCCCGGCCTGTTGTCGGGGACTTAGGGCTTGATCGAATAGCCACTCAATACTCCCGGCTGCTTCCACCCCGCTGGTTGCCACCGTTGCGGGTCAGCGATTCCGCGACAGGCCATGCGTTTTGATTTTCAGCGCAGCAATAACACGCTGGATACGCTGCGGAGATCTATGCTAACGGGAATGTCGGACCAGCGACCTTTACTCATCGCACAGCACAAACGTAATTCTGGAATGCGTATCGTCTTCGGGATTTTGCCACTCACTCACCCGCAGCAGGTATCCTGCATTTTCCAGCGCCTCAAGATCTGAGAATGGCATGCTGTCCAGTATCTCGCTTGGTAAATGCTGGCCACCCGCAGCCAGCCAGTGATATTGTCCATACGGCAGATAGCCCAGGTACTCTGTTTCATAAGTGAATTCCTGCGCCGCCTGACCGGCGAGTGCTGACTGCAGTCGCTCCAGTAAATCGAGTTGTGATCGGGTTAATTCCATAGGATGCAATCAGTCAGATTGGAACAATAGGGTTCGATCAAAGAGAAACCCATTCCGCTGTACCCATCATTCAAACGAGTAATGTGTCAGGCTGGTGGTGGAAGTTCAGAAACGATATCACTCCCTGACAGATAAAATGCAGGCAGGTCATCTCTAGTCGGTTGCCACCCCTGTTCAAGTGCTGTCAGAATGAGTTTCCGAATGATTGATGGTTTCACGGCATGAGGTACTGGTTGGTACCACCATCCACCAGATTTGACCGGGATCATATTATGAGGCTTTGCAAAACCGGACAGTAAAGTCTGCCCTGGTGATTCCATATGCTGGATAGAAATCCTAAGTTCCATGTCATCTCTATCTGGCCTGATTCGATAGCGATATTGAGTTTTCTCCACAGTAATGATGCGAGTTCCCTTTTGCCGCAAAGTCACGGTTTTCTCCATTACAATTTAGTAGTCAAATTCGTAAAAAGAACAGATAGAAAAAGTAATCAGGAATCTTCGTTTGATGCGGAATACAACAATAGACATCCTCATCATAGCTGCTATTCTCACCAGATCCCAAAACACCCCTGATCCGATTTCTCAGACAAGGGGTATCCCAGTTAAACCAAACGAGCCGATCAGACTTCGATCGACTCGACCTCGGCGACGAACCGGCCGGCGTCGTTGCCCAGGAACGACGCCACCACGTTGAACACCGCGTCATTGAAGCCGCCCATGTTCAGGATGTCGTCGCGCTCCGGGGCCTGTGACGAACCGTAAGGCTGGATGTCGATGCATACCAGCTTCGGATCCGTCACGCCCAGTCGCCGCTGGTTCTCTATGAACCGCTGCCACTCAGTCATCACGCCGGTCGAACCGTAACGGCCCTGCCGCACCCAGCTCTCGTTGTCGCTCACCAGCACGCAGCCGGCGAACGCACGCTTGCTGAGCTTCGTGTTGGCCACGTTCAGCGGGATCGAACAGTCGGTACCACCGCCGCCGTACTTCGCCAGCCGTGCCGACAGACTCAGAATCGAGTCCGACGGATCCAGGCGGGCCTGGTAAGGCCGGGTATCGAATGGAATCACCACGCTGTCCGGGTTACGTCGTAGCACAGCCGCCGCAAACAGAGCCGCAGCATCCACACACGTCATCCGACTTGTAGCACCACGACGCTGCCAACCGGTAACCGGACACTGCATCGAACCGGACGTATCCAGACCGATCACCACCGGACCTGGCAGTTCCGGCACGTTACCGCAGGCGAGCTCAGCCGCCTGGTGCAGCGCCGTCTGAATCTTGCGAGGCACTTCGGCACTCACATTCAGATAAGCCGCCAGGAACTGGTACGGAAACTGTCGCGACTGACGGATTGCCTCCGCGTCCGCCAGACGGTCCGCCACATAGTCCACCAGCGCCGCATCCTGGAATACGTCATGCCGCAGCAGCGTATTCAGGTTCATACGCAGCGCCTGTGGTCCCATCTGTCGGGCCAGCGCCTTCCAGACCAGCGGACTCTTGGCCGCATCCGCCAGCAGATCCCAACGCACGGACAGATTCTCAACGATCTCTGCCTGCGCCTGGTCAGTCTCTGCCTGACGATAAGCGATCAGCTGTCGCACCTGCCGTGGCAGATCCGCTGCGGTCGCCGGTGCCCACTTGGCAGGCTCCTTATCCGTCAGCCAGCCGAACAGCGCACGTCGCTCGTTGTCGACAGGCGTTGGTCGTGCCAGTCGCAGTACGTCGCGCAGGCTCGGATCGTGACCGATCGAAGCCGACAGCAGTCGACCCACCGAGGCCTCGTTCAGCCAGCGCTGAAACGCCCGCTGCAGACTCGATGACAGACCGGTCCGACCAAACTGACCCGAACGGATCATCTGGAACAGCGTCCGCAGTACACGGCCGTTGTCAACCACGCGATCAAACACACGGTGCATCAGCTCGGTATCCCGCGTTGACAGTGTCGCCAGCAGCGCTGCCGGCATGTCCTTCATGCAGGCCCGCTCCCGCGCATACACGGCCAGCTGTGCCAGGTAGCGGTCATCGTCCACCTGGTCAATCAGCGTCCGCAGAGTATCCAGCTGTGTCTGCGCACCGACGTAGAACACGTTGTTGAACGTGCCGGTTGCCGCCAGCTGCGCGAGCGCATGCTTCGGCTCGAATTTATAAGCGCGACCGCCGGCCTCGTTACGCGAGTCCGCACGTGGATACTGATTCTGGCGATTTGAAAATAGAGTCTTGTTGGCCATCATAGCCTCCTTTAAAAAACGGGTCCGGCGAAAGACGCATCAGTCCCCACTGACGGCAGCCGGATCCTGTAAAAAGCACTCGACGAGGTATTCGAGCAGAGTCCCACCCTGCCTCTCCGCGCGCACGCGGAGTCCAGGGTCCGGCCCAAATTTAAATATTCAGTGGGCCGGGCAGGAGTTGAACCAGCGAAACCATGTACTCCACTCCAGCAGTCGAGTGAGTCGCTTAAGAAAGACCGACGAAGTTGTGGAACGAGAAAACGTCTGATGCTCTGCCAGTTAAGCTACAGCACCCGATTCAGGATGCTGGTGGGACTCGAACCCACATCGATCAGATTAACATGTACTCCCATTCGGCAGTCGGTCCTGTTTGCATGTGACGCTATTTGCGTCTCGGCTTGTCGACGATCAAAGTTTCGGTCTCCTTGAATGCATGCGATCCGTCTGCTGACAGATCGTCTTTCGACAGTAAATACAACCGACGAAGTGGTGAACCAGAGTTTCTACGGTGCTCTACCATTGAGCTACGGCGCGACTCGCTTTGCGAATGAGCGCCGGTGGGACTCGAACCCACAACCCCCGGGTCGTAAGCCATGTACTCCAGATCGGCAGTCGGTCATGTCTTTTTTAAAACCCAACGAGGTGGAAGTCGAGATAGCCGCTCTTATCGGCCGCATGTGAGACCGACAGTGGGCACACGCCAGACCATCTCGAGGAGACGCTGTGCGCTCACCTTCCCCGGATCACTCCGGGTTGGCTACCTTAGGACCGTCTTAGTTACGATGTAATCCCGACAGGCAGTTGGATTCAACAAACCGGCCAACGAAGGAATGACACAGACATCGGTTCTTAATCAGAGAATGATGTAGTCCGCATCGGCAGTTGGCTGGTTTAAGACGCCGGTGGGAGTCGAACCCACTTAGAACTGCTTTGCAGGCAGTCGCCTGGCCATCTGGCTCCAGCGTCAGTTTTACTTAAGTACCCCGCCAGGGAATCGAACCCCGTCTAATGGTTCCGAAGACCATCGTGCATCCATCACACCCGCAAGGCAGATCAATTCGTTCACAGACAAAACACCATTCGTCTGTTGCCGATAAAAGACAGCCGTCCGCATCCACTGGTTCGCACGATTTGCACAGAACTAACTTTTTTTCTGCGATTGTAATGCCACCTCTGTCAGAATTCTGCCGGGCCTGATGAACCCACCCGTCAACTGGATCAATACAGTAGCTGCCACGCAGTGAGATTCGAAATCTGCTAAAAATTAAACTTAATGAAGTTTTATTTGAGCTGTAAACATGGAATACTCGTTGTCTAATCGACGGTTCGTGTTTTTCAATCTAAAGGTAATCTCATGAAGTTCTTTACCAGGCAACGCCCTCATGACTCCGCACAGATTGTGAAAATGCTCCATGTATTGCGGGACGCTCTTACCGCTGAACTGGGTAATGAACTGAGATCCCTGATCGTTTTTGGCGATTTGATTAAAGCAAAGCAGTTTGACGCGACACATAGTAAAGTCAATCTGATGATCGTCTTGATCCAGATTGACTGTGACTTACTGGATCGGATTGCTGACTCCATTTCTCAATTCGAAAAGCAAATTCCATTGGCGACTATGATTTTGACTCACGAAGATATCACCTCGTCCTGTGATGTCTTTCCTGTCAAATTTCATAACATCAAAGAGTATCACACACTGCTGCACGGAGAAGACGTGGTCTCGGACCTGGTCATTTCGGATGAACATTTACGTTTAAGGTGCGAACAGGAGCTGAAAAATATCATGATCCGGCTTCGTACCTTTTATCTGCACCGGCGTCAGCATCCAGAGCAGTTAGTGCAAACGCTGCTGGAAACCGCAACCGCGTTCCTGAACAATGTAAATGCCTGCCTGCTGGTCAAGACAGGTCTCGTCCCGGAAGAAGACAGTGAGGCCCTGAATGAATTTAGCGATGAATTCCACATCGATGTTGCGGTCGTCCGTAAGATTCTTGAATTTCGCACTTTGCCACAGCCACCTGCCTCTGCGGAATTAAAGCAGGTCTATAATGATTTCATGTCTCTGATTCATGAAACCACACAGGTGGTCGACCAGATGGAGGCAACGCAATGAGCAAAACAACTTCGAGCAAGTTCAGGGTAACCTGCAAGTGTGGAAAAAAATACCTCGTTCGTTCTGACCTGGAAGGCCGGAAAGTCAGATGTCGTAATTGCAACGAAGAATTAGAGCTCAAACGCCGGGTCGCAAAAAAAGAGCCAATATGGTGTCCCGTCTGTTTTTCGAAATTGGACCGAAAAGATCCCGTTTGTAAATCCTGTAACCGGAAGAATGAAGAATATGGCCCCGCGCCAAAAATACCCGAAAAAACGCCGGGCACACTCAGCCTCATCGCAGCTTCTCTCATCAATCTCTTACCACAAAATCCAGTACAGCGAAGCTGGATCATAGTTTGCTCTCTGATCGTAATCGTAATAAGTATTCTGCAAATATGGTGCAGCGGACCGGTTTTCATTCTGTTATTCTTTTGTCTGGGGGTCGGATTGGCCATCACATGTATCTGTGCACGAATGACCTCACAATTCACTACGGGCCGAGCCCTGATCGGCATCCTGACATATGAAGCAGTCGGTTTGATTCGTCTTGCGTATGGGTTTACCCACGATATGCATCGATTTGGGTTACTGGTCATGATGATGTTTTTGGGTCCGTTAATCCTGCTTTGCGTCGCTTCTATCGGATCAGGTGGTTCCGCTGACTGGTCGAGCAACTATCACAGCTGCAGCAGTTGCGGGAGCAGTTGCGGGAGCAGTTGCGGGGGAGGCTGTGGTGGTGGCGGCTGCGGAGGGTGTGGCGGTGACTGACCATCAGGAAATGATCGAAGTCCCCCTGCTGGGGATTGGCATGCGCCAGCCGCTGGCAAACTGGGTCCTGTCGCATCCACCAGAACTGGATTGCGTGGAAGTCACTGCCGAGCATTTTTTTGATTCTGGCACTGCAGTACTGACGCAACTGGCCGATCATTACCAGGTTTCCGTACACGGTCTGGGGCTTTCCCTGGGAACACCCGGACCGCTCGATGAATCCACGTTGCGCCAGTTTCAACGGGTGGCAGATCTAACCAACGCCAGGTGGATCACCGAACATATCGCGTTTACGAAGACGGACGACGTCGACCTGGGACATCTCAATCCACTGCCGATGACAGCAGGTTCTTTAACCACCCTGGCCGACCATGCGCGGGAAGTCATGGATCGCTGTCAGCGCCCGCTGCTCCTGGAGAACATCACTTCGTACCTGCGCATCCCCGGAGAGTTTACGGAACCGGAATTTCTAAATCGCTTGTGTGAGCGTGCCGGAATCGGCCTCCTGCTGGATGTCACAAACCTGTTTATCAACAGTCAGAACCATGACTTTGATCCGCTCGACTGGTTGCATGAAGTTGAGGCGGACTTCATTCGCCAGGTGCATATTGTCGGCTATTCGATCCGGGAGGGTGTCTATCACGATCGACACAGTGAACCAGTTCAAGACAACCTCTACGAGTTGCTCAAGGAAGTCGTCAGTTATGCACCAGTGGAAGCGGTCATTTTGGAACGGGATGTTGATATTCCAGCAGTCGACGAACTGGCCAGGGAATTGCAGCGGCTGGAGGCAACTTGTGAACTCGCCCGACACGGTTAGAATGCTCGCACTTCTCTTGCACAACCAGAGCCTGCGCGACCAGCTCCGGTCGTGTCCCGCGACCTTCATCACCACACAGGGACTTTCGGAAGAAGCAGCGCAGGTCATCGCCTCACTCGACTGCGATCAACTGGACCGTCAGGCAGAGGCACTGCTCAGCAAACGACGGTTTCAGGTCGCCCAACTCATTCCACAGACCTGGCACAGCCTGGGTTCCAGTGCATCAGAGCAGTTTCAAAACTATGCGGAACAGACAACGTGGCCTGAAACTCACCAGAAACACGAACGGGATGCACTGCGTTTCTGTCAATATTTACAGCAGCAGCGCATCCCCGGATATTTAAAGTCAGAGCACAACTGGCTGAACTTTCATCTGCACAAACACTGGTTCCGAATCCACTGGGTAACAGACCTCATCATCGACCAGCAGCGCTTTAGTGGAATCCAGGTTTTCAGCAGGAATCCCTCAGGAGCCCCGTTGAAACGGGTCTTCTTTCTATGGCGGGTGAATGTAGTTCCCTAGTCATCGTTCGCCCTTCGTTTCACTTCAACATAAATGCTTCTTGATAAGTCCTGCTTGACCCAAATCTGCGACTTCCTGATACTGAATAGAATGGTATTCGAATTTCATACCCATCAGGAACCAAGAACATGTCCCGACTACGCGCCTACGTCCGTCTGCTGATCGCCTGCCTCATGATTCTGTGTCTGGCTTCAGTCACACACGCACAACAAAAAAAGACTCAGAAGCAGAGCCCGAAAGCAGATCCCGACCTGCCCCGCGTGCTGATTATCGGCGACTCGATTTCCATCGGTTACACCAAACCCACCATCGAATTGCTGAAAGGGGTCGCGAACGTCGAACGCGTCAAAGCCAACTGCGGCGATACGAAACGGGGCCTCAAAAATCTCCAGCGCTGGCTGGGCAAAACTGACTGGGACGTGATCCATTTCAACTGGGGCCTGCACGACCTCTGCTATCGGCACCCCGACTCCAAAACCCAGGGACACCGTGACAAAGTCAACGGCACCATCTCGGTCCCCCTCGCACAGTACGAGAAAAATCTGGAAACACTAGTCAGTCAACTGGAGCAGACGAACGCCACGCTCATCTGGGCCACCACAACTCCGGTTCCGGAAGG
This sequence comes from Gimesia benthica, assembly GCF_009720525.1. Lineage (NCBI taxonomy): Bacteria > Pseudomonadati > Planctomycetota > Planctomycetia > Planctomycetales > Planctomycetaceae > Gimesia > Gimesia benthica. The sequence goes on from NZ_CP043930.1 coordinate 3,482,444, forward strand.
CGAAGCGGGGCGCGTTGTCGGCGACGATTTGAAATACAACGAGGTCGCGAAAAAGATCATGCAGAAACACAACATCAAAATCAACGACCTGCACCAGCTCGCTTCAGACTTCGAAGCGCCCCTCTGGGCCGGACCGGGCAACGTCCACTTCAAACCCGCCGGCTCCCAAAAACTGGCACAACAGGTCGCTCGCGAAATCAAAGCCGCGTTAAAAAAGAAGCCGCAAGACAGGAACTGAACCTGCCTGTCAGCTTTGTGCGAGAGTAAGTGAACCGATCGTCGTCTAAATGACTTTTAACTTCCAAGGCGGGTCTTCCACATGAAACACGGCACATTTCTCTGGATTCTGATTCTATTCTCGTCCTCTGTTGTTTTCGGGCAGAACCCCGAGACGCTGCCCCCTTTGCAGGACGGCGCCGCGCCTCAAAATTTCGAAGCGATGTGGGCCGGTTTTGATCCGCATAAAGAACCGCTTGAAACCGAAGTTCTCAAAGAATGGGAAGAAGAGGGCGTGATGCTCAGTGTGGTGCGATTTCGCATCGGCGTCTTCAAAGGACAGACCGCGAGACTCGCAGCAATTTTTGGTTTCCCCAAAAGCGCCAGCGGAAGCAGGAAAACACTTCCGGGACTCGTACAGATTCATGGCGGCGGACAATACGCCGATCACCAGGCGTGCCTCATGAATGGCAAACGCGGGTATGCCACCGTCTCCATTGCCTGGGCAGGACGAATCAGTGCCCCGGACTACCGGGTGACTCCGGCTGAAGTGAAGCTGTTCTGGGAGGGTAAGACCGACGATCCGAACTACAAAGTAACCACCGACTGGGGCGCACTCGACGGATATCATGCCCCGGGAAAGCATCCTGGCAATGTCTTTCCCAGTGCCATGCCCGCCGCCTGGACTCTCGATGAAGTTGAGTCGCCGCGCAACAGCGGCTGGTTTCTCGCCGCGCTCGCGGCACGTCGTGCACTCACATTTCTGGAAGCGCAGCCGATGGTCGACCCCGATCGACTGGGCGTCTATGGACATTCCATGGGCGGCAAGCTCACCGTCTTGACTGCTCCCGACGCGCGTGTCAAAGCGGCTGCCCCTTCCTGTGGCGGTATCAGCGATCGATATAATCGGAGCCCGCTGTTTTGCGCGACCCTGGGTGATGATGTCAGCCTGAAGCAGATTTCCTGTCCCATCATCTTCCTCAGTCCCGCCAACGATTTTCACGGACGTCTGGGCAACCTGCCCGATGCGATCAACGAAATCCGCAGCAAGGAATGGCGCGTGACCTGCTCGCCACACCACAATCATCAGGACACGCCCGATTTTGAAGCCGCGACGATGCTGTGGATGGACCAGCATTTAAAATCAGCATTCACATTTCCTGAGACACCGAAAACGAAGCTGATTCTCAAGACCAGCGATCACATCCCCCGTTTCCAGGTACAACCAGATCATACCCGGCCCATTCTTTCGGTCGATATCTTTTATACCCAGCAGGGTAAACAAGACGAGCGTCCCGAAGATCGACTGCAGACGATGCACCGCTTCTGGCATCATGCATCGGCGACCGAAACCGACGGCACCTGGACGGCACCGCTGCCTTTGGGAAGTGTTGATCAGCCACTCTGGGTTTACGCGAATGTACGGTATTCTCTCGACAAACCCGTTTCCGGAGCAGGCTATTACTACCGGCCATATTTGACTAAGTCATTTAATCTCTCGTCACTACTGACTCAGGTTACTCCCACACAACTTCAACATGCAGGAACGCGTAACACACTTGAACCGACATTACTGATCGAAGACTTTCAAGGTGACTGGCAAAAGGAATGGTTTAATTATCGACCGGATGAATGGACGCTGATCACGCATAAACTCAACGACACAACATGGAAAGCACCACAGCAGGCGGAGCTCGCATTGAAAGTTCACGCAGCAGAATCCAATCGGCTGGTGCTCGTGATTGACGACTTCGCTGCAGAGGTTGAGCTCACAGGGGGCAGCGACTGGCAGAACATCCAGCTGAAATCAGAAGATTTTCAGAACTGGAACGGTGATCCATTACCAGGCTGGGATGGGATCCGTCAGCTGAAGATTACCCCTGCCGAAAGACTTCAGCCCGCGCGCAGAGGTAAAGGAAAATCACGAATCGTCGGCAAAAACTGGCGCGGCCCTGCACCGGAGTTCCGCGAACTACGCTGGAAAAACATCCCGTAATACCATGCAGGATCTACACCTGTGTAGACCACCATGGCGTGTTGATGGATTTGAGCTCGGGCTCGCTTCGGGATATAATTTTTTCTGCGTCTGGATCAACCAAATCTTCAGCGAGGGGGATGGTACAGTGAAAGCGTTTTATGGTGTAGTGACCGTTGTCATCATCTCCCTGATGCTTCACAGCAGGCATGAGTGCGCAGCAGAATCGTCCGGTGAATCTGTGACGAAACTCACCACTCAGGCAGCGACGTCGACGCGACAGCAAAGCCTGATCCTCGACAGCAGACAACCGGATTTCGAAACGTTTCTGATTGAAGCGCACATTGATCCCACACAACACACCGCCGGTGATCTCCAGGCGATTGCTGGTTTGACGTTTGGCCTCAAAACCCCTGAAGAGGACCCCTTCTCCAAAACGGAACAGATTCGTTTCGAGTTACGTGAAGGAGCGCACCGCGGTTTCTGGGACATCTGGATCGACGGAATCAACGAGCCACGCCGCGAACCGTCTCCTAAACTACCGGGCTGGATTGATCATCGAGAATACCAGCGTCCCTGGGAGTTCACCCCCCACCCGGGAAGCTACCAACTCCGCATTCTCTGTTCGCCCGTCAAAGAGGGAACCAGACTGCGCTTTTACTTCGAGCACATGGACCGTCCCGTTTTTGAGTTTACGAAGAAAGGCAAAGTAGTCCCCGGCTATATCGGCTTCTATGCCGTAACGGGAGGCACGACCCCGCGTCAGAATACAGCGACTTTCAGCAAATTGAATGTCAGGGAGATCCAGGATCTTGAGTCAGTCATTCACCCCGCCCCGCGGGACATTGTTCTCGATGCACTCGATCTGACACACCCATCGTTGACGAAAGTCGCTGCAGCGATCGAGCAGCAGGATCGAGCTCGCGCCGGCCAACTGCTGCTGGAACATCTGCGGACCCGGACCACACCGAAAGGCCCCGGGTTCCAGCCGGTATACTGTGGTACGAATTACCGTGAAGTTGCCGATGCCGTTCTGGAAGATCGTTATGGCACTCGCGGTCCCTTCCTCAGTTTCTCAAAGACCTATGTCGACGGAGCGGGAAACACGCAGCACTTTGTCGATCAGAACGGCACCATCCGCTGGGATTTATGCAACGGTCACCTGACGCGACATTTCCACTGGGTCTCGCTGGCAAAAACATACGCGGAAACCGGAGACAAACGTTACGTCGACCGCTTCGCACGCGAAGTCCAGGACTGGGTGGCACGGGAACCCTTTTTACATCCCCGGAATCCGGATATCGGCAAGTTAAACTGGATGGATGGGACTACGTTTGAGCCGGGATATCTCAACACCAGCAACATCGGTCGACGCTGTGAGATGACCTGGTGGCCCGCCTACGATGAATTCCGCAAATCAGCAGATTTCTCAGACGCAGCCCACTTCCACATGCTGCTGGGTTTCATCCGACAGGCGCGGCTGATCATGAACCCCAGCAGCTTCGCCGCCCATGATGACGGCGGAGCTCACATCTGCGTCGCACTCCTGCAAACCGCATTAATGCTCCCGGAACTGGCTGAGTCAAAGCGTTGGGAACAGGAGGCCGTTCGACGCTGGGAGGAAGTCCTTCGGGTACAGTTCCATGCTGACGGAAGTCACGTCAGCTTGAGTACCGGCTATAACTGGGCTTCGCTGATGGCGCTCGAGAACATGATCGCCCTTTATCGCAGAGTCGGGCGAGACGTCCCGCAGCAGTTTCTGGATACGCTCGAACTGGCGTATCGGCATCCCATCGCTCTCTCCCGCCCCGACCAGGGACAGATTGACATGAACGATGGGGGCTGGGGCATGATCGACGACCACATGCAACGCGCCCACAAGCTCTTCCCTCACCGCGACGATTTTCTCTGGATGGCGACCAGAGGCACACAGGGGCAACCGCCGGCGTATCAGTCCATCTACTTTCCCAATGCCGGACACTTTGTAATGCGGACCGGCTGGGGACCGCAACACCGCTACCTGTTCATGGATGCCGGACCGGTCGGCGCCAGTCACGGTAAAGAAGATAAGCTCAACATCTATGTGGATTACGGAGGTCATCAGTTACTGGCCAGCGGCGGACGGGGCTCATACTCCGGTGGCCCTTATGCGGCTTACACAGGATCAACACGCGGTTACAACACGCTGCTGGTCGATGGCGGTGTCCAGGCCAGAACGTATCCCAGATACGAAATCGAGGGACACCTCCCCGAAAAAAGACGCTGGCAGACCACCGATCACTTTGACTACGCAGAAGGCTTCCATACCCATGGATGGTTCGCCCCGGAGAAACGGATCGAGGGAAAACAGACGCGGCAGATCATCTTCATCAAAGGCGACAACCCTCCCACGACATCGTACTGGGTCGTGATCGATACCGTCGAACCAGCCGACCAGGGACTGCATGCATACGAGGCGCTGTTCCATTCACGTCGAAACCATGCTGGCATTGTCGACGATCAATCTAAAATGGTTCACTGCTGGGACGCTGGTGCTGCACTCCGCATCATCCCCGTGGTCACCGAAGGGCTGGACATTGCACTGATTCACGGACAGACCGAACCACACATTCAGGGCTGGCATGTCGTCGGAGATGCGCATGCCCCCATGTGGACTCCCGTCTTCAAATGGAAAGCGTCTGGAACAACGACACGCGCATGGATCCTCGTGCCGGCCGGTCCTGACCAGAAATGGTGTCTAGATCGTGTCGAACTGAAACAGGCTGACGAAGCCGCATTGATTTTTCGCTGTATCCGACCGGATGGCAGTAGCGAAATCGTCTATCGCCGCCAGGGGAATGAACCGGCGACATTCTCTGCAGAGGGAATTCAGGTTCGGGGCGATATTGGTGTTGTCTCCCTGGATTCTGCCGGCGAGATCAAACAGCGATTCGCCATAGTGCCTCAGCCGTGATATCAGCTGCCAGAATACCCGAACAGTGCTTCCCTGCACGTATTACTTGACCCAGAGGTCCGGTTGCCTGATACTGAAAGCATTCATATCGACGTTGATTTATATTCAGCATCGCCCCCGTTTTCATCCATGGTCAGCAACAGCGGACTGGCTCAACCGTAGTTTGGAGAAACGAGTAATGACGCAACCAACGGAATCAAACGTATCACGCCGTGAGTTCATCAAGACCAGCGCCACAACCGGTGCCGCCGCGAGCCTGCTGGCGGCAGCCACAAAGACCCGCGCAGCCGATGCGAACAGTCGTTTGCGGATCGGCGTGATCGGCGCGGGGAATCGCGGCTTCAATACACTCACGAAGAAACTCGTCAAACTCCGTGAGCTGGGTCACAACATCGATCTCGTTTCTGTCGCCGATGTCTACTCGGTGCATCGCCAGCGGTTTGTCGACTACATCAAGGAACAGACCGGCGTCACGCCAACCACGCACGTCGATCATCGCGAGTTGCTGGGCGATAAAGACATCGACGCCGTCGTGATTGGCACCCCCGATCACTGGCACGCCAGAATCACGCTGGATGCCCTGGCCGCTGGCAAACACGTTTATTGCGAAAAACCGATGACGCACACGGTCGAAGAGGCCGCCGAAGTCGTCGCCGCCTGGAAAGCCAGCGATCGCGTGATGCAGGTCGGCGTGCAGTCGACCAGTGCCCCTGTCTGGGACATGGCTCGCGAGAAAATCGACGCCGGCCTGCTGGGTAAGGTCGTCCAGTTCCAGACCGAGTGTGCCCGTAACGGCAAGTTCGGCATGTCGCGGCACAACCTGATCACGAAAGAAATGACGCCACAAACGGTCGACTTCCGTCGCTTCCTCGGCGTGGAGGAAGGCTTTCATCCCGACGTGCCTTTCGACCGAGAGATCTTCGGACAGTGGCGCTGCTACTGGGCCTTCGGTTATGGCATGTTCTCCGATCTGTTCGTGCATCGGGTGACCGGCATGCTGAAAGCCACGGGGCTCCGCAAGCCCGGTCGCGTGGTCGGTGGCGGCGGGATCTTTTTTGAATACGACGATCGCGAAGTCACCGACGTAGCCTCGATCATCGCCGACTTCCACGAAGGGGTACAGGGGCTGGTCAGCAGCACCATGGTCAGCGAAGAACGCAAACTGGATCACATCATCCGCGGCCACAACGGACTGCTGCTGTTCGACAAGAGCTGTTCAGGCAACAGCGGCAAGTGTTCGTTCGAATTTGTCCCCGAACGACCGCAGGTCACGCTCAACAGCGATCTCAAACCCGAGACATTCCACGTGCAAACGGATCTCGACATCGTGTCGACGCACTGCGCGAACTGGCTCGACGCCATCCGCTCGGGCAAACCCACTTCCGTCAATAACGATCCGGAACTGGGTGCCGCCGCCGTCATGCTCGTCAATCTGGCCGTACGCAGCTACCGCGAAGGTAAGGTGTTCCACGTCGACCGCGACGGACAGGTCAGCGACGGCAACAGCAGCTGGGCGGACGGCTGGGAGAAACTCTCCAAGGCCAAAGCCAAACCCCGCCACGTGCCCGGTTGGCACGCGGGCGACACCGGCAGCGTCATGTACCCGCCCGAATATCAGAAGCTCGCCGGCCCCTGGATCGATGGCAAGCCGCCGCAATCATAAAGAACATCGCCTTCAAGGCAATCGCTGACCGTTGCTGACACCCACCAGGCTTGAGTGAGAATAAAGGACGAGGAACGCATGAAGTGCAACGTACGTATCAACGCCGGAGTGAAGCTGCTGGTCCTCTGCTTTGTCTCGCTTTGTCTGCTTCACGCTCCGTTACCGGCTGCTGAAACAGAACTGTTCAACGGTCGGGATCTCACCGGCTGGGTCAACGTCAACGGAGCGCCCGACACCTGGCAGGTGCGAGACGCCGCAATCGTCTGCACGGGCGAACCCCGTTGTTTCCTGCGCACCGATCGGATGTATGAAAACTATGTACTGGAAATGGAGTGCCTGCACGTGAAACCGGGCGGCAATTCCGGTCTGTTCTTCCACGCCGATGCACTGCCGCAGATCGGGGCCCCCTATCCGCGTGCCATCGAAGCTCAGTTGCTCGACGAAGATCATGGCAGTCTGTTTGGAATCCGTGGTGCCTCGCTTGTGCCGCTGACCGACCCCGATAAGAAGGGAACCACTGCGAGAGCCCGTCCCCTCGAAAAACGCTGTCAACCTGCGGGAAACTGGAACAAATATGTTCTCACAACCAAAGACGGCACGGTGGAACTGGCCGTCAACGGGAAGGTGGTCACGCGTGCGAAACAGACGAGCCTCGTCAAAGGCTTTATCGGCCTGCAGGCGGAACACACCGAAGTGCATTTCCGCAACATCCGCATTCGCGAATTACCCTCGAGCAACCCGCCGCCGGAAAAAGTCGCTCAGGCTGACGCAGGCTTTAAGTCGCTGTTCGACGGACTCACCTTTGCCGGCTGGAACCATCGGCCGGGACACAAGGGGCACTGGGTCGCCCACGATGGCGAAATTCACTACGACGGCAAGGCCGAGTCTAAAAAACGGGCGGACCGCGACCTCTGGACGAAGGACGAATTCGCAGACTTTGTCCTGATTGTCGACTGGCGTCTGTCAGCTGAACCGGAAATGAAGCCGCACCCCATCGTGCTGTTTAACGGCGATTTCCTGATGGAGGCAGACAATCCCCGCCAACGCGTCACTCGCCCGCATCTCGATGCCGGCGACAGCGGCATTTATCTCCGCGGCAGTTCCAAAGCTCAGCTCAACGTCTGGAGCCAGGTCCTCGGTTCCGGCGAAATCAACGGCTACCGCACCGACAAGACGATGCCGCCCGAAGTCCGCCGCGCCTGCATCCCCATCAAAAACGCGGACCGTCCGCTCGGCCAGTGGAACCGCTTCGAGATCACCATGCGCGGCGATCGCGTATCAGTGGTCCTCAACGGCACCACCGTCATCGAAGGCGCACAGCTCCCGGGTATTCCGGCAAAAGGCCCCATCGCCCTCCAGCACCACAACGACCCCGTCGAGTTCCGCAATCTGTTTATCAAACCGTTGAAGTAACAGCCCCCGCATACAGGCTGTTCACAGACAGGATACCTGCTATGAGTGACAACACTTCCTGGTACCTCAGGTTCGCGCTGCTATTTAGTCTCCTCTCGACATCAGCAACATACCTGGCTGCTGCGGAACCGACGTCTGCTCAACAACAGCTGCCGCGGCCCCACTCTGAGCAGTGGCAGAACTTCAAGCAGGCGGAACGCATCACAGACCTGACTCGCTGCCTCCCGGCCGACGCACTTTCTGATCGGCGCCAGCATAACAAATGGAAAGTGTTTGAATATGAAACGGCTGACTTCTCGGGAAAATGTATTTCGGTCGGACGTGAGTCCTCGGCACCGGACCTGACCTTAAAGCTCAACAAACAAGGCTGGCACGCCGTCTATATCGGGCTGAGTTCGATCACCGATCTCGTGCGCCCTGCAAAAAATAATGTGGAGGTCAAATTCACCAGCGCCCCGGCTTACACCCGGCTGAGCAATCGACTCGACCTGGGTCCCCAACGCCGGGATGTGTTGGAAGAAGTATTTCTGGGCACCGCAGACCTGACCAATAACGACTTACAGTTCTCTACCGTGTATCACATGCCGGCGCGGATTCATTACGTCAAAACCATTTCGCTGACCGACGAGGAAGTCGCTCGGTTGATTGCCGATCGGACTCAACAGAAAACCAAAACCGCAGTCGCCACGTTTGACGGCTACACCTGGATTCACCCGTTCCGTCCTCAGAATCGCGCCGATCTCGCGGCGACATTTTCCGCTTACCGTGAAAGTGATTTCAAGACCTGGTGGTTTCAGGTGGGAGGCGCGGATCTCGTCCATCATCCGAGTCAGGTGGGAAACCTGATGGGGGCGCAGCTGGATACGTTCCCGCGGGAAGTCGATCGCGAGTATGTCGAATCGGTTCGCCATCTGCATCAGCAGGGAATTGACCCTCTGAAAGTGGCTGTGGAAGAAGCGCACCGTCAGCAGGCGGAAATCCTCATCTGCCTTCGTGCTGCCGGCTGGAAAGCGGCACCGCCGTGGGAGGAGTTCTTCATGAGTGAATTTTATGAAGCCCATCCGGAATGGCGCTGCATCGATTACGACGGAACGCCCACCATGCATCTCAGCTACGCCGCAGAGGAAGTTCAGGATCATCTGATCAAAGTCTACCGCGAAGCACTGCAGCGAGGCGCAGACGGGGCCGGCTTTCTCTTTCATCGCGGCATGCCCATGATTTTATGGGAAGAACCGTTCTGTCAGCGATTCATCAAAGAATACGGAAACGATCCCCGCCAGCTGGCCGAAGACGACCCACGCGTGCTCAAGTTACGGGCGACGATTGTCACGGAGTTCATGCGCAAAATCCGCAAGCTGCTGGATGAGGTTGCGACTCAACGCGGCACCCCCAGTCGCCGTCTTAAACTGGCCGTTTCCACTTTTTCCACCCCCGCAGACAATCGGAAGTTCGGACTGGATGTGGAGCGCTGGATTGATGAAAAACTGATCGACCAGATCGGCATCGCCTGGTTCGCGTATTATACCAGCGGGCTGAAATCCAGATCAGGAGACACGGCTTACTACGCCCGCATCACCGAGGGAACCGATGTGAAAATCTTCCCTTTCTACATCGGCTGGAAAATGGAAAGTGCGGACAGCCTGCTGAAGGCGGTCGCGCGGGACTATGAACAAGGCGCCGACGGAATCGCGGTCTGGGATCCGAACCAGTTCCTCACCTGGCAAAAAGGGCGCAGTCCTTACTGGCCGCTCGTTTCAAAACTCGGTCATCGCCAGCAAATCAGCGCCGGCTCACTCATTTTCAAACCCACTGCCATCCCCCTGACCAGACTGGGCGAAAATTATTACAGCCGCTGGTACCCGAATACCGGGTTTTAAAGACTTGCTCGCTTCTCCAGTCGCATAGCCGATTCACAGCACGATTTGCTTGACCCTGCGGTCCCGTTGGTTGATACTGAAGAAAATACAACAGACTAACATTTCTCAGAGGACTCACCATGCCGTCAGCCAACGTTGCGCTCGCTTTATCTGCCAGAACCCGCACAACGCGTTTTCTGTTTCTCTCTATAGTCTTCACGCTTACATGCTGGGTGGCCACGCTCTGCTGCACTGCATCTGCCGTCGCCGCGGAAAAATCAAACGATCCCAACATTATCTACATCCTCGCCGATGACATGGGCTATGGAGATATCAAGGCGCTCAACCCGGAATGTAAAATCGCGACCCCGCACCTGGATCAACTCGCCAAAGGGGGGATGATTTTTACCGACGCCCATTCCAGTTCCTCCGTCTGCACACCCACCCGTTACGGCGTGCTCACCGGTCGCTATAACTGGCGCTCCCGCCTGAAGAGCGGCGTGCTCTGGGGACTCTCGCGGCGGCTGATTGAACAGCATCGCATGACAGTCCCTTCCATGCTCAAGCAGCATGGCTACTATACCGCCGCAGTCGGGAAGTGGCACCTGGGCATGGACTGGACACTCAAAGACGGCGGCATCGCCACTGAGAAGTCGTATAACAAAAAAACCAATCCCGGCTGGGACGTCGATTACTCGAAACCGATTCAGAACGGCCCCAACAGTGTCGGCTTCGATTACTTCTTCGGCATCAGTGCCTCACTCGACATGCCCCCCTATGTCTATATTGAAAACAACAAGAGCCAGGGTATCCCCACTGTCACCAAGGCCTTCTTCCGGGATGGCCCTGCCCACAAAGATTTCGAAGCCATCGACGTGCTGCCCCGCATCACTGAGAAAACCGTCCAGATCATCGACGAACACGCGGCCGCTTCTAAAAAAGGGAAGCCGTTCTTCATCTACTTCCCCCTCAACGCACCACACACCCCGATCCTGCCCACACCCGAATGGCAGGGCAAGAGCGGCATCAACGAGTATTGCGATTTCGTCATGCAGGTCGATGACACCGTGGGCCAGGTGATGCAGGCACTCAAGAAGCAGGGCATCCATGAAAATACGCTCGTCATCTTCACCGCAGACAACGGCTGCTCCCCCGCAGCCAACTTCAAAGAGATGGCCGACAAAGATCATCAACCCAGCTACCGCTTCCGGGGCCACAAGGCCGACATCTACGAAGGCGGACATCGCGTCCCCTTCATTGCCAACTGGCCGGCCCGCGTCAAAGCCGGCACGCACTCCGATCAGCTGACCTGCCTGACCGATCTGATGGCCACCGCCGCGGATATCGTCGGTGCGAAACTGCCCGATAACGCAGGCGAAGACAGCGTCAGCATCCTGCCGGCACTGGAAGGCAAAGACACGCAGCCCCTCCGCGAAGCCGCCGTCCATCATTCGATTCGCGGTGCCTTCTCGATCCGGAAAGATCATTGGAAGCTCGAACTCTGTCCGGGATCGGGAGGCTGGAGTCACCCTCGGCCGGGCAAAGACGATCTCAGTCAGCTCCCCCCCATCCAGCTCTATGATCTGAATGCGGATCTGAATGAACAGAAAAATCTGCAGTCCGAATACCCCGAAGTCGTCAAAGAATTGACCGACCTGCTGCAGAGCTACGTGGACCGGGGACGCTCGACTCCGGGAGCCCCCCAGGAAAACAACGGCGACGTCGATATCTTCGAAGCAGGCAAGTCGGCTCAGAAAATGAAACGACCACAGAAAAAGAAACCGGCCAAATCCAAGTCGTGATGGTTGTAAACAAACAGCTCGCATATCATCCCACAAAATTGATGGGTGGGCCCGAATGCAATTCGGGCTGAGCGCAGCGAGCAGGAAACTGACGGTGGGGCCTCACCTGTTCAGAACACAACAGCGTTGCTGGAATCAATCCGACTCGAATCCCACTTAACGACTCTCAGATTTACTCTGACAGTTTCCTGTTGCCTGCGGCAATCCCGGATTCCATCCGGGACCACCCGGGGCTCAAAGAAGTGGGCCACAATGCTACAAGTCCAGCATTTATCTACCTTTTACAAAATGACTTACGACCAGCCGCCCCTGTCTCAGACCCCCTGCAATCCGGGAAAAAACTTGAATTCCGGCCTCGGTCGGGTTATCTTAAAAGCTTGATTTTCTCTCCGAGAAACAACAACACATTCCCCTGATAACACATTCAGCCCGTCAGGCAGTGGTGTCTGACTACCGTCCCTCCGATATCGGCGGTTCTGACGGACCGGCATTACTTTCAATCTTCTCATCAGGTCACTTTCCAGGTCGCCAACAGCCTTGGAAGTACCGCCTGTCAGGAATTGAACGCGTATGTATGGTTCTCAAGTTCCACGAGCGCTCTACGCAGGTCTCTCACTGATCAGTGCACTCACGCTGAGCGCCTGGTCTGCCAGCGCAGCACCAGCGCCCGCAGACAAACCGGCTGCCGGCGCCAAGATTGATTTTGAAAAATCGATCCGGCCGCTCTTCGTCAAACATTGTCAGGACTGTCACGGTCCCGATGCCCGCGAAGGGGGACTGCGGCTGACCAGTCGTAAAAATCTGCTGCTCCGTAACGATTCCGGCGAGCCCGCCATCATCTCGGGTAAAAGCGACCAGAGCGTGCTCATGCATCGTGTCGCGTCAAAAGACGACAGCGAACAGATGCCTCCCGCAGATGCAGGCGAGCGTCTCACCGCACAGGAAATCGCCACACTCAAACAGTGGATCGATCAGGGAGCCGACTGGCCCACCGAATCGGAAGAACCGAAACACTGGGCCTACGTGCCCCCGGTGAAACAACCACTGCCGAAAGTCAAAGGCACGCCGCGCGTCAACAACGCCATCGATGCCTTCGTGGTCAAAAAACTGCAGCAGCAGAAACCTGCGTTGCAACAGGCGCAGCTGGCCGAACCCGCCCGGCTGCTGCGTCGCGTTTCCCTGGATCTGATCGGCCTGCCTCCCACTCCGGAACAGGTGGCTGCCTTCGAAAAAGATCCTTCACCGGCCGCCTATGAAAAGTATGTCGACAGCCTGCTCAAGTCCCCCCGCTACGGCGAGAAGTGGGCCCGCCAGTGGCTCGACCTGGCCCGCTATGCGGACTCGAACGGCTTCCAGGCAGATCAGCTCCGCGAGATGTGGCTCTACCGGGACTGGGTCATCAACGCCCTCAACCGGGACATGCCCTTCAATCAGTTTACCATTCAACAGATCGCCGGCGACCTGATGCCCGACGCGAGTCTCGATCAGAAAATCGCCACCGGCTTTCATCGCTGCACCACCTGTAACGTGGAAGCGGGCGTCGATCCCGAAGAGAACCGCGTTAATCAGATCTTTGACCGGGTCAACACCACCGGCTTGGTCTGGCTCGGCACCACCTTCGAATGTGCACAATGCCACAACCACAAGTATGACCCGTTCACACAACAGGACTATTACCAGATCTTCGCTTTCTTCAATAACACACCGCTGGAAGTGAAGCAGGTAGGTAAAAGTGTGACTTTTGATGTCACCGGCCCCAAACTGATGGTGCCCCTCAGTAAAACAGCTCAACAACAGAAAGATCAACTGACCAAAGAGCGCCTGGCCCTGCAGAAGCAACTCAATCAGCGACAGAAGGAACTCGAAACCGGGTATCCAGCCTGGGAAGAAGCAACGCTTGCTCTGCTGGAAAACTCTGAAGAGGGGAGCAAGGTTCCCGACAAGATCCGCAAAATCCTGAATACGAAAACCGACAAACGGACTGCCAAACAGACCAAAGCACTGAACGCCTACCAGCGGGAACAGGATCCGGATTTCGCCGCTCTGACCGAACAGTTGAACGAGGTTCGCCAGCAGCTAAATGCTCTTGAGCCGGACACATCGCTGGTGATGGTCGAAATGGACAAGCCCCGGATGAACAACATCTTCAAGCGGGGCAACTTCCTCGACAAAGGCGCCCAGGTCAAACCGCAGACACCCGAGTCCCTGCATCCACTCCAGGCAGAAGACACGCCCAACCGGCTCGCCTTCGCGAAGTGGCTTGTCGCTCCGGAGAATCCGCTGGTCGCCCGTGTGACCGTGAATCGCTGGTGGTCGCAGTTCTTCGGACAGGGGATCGTCGCCACCCAGGAAGATTTCGGCAGTCAGGGTGATCCTCCCACGCATCCCGCACTGCTCGACTGGCTGGCCGTCGAGTTCATGGAACACAACTGGTCGATGAAACACGTGCATAAACTGATCGTGATGTCCGCCACGTATCAGCAGTCATCGAAGATCACCCCCGCACTGCTTGAAGCCGATCCCTATAACAAACTGCTGACCCGCGGACCCCGCCTGCGTCTCTCGGCGGAAACCATTCGCGACAACGCACTGGCCATCAGCGGCCTGCTCTCTACCAAAATGGGAGGGCCGCCCATCTATCCGCCGCAACCCCAGGGACTCTGGCGGCACGTGGGGCGCAATGCTCCGAAATACAATACTTCCACTGAAGAAGATCGCTTCCGCCGCGGCGTGTATGTGATCTGGCGGCGCAGTGCCCCCTACCCGAGTTTCACGAACTTTGATGCTCCCGACCGGGGTGCCTGCACGATCAATCGCTCGCGGACCAACACGCCCCTTCAGGCGCTGACCCTGCTCAATGACCCGGCGTATATTGAGATCGCCACCGGCCTGGCCCGACGACTGGCGACACACGGTATGAACGATGGCATGACCGACCGGGAACGAATCGCATACGCCTTCCGCCTTTGTGTAGCCCGTCAACCTCAGGATGTGGAAGTCGATCACCTCACAAAAGTCTTCGAACAGGAATTAAAACATTTCGAGGACCATCCCCAGGCAGCCCAGAAACTGATCTCTGCGAAAGACCGCCCCGAAGGTGTCGGTGCATCCCGCATGGCGGCCTGGCTGTATGTTGCCAACATCCTGCTCAACCTCGACGAAACAATCACCAAGGGATAATCATGAACGAGCACATGCAACAACTGTTGAATTATACCCGTCGTGAATTCTTTCAACGGGCCGGCATGGGTGTCGGAGGAGCGGCTTTAACCACACTGCTCGCCAATGACCTGCTGGGAAACATCCCCACTGCCGTAAATCCGATGGCAGCCCGCGAATCGCATTTTACGCCCAAAGCAAAGAATGTGATCTTCCTGCACATGGTCGGTGCCCCTTCGCATCTCGATTTATACGACGCGAAACCGAAACTGCAGGAACTGGACGGCGAACTCGTTCCCGACAAACTCTGGGAAGGCCTGCGACTGGCGTTCATCCGCGAACAACCCAAACTGATGGGCAGCCCGTTTGCCTATCAGCGACAGGGAGAAGCAGGCATCCCCATCTCCGAGCTGATGCCCCATCTCGGGTCGGTCTCGGATGAACTCTGCATGATCCACTCACTCAAGACCGATCATTTCAATCATGCCCCCGCACAACTCTTCTTCCAGACCGGCTTCTCCCGCTTTGGACGGCCTTCACTGGGTTCGTGGGTCAACTACGGTCTCGGTTCGGAAAACAGTAATCTCCCCGGCTTTGTCGTACTGATCACCGGCAATGTCGCCGGTGCCGGCAACAGCCTGTGGGGCAGCGGCTTTCTGCCCAGCATTTACCAGGGGGTCGAATTCCGCTCTCAGGGGGACCCGGTGCTGTTCCTCTCGAATCCCAAAGGGATGACCGGTGAGGACCGCAAGCGGATCATCGACAGTGTGAACCATTTGAATAAAGTCCAGCTGGCGGATGTCGGCGATCCCGAAATCGCTACCCGCATCAACCAGTATGAAATGGCGTATCGCATGCAGACCGCGGTGCCTGAGCTGATGGATATTTCCAACGAACCCAAACACATCCACGAACAGTACGGCACCCAGCCCGGCAAAGCGAGCTTCGCCAACAACTGTCTGCTGGCAAGACGACTGGTGGAACGAGGCGTGCGGTTCGTGCAGTTGTTCGACCAGGGCTGGGACCATCACGGTAACCTGGTCAACGGGCTCAAGAATAAATGTAAGCAGGTCGATCAACCGATCGCGGCTCTGATTAAAGACCTCAAGCAGCGAGGCCTTCTCGATGACACGCTGGTCGTCTGGGGCGCGGAGTTCGGCCGCACTCCCATGGTTCAGGGAGATCGCAAGTCACCCGGTCGCGACCATCACAAGGATGCCTATACCGTCTGGATGGCAGGCGGCGGCGTCAAACGCGGATTCGCTTACGGCAAGACCGATGACATCGGCTTCAACGTGGCCGAAAAACCGATGCACGTGAATGATTTTCACGCAACCCTGCTGCATCTGCTGGGCATGGATCACGAACGGCTGACGTTCAAATTCCAGGGACTCGACATGCGGATCACCGGTGTAGCCGGCAACGTGGTTCCCGAAATCATCGCTTAGGCACCTAGGCCTGAAGCGAGCCTAATCGTCGGTTCGCAGCATGGGCTGGATTTCGGTCACGAAATCGTTGGCGTCGGTAAAGTTCCGATAGACTGAAGCAAAACGGACGAAAGCCACCTGGTCGACGTTCTTCAATTCCGTGGAGACCCGCTCGCCGATGAACCGCGAGGGGACTTCGCGATCGAAGTTCTCATAGATTTCGGCTTCGATCTGGGCCACAATCGATTCGATCTGATCGGGACTGACCGGGCGTTTGTAGCAGGCCGTCTCAATCCCCTTGACCATTTTCATCCGATCGAAGGGGACACGAGCCCCATCTTTCTTGACGACTTTGAGGGGGATTCTTCAATCTTTTCATAGGTCGTGAAGCGTTTGCCGCAGGCCAGACATTCACGCCTGCGGCGTACACTGAAAGGTTGACTCAAGCGCGAATCAATGACTTTCGTCTCACCATCACGACAAAAAGGGCACATCATGAGCGACGCGACTCCCAGCAGGAAACAGCAACAGCCCGTCTATTCAGCCATAAAAGCTCTACGGGTCTAGTTTAAAAAATAGCAGGATCGTAACTGATTCACCAGTCAATTGTTCAGAAAACCCGAATTTTTAGCCGTTTATAAACCGTGTCCTGGGTGTGGTTTCGCAGCACAAAGCGACTTATTCGATGGGACGATCCAGAATTTCTTCGTGCGCCTGTGATTCATTCACATCGGCCCGCAGGTCATTGAGTGTCGCTTTCAGTTCCGCTTTGACGCCACTCACGACGTAAACCAGTACGACCAGAAACGCGAGCCCACTGGTCAAGAGCAAGGCAGTCCAGATACTCATCCACAGGTACATAATCGTTTCTCTCTCAGTTTAAGCCGGATTGACGGAGACATTCGGACTGGTTTCAGCATGTCGATCGGGAATCAACAGTGAAAATACGATGTATGCCACGCTCGAAAACACAAACGTCAGCAGCGTCAGGTGTGTGCCATTTAAGCTGGTCGCAAAAAGTTTGTTGATCAGAACCACGCAGGGCCCCATCGCCAACAATCCTGACAGACCTCCCAGAATCGCCGCCAGTGCGCCGGCCCGGCTGCCCCGTTTCCAGTACAAACCACCGACCACCGTGGGAATCGCCCCCGACAGATACACGGCTCCCGTGACGGCCAGATAACCCCAGAGATCGCTGCTGACTTCGTACCAGAGCCCCCAGGTCAGAAGCATCGCCCCGATCACGAAGATCGAAATCCGTGTTGTCAGAATCCGGGAACGCTGGCTCATCGGCCCGGCGATGGGAGCAATAATATCCTGGGTAATCACGCCACTCCAGCAGAGCAGATAGCTGTCGTGGGTCGACATGAAGGCGGCAATCATGCCTGCTGTCACCAGCCCTAATAAGCCGGTCGGCACCACTTTCGCCAGAAACAGAGGCATCGCAGACAGCGAGGTAATCGAGGCGTTGGTTTCCACGGCCTGATGAAATTCCTGGAACAGTTCCGGCTGGGAAGCGAAAAATGCAAACGTCCCGATCCCCCAGAACACAGGCAGGGCACGTCGTGCCAGAAAGGAGATGGAACTCAGCGAATAGAGTTTCTGAGCGACTTCCGCACTCTGACAGGAGAGCGTACGGGCCGCGCTGGTTGGCCAGAGCAGAGCGGCCGAACCGATGACAATTGCCATCTGCACGATCTGCAGCCAACCGATGGGATTCCCGTTCCCCGAGTTATTCTCAGGATGGAAGGGGTCATAATAACCGTTCTGCTCGGTAACAATCGCCGAGAGTCCGTCCCAGCCGATCGACCAGAAGACTACACCAGTCACAATTACCATGCCGGTCCCCAGGATCAGGAACTGGATCAGGTCGGTGATCACCACCGAAACCATTCCCCCCAGCACCGTATAGAACAGCACCAGCAGCAACAGCCCCGTCATGATCAGTTTGAGGTACATCTCATCCTGCAGTCCGGAAACCGCGGTCAGAAACTGCGAGCCCGCTTTAAGGAACAGCCCCATGTTCAAGACGCCCGAGACGACCATCACCGTCGCCCCGACCACCCGCACCGACTGCGAGTACCGTTGTTCGTAATATTCGGGGATCGTCATGATCGAGGATTGTCGGAGCCGATAGACAACAAAGCCGGTCAGACCTATCAACAACACCGCTCCCGCCTCCAGAAAAGCGAGATACAGGGAGGCGTACTGCTGGGTAAAGCCGAGTTCGGCCATGTACATCACGGTTACGAGACCCAGTTCGGTCCCCGTCATCGTCGCCAGGGCCAGTCGAAGCCGTAATTTGCGGCCGGCAACCAGATAATCGGAGAGGTTTCCGACGTAACGATTGGCCCACAAACCAATTACGATTGATGAGAGCAGGTAACAGACGACGATGGACCAGTCCAACAAGGTGAAATTTGTATCGTACAAAGAAATGGTCTGGTCTCCCTCGATCCCGGTTTCAGGGCGAAATTTCAGAATTTCGCGAAAAACAGCTGAAAGGTTTCATTTAGCAGCGGTTGCAATCGTTGACATTTCCTTTTACCATATGTCGCTTCGCAAATCGTCGCGGGCAAATGTCCGTTTGACCAGCATGCTGCTAGAGCGCTTCTTGCGAATAAGACACCACTATGCCAGTTTTGACGGTCAATTTCCATAGTAAATGACCGTCTTCGAAATAACATCTATTCAGAGGGGATGACACCGTGTCACTCGACAAAAGTTTGAAGAGCAAAAGCTCGCTGACCCGTGCCCGCAACGTTTTGAAGCGTGCTGAACGTATTGAGAAATTGAAGTTCGAAGACCGCTGGGCCGATGGCCAGGGCGCCTTGGGTCTGCCCAAAGTCCGCGTCGAGAAAATCTCGATCGGCAAAAAGAAGAAAAAGAAGAAAGACGACGACGAAGATTAATCGTCCGGTTCCATCTGGCAGGAGGAGAGTTCTCTCTTCAGGCAGACTCTCCTCCACGTGGACCCTTTTCTGAGCGCAGAACATTTCGTCCGGGGAGCAAGGAATGCATGCCCTGTATGTGCTACGGGCTTTCGGGGGAACCTTCGTGCGACGACGCTATCGTCGTGCCGCTCATGAATTCCTCGCCTGCACCTCTGACTGTCGCTCGGTTCAACAGGCGACGCTGCAGCGCATTCTGCAGTTAAACGCTGCCAGCGATTTGAGCCGCCAGTACAACCTGGACGGTTCCTGCACGATTGCAGAGTTTCAATCCCGCTTCCCGGTTTCCGAATACGAATTCTTTCGCCCCTACATTGAACGCGTCAAACAGGGGGAAACCGCTGCGCTGCTGGGGCCAGAGAATCGCCTGCTGATGTTTACGCTCAGCAGCGGCACCACCACCGATTCCAAGTTCATCCCGATCACCGCCCCGTTCCTCAAAGACTATCGCCAGGGCTGGCAGAACTGGGGCATTCTGACCTATGACGATTTCGCGCCGCTGAAGTATCAGAACATCGTGCAGCTCACCAGCAACTTTGACAAGTTCCGCACACCTGGTGGCACTCCCTGCGGCAATATCAGCGGCCTGGTCGCAGCGATGCAGAGTCCCGTCGTGCAGTCGATGTATACCGTCCCCGGAGACGTGTCACGCATCGACGACCCGCAACTGAAATATTACACCGCCCTGCGACTCGCACTCGCCGACCGGCATGTGGGCATGCTTACCACCGCCAACCCCAGCACCCTGCTCCACCTGGCCCAGTTTGCTGACCAGGAAAAAGAATCGCTGGTACGCGATATTGCCGAGGGACGCCTGACGGGTGCCGCTCAGATGGACCTGCAGATCCTGGGCAAACTCAAACGTCGGCTGCAGCGAAAGAACCGAGGCCGCGCGCGGGAACTGGAACAGATCATCGAACGCACCGGACACCTTTATCCCCGCGATTTTTGGCCCGGACTCTCCGTGCTCGCAGTCTGGACGGGGGGCAGCGCCGGTGCTTACCTGTCACAGCTTAAACCGTACTATGGCGATCTGCCGGTCCGCGATCATGGTCTCTCGGCCAGCGAAGGACGCATGACGATTCCGCTCGACTCAGGCACCTCGAGCGGCGTTCTGGACATCACGTCGCACTTCTTCGAGTTCGTCCCCGAAGCGGAAGACCCGTTGAAGACCTCGCACATCCTGACTGCGGATCAACTGGAAGAGGGGCAGAACTATTATATCCTGCTGACCACCCCCTCGGGTCTCTATCGTTACCATATCTGTGACGTCGTGCGTTGCACCGGCTTTTATCAGTCCACTCCCCTGCTCGCGTTCCTTCACAAAGGCGCACACATCTCGAACCTGACCGGTGAAAAGATCACCGAGTCACAGGTCGTCGACGCCGTCCGTAGCGCAACACAGCAACATGCGCTGGAACTGGGACAATTCGCGGTGATTCCACAATGGGGCGAGCCCCCCTGTTATCAGCTCTTATTCGAAGCATCACCGATGCTCACGGATGAAACGCTCACGCGACTGCTCGCCGACTTCGATCAACGTCTGCAGGAAACCAACTGTGAATACGCCGAGAAGCGTCAGTCCGGACGACTGGCACCGCCGGTCCCCTGCCCGCTCAAGCCAGGCACCTGGCAGCGTTTCGCGACTGAACGTCAGCAGAAACCGGGAGGCAGCTTCGAACAGTACAAGCATCCCTGCCTGATTCCCCAGCTCGATTACGCGAGTGAACTCATCGCCCGGTTCTCTCCCTGAGGACTTCTGATCCGGACAGCTCGCTTATTTGAAAACCGGCTGACTGCTTCGCAGGAATCCGAACAGGTCCCGCAGTTCCTGGTCACTGAGTTTATCGAGCAGACCTTCGGGCATCAGGGACTTGGGCTGCTTGATCATCTCATCGATGTTCTCCCGCTTGATGGTTACGTTCTGACCATCGGCCCCGCGGATCACGACAATCTGTTTGTCCTGATCGTAGAGGAAGCCGGAAACCACCAGACCATCGTCGGTGATCACCAGGTACGTTTCAAAACCCTCGCGAATTTCCGCACTCGGATTCACCACGTGCATCAGCATCCGCAGGGAATCGTCGCGTTTGTACTGCGTCAACTCCGGTCCCACGCGTTTGCCTTCCCCGAACAGCATGTGACACTTGGCACAGTTCTGCTGGTACAGTTCCTTACCGCGATAAACGTCGCTGCTGCCCTGCTCCAGCACGCCTGAGATACGGGCAATGCTGGCCTGCATCTGCTGGTTCGATGCGCCCTGGATCTCTTTCCAGTGCCGACCTACGAGTTCTGTGATCTGCGGATCCTGGTGAATCGTCATCTTGCGAACCAGGTCTTCAGGAATCGCCTGCGCGTCCAGCTGTCCTGCTTCCACCGCAGCCAGCAAGTCGCGAGTCCATTCCTTCCGACTGACGAGCGTACTCAACGCGACTTCGCGGACGGATTCAGAAAAGTCCGGATAGCGTTTGAGAATCACCGCCGCGATGTCCGGCTGCTGATATTTCTGCAGCGCGACCAGCAATCCGGTCTGCAAATCGCTGTTTTTGGTACTGCTCAATAAAGACTGCATCACGGGCCGGGCCTGCGGTTCCTGCAGTTCACCCAGCACTTGAATATAGTCCAGCAGCTCAGCCTGATTCTTGCCTGGTGTTTTCAACGCGTCCAGTGCCGTCTGAATCGCGGCCTGATTTCCCAGCCGCATCTGCAGCGTCGTCGATCCGCCCCCCGCATCCGCCAGAGCTTTAACCAGTGCTTCAGGCAGCCCGGCCAGCGAACGACCCTTGAACGAGTTCTCGAAGCCGGTCATCAGCAGTTGGCGTGACTTCGCATCGGGAGCCAGCTCGAACAGTTTCGCACAGGTGACCAGATCCGTTCGGCTGCCTGCGGTCGCGTAGCGACGAATCAGTCGTTCCAGCAGTGCCGACTGCACCAGGGGACGCTCCCAGAACTGTTTGTCTTTAAACAAGGCGAGTACCTGTTCACGATCGGAAACCGACTTGGATTCCAGCGCCCACCAGAGCATCAGCGGCTGATGCGGATCGTCCACGTCTGCCTCATAACGGCTCAAGGCTTCGACCAGGGGCAGACAGATATCCGCAGGCAGGCGTCGAGCGGTTGCCGCCAGCTGACCACGGACTTCCGCATTCGGTTCGTTCCGCGCGGCCTCGATCAGTTGCTCACCAATGTGACTGGAGACCACTTTGTCGTCCCCCAGCAGACGCACCGTCCAGAAGCGGACCATGGGATAAGGATGTTTCAATGTCTCTTCTGCGACGGCATCGTCAAAGCCCTGCGAGAGATTCAACGCCCAGAATGCCTCCAGGGCAAGGTGTCCGTCGTTCTCTTTGATCCATTGTTTGAGTGTAGGAATCACGGACGCATCTTTACGGTCGCCCAGCAGTCGCAGCGCAGTGCGGCGGTGCCATTCGTTGGGATGTTTGAGCAGATCCAGCAGTTCCCGCGAACTCTTTTGACTCAAGTCCTCAATCTTACGGGGCGCCGCATCCTTACCGCGGAGGCGATAGACGCGGCCCGAATTGGGATCGATCTGTCCCTGGTAGTGCTGACCATGCGCGATGAATTCTTCGTAAAAGTCAGCGATGTAAACACCTCCGTCAGGTCCCGTGTAGATCGCCACCGGACGGAATCCCAGGTCGGTACTCTTTAATGGAAAGCCCACGTCTTCAGTCTGAAAGGAAGACCCCAGTTGATTCACTTGAGTGAGGACCAGATACTGGTGCAGCGGATCGACGGAAATCAACTTCCCTTTGAAACGCTCGGGGAGCGTGTCCCCCTCGTATTTCACCAGAGCGTGACTGAAGCGGGGCGTAGCGGCATGCTTCATGAAAGGCAGCAGACCAAAGGCATACGGGTTACTCACATCGCCATACTTCCGCTCGGTCCCCTTTTCGTAATAACCTCCCTGGACATAATAGAACCCGCGGGTGCCTCCGCCGTTATGGCCGGAATAAACACGGCCGTCGGCATCGACTTCCAGCCCGAAGGCATTACCGCCCCCTTCAGCGAAAAGTTCGTAACGCCCTGTTTCGGGATGATAGCGCCAGACCCCGGGTCCCTCACAGTAAATCGATTTCGCATCCGGCTTATCAGTATTCTTCAAATGCGAAACGAGGTTACTCCCCTGCACCATGTAGAGCCAGCCGTCTGGTCCCCACTGCAGACTGTTGGGCGCCGAGTGTGTATCGGACAGACCAAAGCCCCACAGGCGAACTTCCGGATCGCCATCGGGAATGTCGTCGTTGTCTTTGTCGGGATAAAACAGGAGGTAAGGTGGATTGAGGACCCAGATCCCGCCACGCCCTTTGACAACCGACGTCGCAATATTGAGATCGCCGGCAAAGACCTTGTGTGCATCGTACTTGCCGTCACCGTTGGTATCTTCATGAATTGTAATCCGGTCGTTACCCGGGAAGTGGTTGGGAGGCGGCGGGGAGACCCGGTCGAATTCCATTCGGTAATATTTATTCCGGCTCAACACCTTGAGTCCCGCGGGATAAGGATACTGGCGATACTGTACGACCCACATCCGCCCTCGTTCATCGAAACTCATAAACAATGGCTGCCCTACCAGAGGTTCGGTGAGCAACTGATCCACGGCCACATCGTCATCGGTTTCGAAAAGTGTCATCGACTTCTCGGGGGAGAGGCGTCGCCCCGGAGAAAGTTTGGCGGAGCGTTTGAGTGTCGAGGTGGCCGGGGTGAACTCATCGAAAGCGGCCTGAGCCGGCTTCTGCTCGCGGGCAGTCAGAGCCCATTTCACATCATCGCCCGGCAGGAATTCCCATTCCCCTTTGAGCACGCATTCCAGAAAGTAACCGGCCAGGATCGGAGGTGCGCCCCGGAAACCTCCCGGGCCTGCTTCGTTATAAACGCGGACCGAGATCGTATTGTACTTCCCCAGCTTGAGCGTTCCCGGCGGAACCTTGTAGCGCTGATAACTGTCGAAGCCACTTTCGAAGTTCGGAGGGAACTTTCCAATCTGACCGATGCGCGTCCCGTTGATATAGACTTCGTGAGCATCCGCCAGTTTTTCGATGGAGAGTGTCACCGAATCCCGCCAGAGGGGACGGGCATTCATGTCGGCCCAGTTGTTGGGAACTTTGACGTAGCAGCGATACCAGGCGAACCCGTCCAGGTCTGCATATTTCCCTGCCTGCTGGTCTTCCCAGGCTCCCGGAACCTTAATCAGAGAAGTTTCTCCATTAGATTCTTCCGCCGGAAGACAATTAGTACTGTAGAGGGTTAAAGTTACGAACATTGCCCCAAAAACAGACATTTTCATCTCTATGTACTCCAAGCGGAATGTGAGCCCTTGAGAGAGCGTGGCGATATTTAAATGATATTTATTTATTTGAACAGAAGGACGAGCGACTTTCAATATCGATAAAAAACGCACCCTGTTTTTGAAATAAAAGGGAATTGCCGGATATTTCTCCGTTACAAACCGGGTGTCTGCGTAGAGAGAGTACTACACGACTGAAACAACTTGATGAACTTGCAGGAACCAGAACAGTGGAAACGACTCGGCTGATTTTACGACGGTGGTGCGAGGATGATATCGCACCTTTCGTCGAGCTCAATAAAGACCCACGCGTCATGCAGTATTATCCGTCCACGCTGACTTCCGAGCAGAGCGTGCAGATGGTGGAAGAAATCCGAAAGCACTTCGAAGAGTACGGCTTCGGCTTATGGGCCGTCGAGATTAAAGACCAGACTTCCTTCGCCGGATTCATCGGCCTGACGGTTCCCCAGTTCACCGCGTTTTTTACGCCCTGCATCGAAATTCTCTGGCGACTGGCAACCCCCTACTGGAACCAGGGATACGCTACGGAAGGCGCACACGCCGTTCTCGACTTTGGCTTTGATGAATGCAACCTGAAACAGATCGTCTCATTCACGGTCCCCTCCAACATCGCTTCCCGCCGCGTGATGGAAAAAATCGGCATGTCGTATATCGACAACTTCGATCATCCCGGACTACCCGAGAACGATCCGCTGCAGCGGCATGTGCTCTACAGTATCACCCGTTCGGAACGGGATGGACTCCTGCCGAACTAATCATCACTTAGACAACCGGTCGAGGACGTTCCTGGTGATCTGCTGGACGATTGGATCTTTCCCGCGCAGGCCGTGTGCCCAGTCGGTGCTCCCCACCGTCAGCACGGTCCCGCCGTTGGTATACATACCCAGCACTGCGGCACCGACCCGGTCTTTCTCGAAGCGATCGTACCACAGGCTGTCACCGGGAGCCCATTTCGCCGGACAGGTCGCCAGGATCTGAAAGGTCTTCGGAGTGCCATCTTTATGGGTCGGCACAGGCAGACCGTCCTGCATCACAAACTGACAGCCGTCGCATTCGTAACCGACTATCGTATCTTTGCCCCCGAATTCGTCACCCTGCTTGATCCCCGTTTTCTCAAAGATCCAGTGCTCGGGACGATGCACGCGATAGGCAGCAGAACCATCCATGAACTGACCGTGGCTCTTATGATAGCCGCCGTACAGAAAGCCCACGCCTGTCAGTTGATTTTCCGGCCGGTTGACCAGGTGATGACTCCAGAGCGTGGTCAAGGTGCTATGATCGTCCGTCGGGAAAACAGGATCCTGGTTGTACCACTGTTTCCAGCAAGTCAGGGCGCGTCCGTCATCTTCACTCCGCACCTGCCAGCAGACCGAATTTCCACTGAAGAACGCGACATTGCCTCCCTGCTTAATGTACTGCTCCAGGTGATCGCGCATCGGCGCAGACCAGTATTCATCATGGCCCACACTGAGAACCAGTTTGTAATGCTGCAAAATTTCGGGATGAAATTCCAGATCGCTGTTGGCGGCGTAGTCCAGCTGGTACCCATTCTGTTCGGCCCAGGCGATGAACGGGTATTCCCAGTTCGAAAACTGACCGGCCAGCGGACGATCAAACGAGACGCGGTGCCCCTGCAGATGATCGCGACCATGGTAGCTATACAGGCTCGAGCCTCCCCAGTTGTTGTAAGCATTGTATGTGTTGGTCGAGAGTTGAATCAGGATTTTGGTTTGAGAGCCGGGCTGCTGGGGGCGGATAATGAAAAACAGGCTCGACTCAGCCGAACGGGAATTCCGCTGAATAAATTTACCACCCCCGTCGCGTACTGCCAGACGCACACTGTAATAACCACTGGCCCAGGAATCGGGAACCGTCAGCTCAAACGCCGCCGGCCAGTGACAGCCGTTCGACGAAGCATCTTCAGGCACGGGATGAGCGGCTCCGTTCTGACGCGTCTCTTTATAAACGGTTTTGTTCTCAGCTCCCAGGCGGGTGATCTCAATCGAATACTGCGGTTCGGAACTGTTGAGGTGAAACTGAATCTTCTCGCCGGGCTGATAGCTCAACTGATTCGTATAGCCTTCGATAAAAATCGAACCGGCATCGTCTTCCGCAGCAGTTACAGGCACCGCGAGCAGAGTGGTAAAAACCAGCAGCAGCCACACACGTGAGAACGTTGAAATCATGGTGATCTTCCTCAGACAGAACAGCGGGTATAAAACAGAGTTGTTGCTCTTCTTTGATCGTACCATCGGCGGTTCCCCATCGCCATCAAACCAGTGGTCAGATTCGCAAGGAATTGCCGACCGTCCGGAAACACTCAGCGCAGCGTATGACTCGACTGTCGATATTCCCGGGGCGACATGCCCATCTCGCGACCGAACATGCGAATCATCGCTTCCTGATGCTGAAAGCCACAGCGTTCCGCGATCTGCGAAATCGTCAGGTTGGTCTCCCTCAGCAGACGGGTAATCCGGTTCAACTTTGCCTGACGGATTTCACTGGCCGGCGAGCGATGCAGGGCCTTCTGAAAACGATGTTCCAGAATGCGACGCGAGACATTCAGCCGCTGCGTGAGATCGGTGACCTGCAGGGGAAGATGTGCCTGCTGACGAATCAGCTGGATCGCCTCGCGAACCAGATCGTCATCGGCGAACAGCGTATCCGTGGAAGCCCGCTCTTCGATGGACAGAGGAGGAATCAGCACCGGCGTCCTCGGCGCGGGCTGCCCCTGGATCATCTGATCCAGCAACTGTGCCGCGGCATGACCGACGACATGCGGCCCCTGGTTGATACAGGACAACGGAACCGGCGACAGCGCCGACATCAGCGGGTCGTGTTCGATGCTGAGGATCGCCACCTGGTCCGGGATTTCCAGATGATGATTCACGCAGACCGTTGCCACTTCGCGTCCCACCTTGCTCGACCAGACCAGCAACGCCACCGGCTTGGGCAGCTCCCGCAACCATTCTTTCAGTCGATGCTGCTGCTGTTCGTAGTCCGCTTCCTTCGTCAGTTCGTAATAAGGGAAGTCATAACAGACGCCCCCCGACTCGCTGACCGCCGATTCAAAATCGTGCTGAATAGTGGGAGGGTATTTCAAATTAGGGTCGGCACCAATATAGCCAAACGAACGAAAGCCCTTGTTAAGGAAGAAGTCCGCCGCCATGCGGGCACAGGCCCGTTCGTCTGAAACGACTTTCGGAATGCGGGTTGAATGCGTTCCCAGCCAGGAGACGTTCACCGCAGGCAGACGCCGACCGATGATCGACTGACGAATTCGTGCGTCCGTCAATCGACAGATGGTGCCGTGCCCGTGCCAGGAGGCGGGAATCTGCAACTGTTCTTTGAGTCCCCGGAATTCAATCCAGAAGTCCCAGCCCCCCTGCTCGAAAGCATAGTCAGCGATGCCCTGAATGATCTGGCGGCTCCAGTCGCTGGAGGTCTGGATCAGGAGTGCGATTTTTCGACGTTCAGGAAATCTCATCTTACGACTTCTACAGCAAACAGGGATTGGCGTTACCAGCGTTCTACGAACCGACACTCTGTCAGCTAATGTTAAAGAACCCGTGAAGCCCATGTAAATATTATCAATTTAACTGCGTATATTATCATTGTATTCTGCACTCTGATCCCGATACTTGGCAATACTTAACTTTAAGTTTGGCACACTGAAGTTTGACAGTGCCTGGTGGATAGAGTTCCTGTCTGCCCGCCAGGCCGCGAGCTTCCTGACCCTCACCCGATGGGAAACTCAAGCGACTCTCTCGTTCGGGCTTCACTGATAGCAAACCATGTCGACTCAGACTTACCAGCGAAAATATGATGTCATCGTCATCGGCGGTGGCGTACTTGGTGCGTTTCATGCGTACTTTGCCATGCAGCGGGGCTGGAAAACCCTGCTCATAGAACGGGACATCTTTCCCCAGCAGGCATCCGTCCGTAATTTTGGCCTCATCATTCCCAGTGCCATGCCTCCCGGAATCTGGCGTGATCGTGCCCTGGCTTCTTCGGAAATTTACGAAGAGCTGACCCGCCAGCTAGGGATCCCCCTGCGACAGGCGGGCACACAGTACCTGGCACACACGGAAGCGGAAGCCGATTTCCTGAAACAACTGGCAGACACGCAACAGGACACTCTCTGTCCCGCGAAGTTCCTCAACGCCGAGGAGACCATCCGTTCGAGCTGCTGTCTGAATCCCGAATTCTGCACGGGCAGCCTCTTCTTCCCCCAGGATCTGCAACTCGACCCTGGCCAGTTTTTTCGCGAACTCATCAACTGGATTGCCTGTACCTCGGACTGCGATTACCTGCCGAAAACCACGGCGGTCTCGGTGCGGGAAAGGAGCAGTCACTGCCAGGTCAAAATCGCAGACGGCAGAACCTTTGATGCACAACAGGTGATTGTCTGCTCCGGCGCTGATCTGCAGACCCTGTTTCCCGAAGCATATATCGAACGCAACGTGCAGTACTGCAAGCTGCAGATGCTCAAAATCTCCAATCCGGAAAATCGCACACTGGGCACCAGCATCGCCTCGCCGATCGCACTGACCAGGTATCCGGCATTCCTGAACGCTCAGTTTTTGCAGGGTATCAACCTGGCAGGACCCGAACCCACGCTGCAGGAACATGGCATTCAGATCTGGATGACACAGAACCAGGACAACGAATTCATCCTCGGCGATTCGCATGCGTACTCGGTCGATCCCCCTCCCGAACGTATGTCGGCTGAGGTGGAAGAACTCATCATAAATTATGCGCGAAAGATGTTCGTGAAACTGGATTTTCAGGTCACAGACCGCTGGTGCGGCATTTATACTGAGGAGAAGTCTGCAGGCCTGTTCCACAAACAGCAGGGCGAGCGCATTCAGCTTCTCACCGGCATCGGCGGCAAAGGAATGACGACGGGACCAGGTCTGGCAAAAGAAAATATCGGTCAACTCTCTCTTTGAAAAGCAGCACCTGATGTCCAACAACCCCAATCGCAACTGGCAGCTCATGACTCTGACGAGCCTGTTTCTCGGCTACGTCGGATACTACATCTGCCGGTCTAACCTGGCCGTCGCCACGCCACTGCTGCTGGATGAAGAAACCGGTCTGGGCATCACTAAAATTCAGATCGGCACCGTCGCCTCGGTCGGCGTCATGCTGTATGCCTTTGGAAAAATCATTAACGGCTACCTGGCCGACTTCCTAGGCGGTCGCCAGATGTTTTTGACAGGCATGCTCTGTTCGATTCTGTTTTCCGTTTTCTTCGGGCTGGCAGGCGGGCTGACCCTGTTCATCGTCATCTGGGCCGGCAACCGATTTGTGCAGTCCATGGGCTGGGTCGCGCTGGTCAAAACCGCGTCGCGCTGGTTCCCCGTACAATGGCATGCAACGGTGATGGCCATTCTTTCGCTCTCGTTTCTGTTTGGCGATGCCTTCGCTCGTGTCTACCTGGGCAGCCTGATCATGCTCGGAGAGAAATATAGTTCACTCAGTTTTATGGCCAACTGGCGCACCGTCTTCTTTGTCGCCGCAGGGACGTTAACGGCGATCGCGGTCTTTGTTTACTTCACCCTGAAGTCGAGCCCCATCGATGTCGGCCTGGAAGAACCGGAAGCCAACCCGCTTAACGTCTTTGGTGCAGAAGGAAACCACGCGCAGCGGATTTCGATCAAAGAGGTGCTCAAGCCCCTGGTCGCCAGTCCGCTGTTCTGGCTGATCTGCGTCATGAACTTCAGCCTGACGCTGGTCCGCGAAACCTTTAATTTCTGGACACCGACTTTTTTAAATGAAGTGGCTCAGTTCGATATCGGATCGGCGGCGGTGGGCAGCATGCTGTTTCCGCTGGTAGGCGGTTGTTCGGCCCTGCTCGCCGGCATCCTCTCGGATCGACTGCGGGGCCGCCACGGTCGGGTCGTATTACCCAGCCTGATTCTGCTCGTACTCTCGCTGACCCTGCTGAGCACCGTCGATGTGACCGGCAAACCTTACCTGGCATTAACGCTGTTGTCGCTGGTCGCATTTTTCCTGATGGCTCCCTACTCCTTCCTGTCCGGCGTGATGGCCATTGACCTGGGAGGCAAACGGGGCTGTTCGACCGTGGCGGGACTCGTCGATTCCGCCGGCTACCTGGGTGCCATCCTGTCCGGACATACGGTCGGCATGATTGCCCAGTACTACGGCTGGAAGATGGCCTTCGGCGGACTGGCCGGCATCTGCTGTACCGCCATCATTGCCGGCGTCATTTACTGGATGATCCAGGAACGTGAAATGAACCTGGCGCAAACCCTGTCCGAAATCAATCCCCCGGAGGCAAACGATGTCACCCCTGGTTGAGACGCGTGAAATTCTGGATGAGATCCGTACGCTCTTCGCTGAGAAGGGCAACGACATGTATGCCGGCGAACCGGTTTCACAGACGGAACACGCTCTGCAGGCAGCCTCCGCTGCCGAGCAGGAACAGGCATCACCAGAACTGATCACCGCAACCCTGCTGCACGATGTGGGTCATCTGCTGCACAAGCACTCCGAAGACTGTGCCATACAGGGCATTGATGACCTGCATGAACGCATTGGCGCCGCCTGGCTGAAGCAGCACTTTCCGGAAGCGGTCACCGAACCCATCCGCCTGCACGTGGATGCCAAACGTTACCGTTGTGCCACCGACGAAGAATACCTGTCCCGCCTGTCCCCCGCTTCCGTTTTGAGCCTGGAACTGCAGGGCGGTCCCTTCGATGCACGCGAACAGAAACAGTTTGAAAACAATCCCTGGTGCGAGGAAGCGCTCCGCCTGCGGACCTGGGATGAAGCGGCCAAAATTCCCGGCTTGGCAACGCCGGATCTGGAATATTTTTTAACCTTTGTCCAACGGGTGCTGGAGCATCCCGTGGACCTCAACTGATTGAAAGTCAGCATGCAACCGACACAGATTAAACTAGTGATTTTTGACTGGGCCGGCACAACCATCGACCATGGCTGTTTCGCCCCGATCTCCGCTTTCATCAAAGCCTTCAAGGCCTGTGGTGTCGAGGTCACCCCGGAACAGGCACGCGGACCGATGGGCCTGCATAAACAGGATCATATCCGCAGTCTGTTCCAGCTCGACGAAATCGCCAGCCAGTGGGAAGCACTCCACCAGCGTCCCTGGTCTGAAGACGATGTGAAACAGATCTACGAAACGTTCATGCCGCTGCAGATCGAGGAAGCGAAACTCTATACCGAACTGGTCCCCGGCCTGTGTGCGTCACTCGCGCCACTCAAGGAACGGGGAATTAAAATCGGTTCCACGACCGGCTATCCGCGCGTGGTGGCCGACCCGATTCTCGTGTCCGCACGCGAGCAGGGTTACTGTCCTGACTTTTCCATGTGTGCCGACGAGGTCCCCGCAGGCCGTCCTGCTCCCTGGATGATCTACCGCAATATGGAAACGCTCGGCGTCTATCCCCCGCGCGCAGTGATCAAAGTCGGCGACACCGTGCCTGATATTGAAGCGGGCCTGAATGCAGGCACCTGGACGGTCGGTCTGACCCAGACCGGCAGCGAAGTCGGACTGAGCGTCTCCGACCTGGAGGCTCTCACTCCGGAAGAGAAACAGCAGCGCTTACAGGCTGCCGAAACCAAACTCAAAAACGCAGGCGCTCACTTTGTCATCCCGACACTCGAGGGGCTGTCCGCCATCATTGACCAGATTGAAGCAGGTAGTGTGCCCTATGGATGCTGATATTCCTTACTTACTGTTGACCCCCGGTCCCCTGACGACAACCAGAACCGTCCGCGAAGCGATGCTGGCCGACTACTCAACGTGGGATGTGGACT
This sequence comes from Gimesia benthica, assembly GCF_009720525.1. Lineage (NCBI taxonomy): Bacteria > Pseudomonadati > Planctomycetota > Planctomycetia > Planctomycetales > Planctomycetaceae > Gimesia > Gimesia benthica. The sequence continues at coordinate 3,514,988 of NZ_CP043930.1, forward strand.
ACAATCAGCGCGTGGTGGAAATCCGCGAACGACTCGTGCAACTGGCGACAACCGAACCCGGATATACGTCGGTCCTGATGCAGGGGAGCGGAACGTTTGCCGTCGAAGCGACCATCGGCTCGGTCATTCCCCCCGATGGGAAACTGCTGCTGATTTCCAACGGTGCCTACGGTGATCGCATTGGCCAGATCGCCGACTGCCTGAAGATGCCACGCGTCACCCTTTCCTGCCCGGAAACCGAGAGCCCCGATCTGGATCAGATCCGCCAGACCCTGGCCGACGACGCCTCGATCACGCATGTGGCGCTGGTACACTGTGAAACAACGACTGGCATGCTGAACCCGGCCCGGGAAGTGGGTCAGATCGTCGCGGACGCAGGTCGCGATTATATCCTGGATGCGATGTCCTCCTTCGGCGGCATCCCGCTGACGATGGAAGAGTTTCACATCGACTTCCTGATTTCGTCCGCCAATAAATGTATTCAGGGAGTCCCCGGATTCGGATTCGTGATTGCCCGTCAGCACAAGCTGGAACAGACGAAAGGCTATGCCCGCTCGCTGAGCCTGGATCTGTATGATCAATGGAACGAAATGGAACAGAAGGGGGGCAAATGGCGCTATACTTCCCCGACGCATGTGGTGAATGCGTTTCTGCAGGCATTGAACGAACTGGACGCTGAAGGGGGCGTCACCGCCCGGCATGCCCGCTTCGTCGAAAACCAGACGACGCTCGTCCAGGAAATGGAACAGCGGGGACTGCGCACCCTGCTGCCCCGGGAGTTGCAGTCACCCATCATCACTTCTTTCTACTATCCTGAATTCGACGGCTTCTCTTTTAACAGTTTCTACGATGAACTCAAACGCCGCCGGTATGTGATTTATCCCGGTAAAATCAGTCAGGCTGAGACGTTCCGCATCGGTAACATCGGCCATGTTTTCCCCGAGGACATGGAGCAACTGGTCGCTCAGATCGAACTGGTCCTGGCTGAAATGCAGGTTACATCTGGACAGACCACATCAGGTTAAGATCAGTTGAAAAGAAAATCGGTACACTTTCCGATTTCATGCGGGCCGTTTATAAAAAAATAACTTTTCTAATTAAGAGAGTTCTTCTCGTCTCCGGATAAATTTCAGAGCCCGTCCGAAACTGCGACCGATTCTGACGGCTTTTAGATAAACGTAATTGACAGCATTATGAGCGATCCCTGCGTCTCGATCATCCTGACAGGTGATACACCTGCCTTGCAGCGTACTGAAGTCAAACGCCCCCGGCTCCAGCCTGGCGAAGTCCTGGTTGAGATCTTGTGCTGCACGATCTGCGGCAGTGATCTGCATACCTACGAAGGCACGCGTTCCACTCCCTGCCCGACCATCCTGGGACATGAAATGGTCGGACGCGTTGTCGACCTGCATCCGGAACATCTGACCGTCGATTTTCTCAACCGGCCGGTCAACATTGGAGATCGCATCACCTGGTCGGTGGCGGTCGCCTGTCAGAAATGTGAGTACTGCCGCCGGGGATTGACCCAGAAATGCACGAGCCTGTTCAAGTACGGTCACCAGAAACTGACTGACGAGAACTACCTGAGTGGCGGCCTGGCCAGCCATTGTCACCTGGTCAAAGGAACCACGATCTTCAAAGTTCCCGCATCGCTCCCCGATCAGATTGCGAGCCCGGCCAACTGTGCCACCGCGACGGTGATGGCCGCCTTTCGGCTGGCGGGTGAAATCAAAGATCGAAGCGTTCTGATTCTGGGAGCGGGTATGCTGGGTATTACGGCAACCGCCGTGGCGAAGTCCAGAGGTGCTGCATCTGTCATCGTCTCCGACATCAACCCACAACGGGTGCAGCGTGGACTGGAATTCGGTGCGACCCATTCGATCCTCGTCAAAAAAGATCAACCGCTGCACTCAGAAGTTCATCATCTGACCCAGGGGCGGGGCGTGGACTTCGTCTTCGACATGACCGGCGTTCCCGATGTGATCGAAAGTGGTCTGGAAGCACTGGACATTGGCGGAACAATGATTCTGGTCGGCTCGGTCTATCCGGCCCGTCCGCTGCAAGTCTCCGCGGAGCAGGTTGTCCGCAGGCTGCTGAAGATCGAAGGCATTCACAATTATATCGATCTCGATCTGGCCAATGCCCTGAATTTCCTCGAACGCTACCAGCACACATATCCGTTTCAGAAACTCTGCGATCAGAGCTATTCGCTGGAAGAAGTCACACAGGCGTTCGAAGCTTCCGGCGAGCATCACTCTTACCGGGTAGCGGTTCTACCACAAAAAAAATCCTGAACGAGTTGCTTGCTTTGAGCGACACCGTTCAGGATTGATTCAAACCGGTCGGTTATCAGAAGTCGATTTCGGCGGACTGACCGAGATCGATTCCGCGTCCCGGGCTCTGTTCACGCTGATAACGGGGGTTTGCTGCTGGACGCTGAGGTCTGCTGTTGTTCGCAGGCCGCTGAGGTTGAGCAGCGTAACGTGCTGGCTGCTGCTGTGATTCCTGGTGCAGCGAGGTCCGGGGACGACGCTGGTTTTCCTGAACCAGAGCGATGCCTTCCGCAGGCTGACTGCCGGCTGCAGGACGGCCACTGAAGGGAACCCGGGAATCGATGGGCAGCGGCCGCGATCTACGGGAATTCTCTTCGGAAGCCATCTGGTCCAGAGGCAGTGCATTGTTCTGATCTGCGGCAGCAAAATCAGTTTCGTTCTGGAGTGGTCCTTCCTGATCAGGACTTTGCGACCGGATGACCAGGTCTTTGTTTTCGGTAGCAGGCTCAGGCTGATTGCTGGCCAGCTGCTGACCGGCGGGCTGATTCAGATCCGGGCTGCCGGCGATGATCCAGCTGCCCCAGTTCTGTTCCAGCTCATCCACGTTTTTGAACTGATACATTTTGGCGACGGCTTCATCCCAGCCGTTCTTATGGGCATCCTGCAGGAACATCAGGTAGCGTTTACGACCACCACGCTGCAGCAGGAAGTCTGCCAGGGAGTAACCTTCGGCATACAACGTCAGGACCTGCTGCATCTCTTCGGGGTATTCGGTCATGGAGAGCAGCTGACGCAGCGGGATGCGTTTGTTGGTGCCCATCACCTGGCGGTTCAGCAGTCGCTGACGACGTTTTTCAGATTCGTGTTCCACAATCGTCGCAGCCCCTTCATCGGCCCAGCGGGGAAGCGGACGACGGAAGTGACAGGCGAAGATGGTGTGATTGACTTCGTGAGGCAGCACGGAATCGAGGATGCGTTCCAGCGTGCCCTGGATCTGCATATCCCAGCCAAACACGTGACCACGATCGAACGAGAAGGTGGTCGCACCGCCGGCACCATAGTTACCAACTTTGACTTTAATAGGACAGGGGGCATACCATTTGGGGAGTTCGTGTCCCAGCCAGGCAATCGCGAGTTCTTTGCGATACACCTCGGCGGCCTCACCCACCTGTTTGGCAATTTCGGGAGTCGGTGCGTGGGTCACAAAATTGGGGGTTTTGTATGAGGCACCCAGCGAGAAAAAAGCAGCCAGCAATAGTACGCAACAGCGATAGAGTTGAGCTTCCATGCCCTCTAGTTCCTTTTGGTTGCAGTCGTCGGCGGGATGACGACTGACAAACTCTCGGTTGTTGGTTACGGGATAGTTTTGGGTCGATCACTCGAATTGGGGATTGAGATTTGATCGGGGGTCCTGTAACTGATATCGGTGAATTCCATTCAGACCGATGCGGTTCGTGACAGGCAGAGGATCTTATTGCAAAGAAAAGACCAATGGCAAGCTGAGTTTAGAAACCCAACAGAATGTGTCCGAGTTCGTACTCGCTAAAATGCTGTCAGAATACAGCTTACGCATTTCCCAGAAAATTCGAAACACGCTGGCACGTGCCGACGATGTTCACCAGAAATGCTTGTAGATATTGCAAATCCGTCTGACGCGCTGCGGGAAATGCAAAAATTACAATCGCCTCAGCAGGGGCAAAAATGCGGTTTAAAAGCGAAGCCGGGCGAAGACCCAGCCCGCGATAAAACCGGCCAGCATGATCAGCCCCAACTCAGTAATACGCTGCGTTTCACTGCCCGTCACATGAAAAAATGCCTGGAACATAAAGCAGAGGACCATCATCACTCCCGCCCCATACAGGCCGAACCGGACGCGAACTTCGCCCGGCGTGGGCAGATCCTCATTCGGCTGGGGAGCCCCGGTTTCCGGTTTCGATGTTTCGGTTTCGGGCTCGGGCGTTTCGGACGGGGGCTGTTCGGCAGTCACGTCTGCTAAACCTCGTCTTCCAGGTCCTGAAGTGTATTGACGATCTTTCTGACCAGTTGATCCAGGCTCTCTCCGGTGGCAGAGGAGATCTGCAACACCGGCTGTCCCAGTTCTTCAGACAGCAGCTCGGTGACCGCTTCCGCATCGGGAAGTTCACATTTGGTGACAACCACGATTTCCGGACGATCCATCAGCGTAGCATCATAGAGCCGCATTTCTTCCCGAATCTGACGGTAATTCTCGATCGGGTCGGTCTGATCCATGGGAGCTGGCTCGACCAGATGCACCAGCACCCGTGTCCGCTCGACGTGCCGCAGGAATTCGTGTCCCAGCCCGATCCCCGCGTGGGCACCTTCAATCAGCCCGGGAATATCAGCCATCACGAACTGATGATCGAAGCCGACCCGGACCAGACCCAGGTTCGGGTATTTGGTCGTAAACGGATAGTCGGCGATTTCCGGATGGGCCTTGGAGAGTCGGCTGAGCAGCGTCGATTTCCCGGCATTCGGTTTCCCGACCAGCCCGACGTCTGCAATCAGCTTTAATTCGAGGGAAATATCGCGATGTTCTCCCGGCCCCCCCTTCTCGAATTCACGGGGCGTCTGGTGAGTGGCAGTAGCAAAATGACGATTGCCACGGCCTCCTTTGCCCCCTTTAGCGACAACCACCCGGTCGCCGCTCTCTTTCATATCACGCAGCAGGTGCCCGCGTTTGGTGTCGAGCACCAGTGTCCCGGGAGGAACCATGATCACAATGTCTTCCCCGTTACGACCGGTTTTCAGACTCCCCTGACCATGACCGCCGCGTTCGGCGTTCCAGTGCTTGTGACCAATGATATTCGCCAGGCTGTTGACGTTTTCATCCGCCAGCACCACGACATCGCCCCCCTTGCCGCCATCGCCACCATTCGGGCCGCCCCGCGGAACGTGGGCCTCTCTTCGGAAACTGGCACAACCATCTCCGCCGTCTCCGGCTTTACAATAAATGTCAACGCGATCAACAAACATGGGTTTCGTCTACTACTATCAGTCAGCTAACAGGTGATGAAATCAAGGGTTACAACGCATCAGCGGCAGCCCCGCAAAGCGATCCGCCGCCTCTATCTTCCCCGGTTCGGCGTAAAAATCAATGCCGTCTCAGCTCAGGGAGCCCTCTATCTGGACACCCGAACTGGATGAGAAGATCCCGGGGGATGTGTGCGGCATCGAACCAGATATTGTAGATGTTTAAGCGGAAAATACGAGGTCCTCTGATATCAATCTGCAACAAAGCCCGTTGATCGCAGCACTTCGCCAGGGATTTTGAAATTAGCGACTGTAGTCCCGCGGAATCTTTTCATCATAAACCGCTGCAGGCTGGTCACTTACAACCCCACTACCCGAATAAAAACGGATTGACCCGTTTTTCGCAGCGCCTTATACTCCCGCTCCCCCACACATGCCCGCAAGGATGCGATAAAGGAATGGCGTGATGAGTTCCCTGCCTGCAAGGTCGGTCATTGAGTTTTCCCAGTTTGATCAATTACGAGATGCGCGCGAAATTATTTTCAGCGAAGCCGCGGCATTGCGCCAGATGGGCAGCGCGCTGGGTACCGAACTCTGTGACGCCGTCGATCTGATCCTCTCCCGACCGGGAGCCGTCATCTTGACCGGCATGGGCAAAGCGGGACTGATCGCTCAGAAAATCTGCGCCACCCTCTCGTCGACGGGAACCCGTTCCCATTTTCTGCATCCCGCGGAAGCGATTCACGGCGACCTCGGTTGCCTGCACCAGGACGACACCGTACTGGCGTTGTCCAACAGTGGAGAGACGGAAGAACTCCGTCGGCTCCTGCCGATCATTCAGAAAATGGATCTCCCCATCATTGGAATTACCGCCCGCGAGACCAGCACCCTCGGTCGTGCTTCCCGGGTGGTACTCTGCCTGGGTGATCTCAAAGAGGCGGGCCCGCATCAGCTGGCGCCCTCCACCACCACCACCGCGATGCTGGCGATGGGCGATGCCCTTTCACTGGTGATCAGTAAGGCCCGCGGTTTCACGCCGCTGCAGTTTGCCACCTTTCATCCCGGCGGCAGCCTGGGCAGACAGCTGACACAAATCAACGAAGTGATGCGCCCCCGCGCCGAAGTGCGGGTGACACAGGAATCAACGTCTATTCGCGATGCCTTCGTCCGACTGAGTTCTCCCGGCCGCCGGAGTGGTGCCGTGATCATCGTCGATGAATCCGATCGCGTTACCGGCATCTTCACAGACAGTGACCTGGCCCGTCTGCTGGAAGAGCGACGCGATGATCAGCTCGATCGCCCCATCTGCGAAGTGATGACGCTTAAGCCCACAACCATTCAGGCCGATGCTTCACTGCAGGCCGCCGTCGATCTCCTCAAGGCACGCAAGCTGAGCGAGCTGCCTGTGGTCGATCGTCAGAATCATCTGGCCGGTCTGATTGACATCACTGATGTCATCGGCTGGCAACCCGAAGCCGCCTCGGTTGATCGCCAGGCGGGATAACACCTTATCAGTTCATTTCCCTTTCGACTGTTCATCTCACTTAAGTAAGAAACGATTCCCTTTCATACATGACCGCAACCATTCGATATAACAGGAATGGATTGTTCGATCGCCTGATCGCCAACCGGACGCTGCTGACCTGGGTGACTATGCTGTCACTGACGGGGGCGTACCTGGTCTACGCGCAGGTCCTGCGGCAGGTCATTAATAGCACGGTCGTGCGGCAGGAGTTTCCCGAAGAGGTCTTTCAGTCTCCCGAATACGCGTCTGCCAATAACGAGCACGCCAAAACGTATCTGCCGGAAATCCCCTGGGCAGCCGACGCCCGCTACCAGTTCAAGGATGAAAACGTCTTCATCTACACCGAACGCTGGCAGCAGGAAGAGGAGAAACGGGCCGCCCGTCTGAAACCGTTCGCAATGCTGATGTTCGATCCCAAGAAAAAGGATTCAGAAAAGCCCTTCGCTCTGATGAGTGAGGAAGCACTGATCCGCTTCGAGCAGCCGTTCGGTATCAAACAGACCGACCCGGGTCATATGATCGCGGGCTCGCTGGAGGGCTTTGTAAAAATTACAGGACCCAACGGCCTGATCATTTACGGACGTAACTTCTTCTACGATGAATCGTCCATGAATATCTGGAGTGACAGTGAAGTCCGCTTCGCCTACGAAGAACACCGCGGTCGCGCGCGGGGTATTGAGATGAAGCTCATCCCCGCAGCCGTGAAACCCAAAGAACTCAAACCCGCGGCCGACGGGATTCGCGAAATCGTGCTGCGACGTGATGTCTACATGGAGCTGGCGCTGAAGCAGGACAAAGAGCACGAATCAAAAAACCGCAGCCGGTTCGCCAAAGTCAAAAGCGCGGGAAGCTTTACTTTCAACCTGGAAACCAACCAGGGGACATTCCATAAAGATGTCCGCGTCTACCATCCCACTGGTCCTCAGCATGCGGATACCCTGGACTGCGATCAGCTGCAGCTCCAGTTTGTCAGAAAAGAAGACCCCGATAATCCGACACCGGAGGCAGATCAGCAACCGGGCCACGCTTCCGGGAAGCTGCAGTTCCAGGAGCTCGTCGCTACAGGGGAAAATGTTGCGCTGGTCTCACAGGAAAACCAGTTCTCAGGCCGCATGACGCGTCTCTCATATAACGAAGCAACAAAAACGATCGTGCTTACCGATGAACGCTCGGTCGAAATATATCAACAGGCGTCGAAACTCGAGTGTCCCAAGATCACCATCCACCAGGATGAAGAGGGACGCGTGGAGACCGTGCTCTGTGAAGGTGCCGGCAAGGTGGATTACGTGGATCCGAGTACGGGCCAGTTAAGCGTTGCCGCCCAGTGGGCAAAGCTGATGAAGAAGTCACGTGATCCCGAGACGCAACTCGATATGGTGGAACTGGAACAGCAGTGTATCATCCGGCAGCCGGCTGAGGAATTCGCGCTGGCCGCACAGCAGATTCGTCTCTGGCTCAAAGGGGATCTGGGCGCACTGAAACAGAAAGACATGCTGCAGGAGGATCGTCAGCAGAGTGCGAATAAGACCGCTCAGAAAGTCGATCCACACAAGATGATCGCCACCCAGGACGTCGCCATCTACAGTCCCCAGCTCCGCGGTAAAACGAAGCGACTCGAAGTCTGGTTCGATGAAGCCACCGTGCCGACATCTGCTCCTAATGCCCCCGTCAGCAAATCGGTCGCGCCACAGAATTCTGCGATCCAGCCGGCGGCATTTGCCGTCGATGACACACCGGCTGGCCAGCAGGGCGGCAGGACTGCGCTGGGCCCGGAAAAGAAAGAACCTGAGCCGGTAATGGTCGTCTCCGACCTGATCAAACTACGCATGCAGAAAGACGAAGCAGGCAAAGCCGAAGTTTCTGAAGTCTGGACTGAAGGCAATGTCTCCGTCAAACAGCTGAATGAAACGCAGAAGCAGCCGATGCACATCACCGGCAACCAGATGCACATCCAGAACAAAGGCGAAAACGACCAGGTGCTGCACGTGATGGGCACTCCGGCGAAAATCAATGGCGGTGACTCCCAGATCGAAGGGGATGACATCTTCCTGTATCGACTCGCCAACCGGGCGGAAGTCCAGGGGAAAGGACTGCTGCTGCTCCCGGTCAAAGGGGGCAAGAAGTCCGCGGCCGGCCTGCTCTCGGGCGCAGATGGAATCACCCAGGAACGTGGTCTGACCGGTGAGGTCCAGGAACAGGGTAATGACCAGGAGAACCTGCTCGAAATTCACTGGGATCAGGAAATGGTCTTTGATGGCATCACCGCGAACTTCTTTGGTAAGGTTCGTACCAATATGGGCGACAATCGCCTGCGGTGCCAGGAAATGGAAGTCGTCCTCTCCGACCGGGTCTCATTCACCGAGAAACAACCCGAAGGTCAGAAACCGACGGTGCATTTCATTACCTGTCGGGACGGCGTGGAAGTAGAAAGTAACGAATACCAGGACAACCGGCTGATCGGTATCCGCCGCGCCAGCTTCTGGCAGATGAACGTGGATCAGAAAACCGGTAACGCAGAAGCCCGCGGTCCCGGCTGGCTGATTCTCTGGCGACGTGAAAATTCCAAGGAGTCCAATCCCGAATCCCGGGTCTCGCAGGCCAACCTGCCACAGAAAACAGATACCGACAGCTGGAATTACACCCGCATTGACTTCAACGGCAAGATGTCCGGCAATGTCTCGCAGCGGAGCACCACCTTCGACGATCGCGTGCAGATCACCTACGGGGGCGTCAAACGTCCGCTGGATACGATCAACCCCGATCAACTGCCTCCCAATGCAGGCTGGATGCGGAGCAACAGTCTGAAACTGATTCAACATGAAATTGAAGGACAGAAGAAGAAATTCATCTCGATGCTGGCCAAGGGGAACGCCGAACTCGAAGGCAATGCCCTGGTCAAAAATAAGAAGACACCGACCAACCAGTCGTTCATTGCCCGCGCGGATACGATCAGCTATGACGAATCCAAAGACCTCTACATGATGCGTTCGTTCGGCAACCGGAAAGCCACGATCCGCCGCTATTCGCGTACCGGCAAAACTCCCAGTGCGCCCAACCAGGCCCAGCAGATTGAATTCGCCCCCTCTTACGATCGCGTCACATTACACGGCGTAACCGGGTTACAGGGACTTCCCTGATCGGTTCCCACCTCAAATTGCCGATAAATTCCTTTTTTCCTCTGCCTGACTCGCCTAAAATCGTATTAAGAGAGCCTGTTAAACTGTCCCCTAAGGAACACCGAAGACCATGCCTGATGTGAATCGACAATCTGCTGCAATCCCTTCAGGGGAGTTTCCCCGTCAGTGCCGGCAGACTGTCTTTTCCCTGCGAACTGCGGTCAATGGGCTGCTGCTGTGTTGCGCTCTGCTTGTACTGGCCCCCGGCGCCGGATGGGCACAGAATGCTCGGGCACTGGAAGTCTACCACAAGCAGTACAATGCACTGCGGGATCAGTTCCAGGATCAACTCAAACAACTGGCAGCCAGTTGTCGGCAGAATCAGCAGCCCGAAGGCACTGAGGCCATCGCGACGCTCATCCAGGAGTGGAGCGAATTTGATCCCGACTCCTACACGCTGCCCCGCGAAGTTCAGCCAGACCTGCCGGCCAGTCTGCCTGCAGGGGAACGTATGTGGCGACTCAAATTAAAGAACCTGCAGGAAGATCAGGCCAACGATCTGTTCGTCTTCTCCCGCAAAGTGCTGTATGCCGGCTTCCCCAGTTTTGCCTACGACCTGATTCGGGAAACCGCTTACCACAATCCGGATCACCGTTCGGTCAGACAGATCCTGGGATACGTGCGGAACGGCGATGAATGGATGACGCCTTTCGAAAAGGAGATGCAGGATCACAGACAGAAATGGCATCCTCAGTTCGGCTGGCTCCCCACGACGCATATCGCCCGTTATGAACGTGGGGAACGCTATGTCAACGGACGCTGGATGTCAGCCGCCCAGGAAGCCGAGATCCGCCGCGATTTCCGCAACGCCTGGGAAATCAAAACCGAACACTTCCTGATCAAAACGAATCACAGCCTGGAAATGGGTGTGAAGCTCGCAACGGAAATGGAAGAATTCTATCGCTACTTCCATCAGACCTTCGCCGGGTTTTTCAACACTCCCGAACAGCTGCGAAGAATGTTTCAAGGCTCGCGCAATCCGTTTCGCCGCCAGAATCAACAACAGCATGTGATGCACTATTACAGCACCCGTCAGGAATACCTGCAGCGACTGCAGAAAGAGATTCCCCAGATCGCTCTCACCCACGGCATCTACCTGTTCGGCGATCGCATCTCCCACTTCTATTATAATCCGGAAGCGGAGGGAGACCTGGGAACGCTGTATCACGAAGCCACCCATCAGTTGTTCTATGAAACCGGCAACAGTCGTGGCAGCCGACAGGTCGGTGAAAAGAATCATTTCTGGGCCATCGAAGGCATCGCCTGCTACATGGAATCATTCGAGAAAAAGGGCAAGAAGTTCAAAGCCGGAAATCCCAATCATATCCGCTTCAATGCGGCCCGCTATCGGCTGCTGGAAGACCAGTATTACGTTCCCCTGGAAAAATTCGCCGCCATGGGACGCACCGCCTTTCAGGGCAGTCCGAATATCAGCCCCAACTACAGCCAGGCGTCGGGGCTCTCGCATTTCTTCATGCACGCCAACCAGGGAGAATATCGGGACGCGTTCATTCAACAGATGACGCAGCTCTACAGCGAAAACTCGCGGCTTCGCAACAACGCGCAGAGCCTTCCGGAACTGACGGGCCTCTCCTACGATGAGCTGGATCGCAAGTACCTGGCCTACTCGATGACGCTACAGAAAGCGCTCGACGAACAGGCGCTCAACCTGCAATCCCGGTAATGCTCGGCTTCCGCAGCCTTGAGTGATACCCCTCCTCTCGCCGAATCTTTCTCTGGTAACTACTGGAGAACGAGGCGTTTACCTCTCTTCTATACGAAGCCTCCGTTTGGCTTTTCCTTTCTTTTGGGCCCGTCTCAGATAAGAAATCCCTTATCCATATTGGATTTACGGCAGAATGTTCTTGCCAGGATGACTGAGTGCTGCTTAGAATAATTAATGCGCTTAAATATTAGCTTAATTTGTTACTAATCATTTCTTAATTTCTATAAGGAAATTCTGAACCATGGCACTCGAGTTCAAGAAGTATTCTAAACGAGGTTTTACCCTCATCGAGTTACTGGTGGTGATCGCAATCATCGCGATTCTGATCGCGCTGCTGTTACCTGCAGTTCAACAGGCACGCGAAGCCGCCCGTCGGTCGACCTGTAAAAACAATCTCAAACAATTGGGACTGGCGATGCACAACTACCATGATTCCCATCGGATCTTCCCACCGGGTGATGTCAATGGTGGGGGTTACAGCTGTAGTTCGCTGGGTACGCAGGAAACCCGTAATCATACAGCTTACCTCTATATCCTGCCCTTCATCGAACAGACGACGATGTACAACCAGATTAATTTCTCGATGGCGACAGGAGCTTCAGACGGTAACGGGGCATGTACTGGACCTTCCCTGGGGATTCAGACTGCAGCAACGTCGCACCCGATCGCGGTATTTCAGTGTCCTTCCGATTCTTACAATCCCGGTCCTTACTCCTACAGTTCAAACACGGCTTATGCCACAACCAGAGATTATCGCACGAGCTATAGTGTGATCTATATCGCCTACGATTCAACGATCACTTATGGCGCTGCGACGGGAGTCAACACGGCCTTCGGTCGTAACGGCGCAGCCCGCGTTCGTGACTTCAAAGATGGTATGAGTAACTCCATGCTGCTCAGCGAAACCCCGATGGAGAAGGACTCATCAATTCGTGGTCCTTTCGTTGCAGCATATGTTACCACTGGTGCCGTGATTGCAGCCCCTTATCGCAAAATCAACCAGCCGACCAGTGCCACGAATGCCCTGACTGTCTGGGGATCTCCAGGCAGCGAACATACCGGAGGCTGTCATGCACTGCTGGCAGATGGAGCTGTGCGATTTCTCAGTGAGAACATTGACATCAACCTGCTACGAGGCATTCAAACCATCAATGGCAGCGAAATTTTAGGTGAATTCTAATGCGAGGATTAATCAACCTGAAACCGAAAACCGTTTGTACTCTGGCAACATGGAGCCTGCTCCTTGCTGCAATCACTGGTTGTGGCGGAGGCGGAGCGGACACTCCGGAACTGGGAGAAGTAACTGGAACAATCACACTGGATGGCAGTCCTCTTCCTGATGCAGAAGTCGTCTTCGAACCTGCCGCAGGTGCTCCCTCTGTCGGCAAAACAGACGAAGCCGGACAATACGAGCTTGCTTACAACCAGGATGCCAACGGTGCCGTACCAGGACAGCATACCGTGCGAATTTCCAAGTTCGGAGAACCCGGCTCTCCCAATGATACGGAAAACCAGATCCCGGCGAAATTCAATGCCAACTCCAAACTGACCGCTGAAGTCAAAGCGGGTGACAATACTGTGAACTTCGATCTGGAAACCAAGTAGAGACATCCCGGTTTCCCGAAGTCGTTTCACTGCAACATCACAGGCGATGCTCCCCCCGGGGGCATCGCTTTTTTTGTGCGCCGGAAAGGATTCCCCTGCCCACATTCGTTCTGGACCCACGGTTTGTCGTCGGGTAGGATGAGGGAACTCTCTGCTTTTCTGCGTCCCTGCATCATCTGCCGCTCAAGAACACTCCGATGAACCAGACAGGCGATCCACAACCCGAACCGCGTCCCGCGCAGCCAAAGTCTCGGCACCCCGTGCTGTTTCGCACGCTGGCAGTGCTATTGGGGCTCATCTTCATCGGTCTGCTGGAAGGGGGGCTCCGCCTGGGTGGCGTTCAGCCACTGCCGCACAGCCAGGATCCTTTCATTTCATTCAGCGAAGACTCCACCCTGTTTGTCAAAAACGCTGATGGGACGACATACCAGACCTCCGCCGACCGCAGCGATTTCTTCCGTCCGCAGCAGTTCCCGGTCAACAAAGGGAAAAACACCTACCGCGTGTTCGTCCTCGGCGGATCGACTGTGCAGGGACGTCCGTATGCCGTCGAGACCTCATTTACCAACTGGTTGAAAATTAATCTGCAGGCCGCGGACCCCGCGCGGAATTTTGAAGTCGTGAACTGTGGTGGCGTCTCGTATGCCAGCTATCGCCTGGTGCCCATCCTGCGGGAAGCGTTGCGCTACGAACCCGATCTGTTCATCGTCTACAGCGGACACAATGAATTTCTGGAAGACCGTTCTTACTCCCGCCTGAAACATCAGCCCGAACTGCTGCTGCAGACCGAGAGTGCCCTGCTGGACCTGCGCCTGGCATCGGTGATTCAAAGCCTGCTTCCCGACTCACATCAGAGAACGCAGACAACGGAAAAATCAGAAAACGTGCTCGAAACCGATGTCAACGCGCTGCTCGACTTTCAGCAGGGACTGGAACAGTACCACCGCGATCCGGAACATCGCCGGGCCATCATGGCCCACTATGAATTCAACATGCGTCAGATGATTCTGCTGGCGCATCAGGCCGACGTTCCGCTGCTGCTGGTCAATCCGGTGAGCAATCTGAAAAACTGCATTCCCTTTAAAAGCGAATTTGCTTCCCGCCTCACCGCAGCTGAGCGCGATGAGGTGAATGCCCTCTGGAAGTCCGCCGACGAATGCAGCTGGGACGAGGCAGAGCAGAAAATGAGCTACTGGCAACAGGCTCTGAGTATAGACGACACACACGCCAGCCTGGTGTATAGCGTGGGAAAAACCTGTGAATACCTGAAACGGTACGACGACGCACGCAGCTGGTTCATCAAGGCCAAAGAGGAAGACATCTGCCCGCTCCGCATGCTCGAACCGATGCACGAGACTCTCTTCCGACTGGCGCAACAGTACGATGTCCCCATCATCGATGCCCGCAAATTGTTCGAACAGAAAAGTCCAGACGGTATTCCCGGCAGCGAACTGCTCGTCGATCATGTACATCCCAGTATCGAAGGCCACCAGCTGATCGCCGACGCGATCTATGAAACCATGTGCGCCCTGCAGTTCCTCTCCTCCCCTCCCGACTGGCGGACCACGCGTGACCGGTTGCGACAGGAACAACTGGAGTCACTCAACCAGGAATATTTTCTGCGTGGCGCGAAGCGACTCAGTCGTCTACAGGGCTGGGCCCGCGGCCAAAGCACGCTCGCTCCGCCCGGCACGACGCAAACCCATACAAAATGAACGTGTTCTCTGATTGCTTCCGGTCTGCCGCTGCTTTATGATCGAAGTACCTGCCTGAATTACAGTTGCGATTCGCGCATCCCATTGAGAACCGGCCCCGACTGCAGCCCACAGAGAAAGAGACCGTTCAATGAATCAACGAAGGACCTGCCTGGTGACAGGACTTTTGTGCCTGATCATGGGCCATTCCCTGCTTGCCGCTCCCGATCCGGCCCCCTTTGTTTCCGGCTTCGACCGCTTCGGACGCCATGAGGAACTTCCGAAGGGGACTGCAGGCCGACTGTTGATCAGCGAACTGAGCTGCGCCGCCTGTCATCCCACAACACAGTCTGCCCTGCAGCCCAAGGGCGGCCCCCGACTCGATGGCGTCGGCAATCGTCTGCAGCGGAAGTGGGTTACAGAATTCCTGTCCGCCCCGCATGTCACCAAGGCGGGCACCACGATGCCCGACGTCCTGCACGGTCTGCCTGCGAACGAAAAAGCATCCACCATCCAGGCCCTGACCGCGTTTCTGATGTCCCAACAGAAACCGTTTCCCACAATCAAAGCCACCGGCGCCAATCCGGTCCCCTACGAATTCTGGAACAAAGGGAATGTGGCGCGGGGCCGCGAACTCTATCACAAAATCGGCTGCGTCGCCTGTCATGAAACCGATGAAGACTACGAACCGGGTGAAACCAAATTTTCGCCCAACGACAAACTGCTGGCCCAGCTCGATCCGGAAGACATCAAAGAGCTCGGACTGGCGGCGGCTGTCCGTCCGGTGAATTCGGTTCCGCACCCGGATCTCACTGCGAAGTACACGCCACAGGCTCTGACCTTCTTCCTGCTCAATCCGGAACAGACACGTCCCGCCGGTCGCATGCCCCAGTTGAAACTCGCCGCTGTGGAAGCAGCAGACATCGCCGCCTACCTGCTCCGAAATCAGCAACCCGGGGCCGCGACAGCTGCTACCAGCAGTGACTCTGCAGAACTGATCACCGCCGGCAAGAAACAGTTCGTCGAACTCAGATGCGTGAACTGCCATCAGGTCGACCAGTTAAAACCGACGTTCTCTGCCCGGCCTCTGAACCAGTTACAGACGACCGCCGCTGCCAGCTGTTTTCACAATCCCCAACGGAAGATGCCCGCCTATCCTCTGGATGAACTCCAGCAGACGGCGATCAAAGAATCTCTCGCCGCTCTGAAGCAAAATGAAAATCCATCTGTTGCAAACCAGCTGGCCTTTCAGCTCCTGCAGTTCAACTGCTACGCCTGCCACGAGCGTGACAAACAGGGGGGTGTCGGCTTTAACCGGAAACCGTATTTTGAAACCGCAGGTCATGTCGACCTGGGTGATGAAGGTCGGATTCCCCCCACGCTGACAGGCATCGGTTTCAAGCTGCAGAAGGGTTGGCTGTCGAAGGTTCTCAAAGGCAAAGGGGATATTCGCCCACACATGCACGCCCGCATGCCGATCTTCCCTGGTAAGGAAATTGCAGCGCTACCCAATCAGTTTGAGAAAGTCGATCGTCCACAAAAGCGATCTGAAACAGACGTCTTCCCTCAACATGCGCAGCTGGCCCCCGCCGGTCGCAGCATGCTGGAGACCGGCTGTATTCAGTGTCATCCGATCCGGGGGGAAAGTATGCCGGGTGTGGTTGGTACGGACCTCGGCGAGGTCACCAGTCGCGTGCATGCCCAGTGGTTTCACGACTTCCTGCTCGATCCCGCATCTCTCAAAGAGCGCACCCGCATGCCGACCTTCTTCCCTGATGGCAAGAGCCAGAACAAGGACGTACTCAAAGGGGATGTAGAACAACAGATCGCCGCGATCTGGGCGTACCTCAAAGCGGGAGACAAACAGCCGCTACCGGAAAAGATTCTCGCCGCCAAGTCGAAGAATTACGAACTGGTGCCCGACAAAAAGCCGATCATCCTGCGAACCTTTATGGAAGAGGCAGGCACACATGCGATTGCCGTGGGCTTCCCGCAGAAAGTCCATGTTGCCTTTGACGCCGAACAGGTTCGCCCTGCCCTGGCCTGGAAAGGACGCTTCCTCGACGCACAGGGAACCTGGTTCATCCGCTTTGCCCCACCGGCAGATCCGCTGGGTGATGCACTGATGCAGTTTCCTTCAGGGCCACCGGTCGCGTTCCTCAAACAGACAGAAGAGGTCTGGCCTGAATCCAAACCGGGAACGGATTCGCTGCAGTTCCGAGGCTATCGCATCGACAAGCAGGGCGTGCCCACGTTTCTTTACCGCTACCAGGGAATCGACATCGAAGACCGCCTGGAAGCGACTGCCAGGCAGACACTGAAACGACGACTGACCATCAAAGCGGTCTCGCAACCAAAGACTGTCGGCACGCTCTGGTTCCGCGGACTGACGGGGAAGAACCTGAAAACCGTTGATCCGACCACGCGACAAAACGAAGACGGCCTGCGTGTCTCCGTTGCAGAAGCCTTCGCCAAAGCAGGTCAAGAACGAACCCGGGACAAGCTCAGCGAATGGCTGATCCCCGTGCCCCTGACAGAAGACACCACGATTGAGGTGACATACCAATGGTAAAATACATTTTCACCCTGCTCACGCTGCTCTGTCTGACCAGCGTCCTGACGGCAAACAACGCGTATGCGGAGAGTGAAGACGATTATTACCGCATCGTCTCCATCATGACCCCCAAAGCGCAGACCGAGTCGCGTTCACAGAACTGGAAGCCGGCCCCCGGTGATCTGGTGCTGGAAGTCAGCGGCATCGCGGTCCTCGACGATCAGCGTATCGCGGTCGTCATCCGCAAGGGGGAGATCTGGATTCTGGACGGCGTCTATGACGAGCCACCGAAAAACGTGACCTACAAACGGTTCGCCACCGCCCTGCATGAGCCATTGGGACTGATCTGGAAAGACGGTGCGTTCTATACGGTGCAGCGGAGCGAGCTGACGCGGATTCGCGATACCGACGGCGATGGAACCGCCGATGAATATCTGACCGTCGCCAAAGGCTGGGGCGTCACCGGGCACTACCACGAATATGCTTACGGACCGAAGCTCGATCACGAGGGCAACCTGTGGCTGACACTCAATATCGGACTGGGACTGAAAAAAGAACACAAGGCCCGGGCCGTCAAAGATCCAACGCTCGGCTTTGCCCAGGGACGCTGGCGCGGGTGGGGGATGAAAGTCACACCCGACGGAGAACTGGTTCCCGTCTGTGCCGGCATGCGTTCGCCTGCGGGGATCGGCGTGAACCGGGCCGGCGATGTGTTCTACACCGATCAACAGGGGAACTGGGTCGCCACGAATACGCTGCATCACATGCGCAAAGGGGCCTTCTTTCATCACGTGGAAGCACTCGCCTCGATGGGACTCCCGGGCTCACCCATTCAGGGTGTGAAAGAGATTCCTAACGGCCTCCCCTTCCCCGAGGCGATCAAACAAATGCCGCAACTCAAACCACCGGCGGTCTGGTTTCCTTACAAAAAAGCGGGGCAGTCCACAACCGACGTGATGCTCGATAACAGTGGCGGCAAGTTTGGCCCGTTCGACGGTCAGTTTTTTGTCGGCGAATTCACTCAGGCCGCCATCAATCGCGTCTTCCTGGAACAGGTCGACGGAGAATACCAGGGCGCCTGCTTCCCCTTCCGGGAAGGCTTCGCTTCTGCGGTCCTGCGTCTGGCACAGGGAACCGATGGCAGCGTGTTTGTCGGTCTGACCAACCGGGGCTGGAGCAGTCTCGGGACGGCGTCCTATGGTTTACAGCGTCTGGTCTGGACGGGTAAGACGCCCTTTGAGATCAAAGAGATGCGGGCGAAACCCGATGGTTTTGAGCTGGTCTTCACGCAACCCGTCGATCTGAAAACCGCGATGGATCCCCGGTCGTATCTGATGAAAAGTTACACCTACACTTACCATTCATCCTACGGCAGCGATGAGATTCTGAACCGGGAACTCCCCATTGAACAGATCACGGTCTCGGAGGATGGCACCCGGGTCCACCTCAAAGTGAACGGCCTGCGGGAGCTGTATGTGCACGAACTGGTTGCCGCTGGTGTGAAGAACAAAGCCGGTCAGTCACTGCTGCATCCACAGGCTTACTATACGCTCAATAAGATTCCGAAAAAGTAAAAGAGATCCTGGAACTACTCGTGTGCGTCGACCCTGGCAGCTTCCTGTTGCCTGCAGCAGTATGTTCTATCACGTAGGGGTAGCCCTGTGTGGCTACCCGTAGAGCGAGTCTGTCTGCGTTTGGTAGTACGAATATTTGAGAACGCTGCCTTCGTTGCCTGCATAACGGTCAAAATTCACCAGGCGGGCGGACACACAGGTACCGCCCCTACGTCTGATTCCATCACGAGAAGTGCAACCCACATTCAAAATGACAACGATCCCGCTAATTCAGAAAGCCGCGTTCGCGTAATTCCTGAATGTTGCCCGGGGCACTTTCCCAGACCCGTTCGGCGGCGTAACGCATGATGGCGATGCCTCCCATGCCGGGCGGTGCACTGAGGATCGCGGTGTGCTCTTCCTCTTCGTCGTCCAGTTGTTTATTCAGTTTGTCGACTGCTTCCTCGACGCTGTCGCTGACAATCCGCTCGGGTCCGCTGGTGTTGGAGAACTTCAGATTGGAGAAACCCGCAGTCCGCGAGAGCAGGAACGCAGCCAGGTCCGCCTCTTCCTGCTCTTCAAAGAAGTTACGAAACTCGGGCTCCATCGAATCGGGCGTGATGATCATCGCCCGCGTGATCAGGACTTCCCCTTTGCGGACCTTGACCGTCGCCCCGGGTTCGGGTGCGCCGGTCACCAGATAATAAGGAAGCTGCTGATCTCCAAACGTAAACAGGGAGAAATTCACGGGACGCTCAATCCGTACTGCAGTCCAGATTTCGAAGAAGCGCTGCTCATCGAACTCGTGAGAAAAATTCATCAGGTTCCAACCGGGGTGAAGAGATTAAAGCGAGTGTGAACTTCAGGATCAAAGTCGTGTCAGCTGACTTTCTTGAGTTTGCTGATACGGCCCGTCGAGACCCATTCGGTGACAAAAATGTTACCCGCCTGATCGAAGCAGGCATCGTGAGGATGCACGAAGCGACCGGCTTCCCACTGCTCGGGCTGCGTGCGAATCTTAAAACCATCCAGCACGCGGTTCGTCCAGTCCTGATCGTAGCCCAGGTGAGTGATTACCTGGTTCTGTTTATCGAACAGGGTCACCCGGGCATGCAGATCGGAGACCAGCATGATGTCTCCCTGGATGTCGATGTCTGCAGGGAAACTGACCGTGTTGACAAAGCCCAGGTGTTTACCATCCAGGCTGAAATACTGGAGTCGGTGATTGGCCCGGTCACAGACGGCGATCTTAGGTGTGCCATCGCGGGTGTCGAGCCACATGCCGTGCGGCGTTTTCATTTTGCCCGCTTCGGTCCCGCTGCCTCCCCAGAAAAACTCGGGCTTCCCGTCGCTCGTGTATTTGTGAATATAGTGGGAGCCGTAACCATCGCCGACATAAAATCCCCCATCGGGGGCGAAGGCAATGTTGGTGGGACTGTAGCGTTGTTTGGCGTCCTGATAATGCGCGGGCGCAGCGGGTCGTCCAATCTTCCAGACAACTTCCCCTGTGAGACTGGTTTTGGCGACGATGCCGTGCTTCACATCGGAGAGATACAGGAATTCCTCGTTGCCTTCCTTACGGACATCAATGCCGTGACCGCCGCCGTGATATTCCTTTCCGAAAGAGCGGACGAATTTCCCATCGGCGTCAAACACCACGATGGCATCCAGGGGCGTCTTCGCGCGGGAGCGATGTTTGATATAAATCAGACCGGCCTCGTCGACACAGACGCCGTGCGTCTCACCCCACTTGATGTGCTTGGGCGTTCCGCCCCACCCGTGCGTGACTTCATACTGAAACGCGTCTTCTCCGACAAGCGGCGGCTTAGTGCCTGCTTTGTCGTCAGCCCCCAGAATCGCGGGAGCAAAAAAACTGCCGGCAACCGCGGCCCCTGCGGTTTTCAAAAATGTGCGGCGGGAATCAATGTGAGTAGAACAAGCGGTGGAACGTTGAGTCATGAGCAGACGACCTGAATCGAGAAAGATTTCTGGCAAAATACGTGAGGTTCACGTAAGACAAGGAGGGCCCATCCACCTGATCTTAACGGACGGAATGCGGTCACCTCAATTGTGGATCGGAAAAAATAGGGTATTCTGACAATGTTCTCCACGCCAGGCTGCTCAGTTTACCGTCAGTCGGGCGGTCCGCCCCCGATTAAGATGGTCTTTGAGCAGTGAATGTGATATGAGACATTTCCGCCGGAAAACGTGTGTTTTCGGTGCTCTGGCTCACGTTAGCAGAATTCAAGCTCACTGCTGTCCTGATAAAAGGAAGAGAATCACCATGAACCGGTTGTGTGCCTCAATCTGTTTGTTCACCACCCTGGCTGGTCTGCAGATCGCCACGCCGCTGGCTCTGTCGGCGGATGAGCGTGCAGCGTCGGACGCACCCCTGCGCATCGACTCGGTGCTGGTGACCGTCATCGAGCAGGTCGAAGTCCCCGCGCGGGAAGTCGGGCAGTTGACCAACCTCAGAGTCCGGGAAGGCATGACCATCGAACGGGGCGCCCTGCTGGCCCAGATTGAAGACTCCGAAGCCCGGCTGCTGCTCAAGCAGGCACAACTGGAATATGAAACCGCGCGGCTCAAAGCGGAGAATGACGTCGATCTCCGGTTCGCCCGTAAATCGCATGAAGTGGCGAACGCGGAACTGCAGCGAGCCAAAGATTCAATCCAGAAATACCCGAAGAGTATCTCTAAAACCGAACTGGACCGTCTGCAGTTGACCGCAGAGAAAGCGGAGCTGGAAATCGAACAGGCAACCGAAGAGGCGAAGACCGCCCAACTGGAAGCAAAACTGAAACAGAATGCAGAAGAGATCGCGGCTTTAGCTGTGGAGAAACGGAAAGTGGTTTCCCCGATTGACGGGATGGTGGTGCAGATCATGACCCGGACCGGAGAATGGGTGCGTCCGGGTGAGACGGTGATGCGGTTACTGAAACTCGATCGTCTGCGGGCTGAAGGCTTGATCAACGTGTCACTGCTGCAGGAGCGGGATCTAAAAGACCGTCCCGTGGTGCTGCTGGTCAACCCGGGTACGAAACAAGAGCAGAAGTTCCAGGGCAAAATTTCATTCGTCAGTCCCGAGATCAATGCGGTCAATAACCAGACCCGTGTCTGGGCCGACATTGAAAACCCGGACCTCAAACTGAAACCGGGCATGCGTGCCTCGCTGATCATTCAATAAACTTCCGCGACTGAGAAGGCGGTCCTCCCTCATGTCTATCGGCGCCCAGAACTATTCGAACCAGCCACTGCATCTGCGGATGCGGGCCGACCTGCAGGTGCAGCCGCTTCAGTTTGGTGGTAAGACGTACTGGGGCATCAAGGATCCGTTTTCGCTCCAGTACTATCAGCTCAGGGACGAGGAATACTTCATCCTGAAACAGCTGGACGGCGTGGCTTCATTCGAAAGTATCCGCAGGCAGTACGAAAAAAAGTTCCTGCCTCAGAAACTGGAAGCCTCACACCTGCAGGGCTTTTTATCGCGACTGCACGAAGCGGGACTGATTCTGGCCGATGCCCTCGGCCAGGGTGAAATTCTGCTGGAACGTCAGACTCAGAAACAGCAACAGGCCCGGCGGGCCCGCTGGATGAATCCGCTGGCCATTCGCTTCCGGGGCGTTGACCCACATCGACTGCTGACCTGGCTGCAGCCGGTCGCGGCACTCTGTTTTACTCCCTGGTTTCTGCTGGCGACGCTGCTGCTGTTGCTCTCAGCGGTAACGCTCGTCTTCACACACTTCGATGCTGTAGTCGCCCAACTGCCCGAGTTCACCACCTTTTTTGAGGCGAAGAACCTGGTTCTGCTCGGGGTCAGTCTGGCGCTGGTCAAGATCCTGCACGAACTGGGTCACGCGCTCGCCTGCCGTCACTTTGGTGGGGAGTGTCGCGAAATGGGCGTCATGCTGCTGGCCTTCATCCCCTGCCTGTACGTCAACGTCAGCGATGCGTGGACGATGCCGCAGAAGTGGCACCGGATCATCGTAAGCTCGGCGGGCATCCTCGTAGAACTGATTATCTCGTCGCTCTGTGTCTTTCTCTGGTGGTTTACGTATCCCGGCCTGTTTCATTCGCTCTGCCTGAATATTGTCTTCGTCTGCTCGGTGAGCACGCTGCTACTCAACGGTAATCCGCTGCTCCGCTACGATGGCTACTACATCCTGCTGGACCTGGTCGAAGTTCCGAACCTGAGACAGCGGGCTCAGACCATTGTTTCCAACCGCGTGCATCATTTTTTCTTCGGACACAAAGCTGACACCCTGCTCCGCGAACCCCGTCGGCTGCGGCGTTTTCTGTTTGCCTACGGCGTCGCCTCGGCGATTTACCGCTGGCTGGTTGTGTTTCTGATTGTGACCGTCTGTTATTATGTACTGGAACCCTACGGCCTGGAGATCATCGCGCAGGTCCTGGGAGCCTTTGTCTTTTTGGGAATGCTGATCGTGCCCGTCAAATCCGGAATCAAGGAAATTCAGACTTACGCGAACGCAGGCCGCATCGACGGTGGTCGCTTTGTCCGGCGTGGGGCACTGGTCATCCTGATCCTGATGGGGCTGCTGCTGATTCCCTTCCCGCACCGCATCTCCGCTCCGGCGCTGATTGAACTACAGGACGCAAAGCACGTCTATGTCACGTCCCCGGGGTTTGTCGCTTCCATCGCCAGCCCTCAAACCGTGGTTGAACCGGGGGCCCTCATTGCCCGCCTGCAGAACGATCAGATCAATCTGGAAATTCTCAAGCTCAAAGGACAGATCAGCGAACAGCAGATTCGCATCACCACGCTCAAGACGCGCCAGGTCGACGATCCCGAGGCCGCCCGCGAACTGCCCACCGCCGAGGAACAGCTGACCGATCTCAAGGACCAGCTCGCACAACGGCTGACCGATCAACGTCGGCTCACCCTGACTGCCCCCGTGGGAGGGACCTTGATTCCCGCGCCGCGTACACCCGCACCTGCCGATGCAGCAGAGTTGCCTGAATGGGTCGGCTCTCCCTTCGATGCGGATAACCAGCACTGCTTTCTGAAGCGGGGGACCTGGCTCTGTTCGCTGGGAAATCCCCGGGCGCTGCAGGCCAGCCTGATTGTGGATCAGGAGGACGTCGAGTATGTGCAGGCGGGGCAGACCGTGCGAATCCTGCTCGACGAATATCCGGATCAGGTCATCACAGGCACGATCGACGACATCGCGGAGATCGACCTCGAAGATCTGCACCCCAACCTGATTCACCGGGAAGAGGTGATTACTGAAGTCGATGCCGAGGGCAAGCGGCGGCTCAGCAGCACTTCCTACCTGGTGCGGGTCAAACTGGATGTGACAGACGAACAACCCGTGATTCACGCTTCCGGACAGGCCAAAATCGTGGTTGCCCCGGAATCCCTGGGAAAAAAAACTTATCGCGGTCTGCGCAAGACCTTTCGGTTACTGCAATAAAGCACACCCCAGCACACCTTCTTTGCCTGATTTAACATTCACTATTCTGACAAGATCACCATTTGCAGATTGGTGACCAACTGCTAGAATCCCCCGAATCTTTGAAGATCTCAGAATTTCAACGTTGAAAATCCAAGCGATATTGTGGCCGGAAGCAAGGAGGCGACCCGATGAGCCATTCACCAGCACAACCCTCGACCCCTTTAAACATTGTGGTACTTGCCGGCGGGGAATCTGCCGAAAGTGACATCAGCCTGAAGAGTGGCGAGAACGTGTCGCGCGCGTTGACTGCGCGAGGACATCAGGTGGTGACGGTCGATCCTTCCCTGGTCGATCTGGAAACGTATGACTGGTCAACCTGCGACGTCGTGTTCCTGGCATTGCACGGAACCTACGGCGAAGACGGCACCATCCAGGCCACACTCGAACGCTTAGGTGTTCCGTACTCGGGTTGCGATGCTCCCACTTCCAAGCTGGCCTTCAGCAAGTCGGCCTCCAAGGAACGTTTCATTCAGCAGAATGTGAGCACGCCTTCCTACGTATTGATTCACGAATCAGACGATGCCCAGCGAATCGAACAGCATGCCCGCAGCATGGGTTATCCACTGGTGGTCAAGCCGGACGCTCAAGGGTCGAGCCTCGGGGTGACGATTGTCAAATCGCCCGAAGAACTGCCGCAGGCACTGACCCGTTGTTTTCATTATGACTCCTTCGGCATTCTGGAGTCAGCGATCGCGGGTACGGAATGGACCGTCAGCCTCGTGGATGACGATGTGCTGCCTTTGATTCAGATCGAAACGCCGCACGAATTCTTCGACTACGAAGCCAAGTATCTGGAAGACTCGACTCAGTATCACTTCGAGTTCCAGCAGCCCACGAACGTGATTCAGTCGATCATTAAAACGGGCGTCGGTGCCTGCCAGGCACTGGGAACGAGCGGCATCGTACGGGTCGATATCCTGCTGGATCGCTTTCAGCAGCCCTGGGTACTGGAAGTGAATACCATTCCCGGCTTCACCGACCATTCGCTGGTCCCCAAAGCGGCCGCTCAGGCGGGTCTCGACTTTGGCGAATTGTGCGAACGGGTCCTGCTCAGCCGCCTGGCGAAAGCCACTACCCGCCCGCAAAACTGATAAAGTTTACCCAGACGGCCTGTGCCCAGCGGGAATTATGACTTTTCTGTGGTGTGCCACAACTCGCGCTGCTTGAGATTGCGATAATGTTAATGCAGGGGACGGTGCGCTGAGGCTGCGTCGCGCGCACCAGAATGGAACACATCAATCAGAGCTCATGAGTCGCAAAGCATCTAAAAAGAAGCCGACGAAGAAAAAAGTCCCGGCTAAAAAACAGATCGCAGAGATCGAAGAAGAAGAGGACGTGCTGGACGAAGAACGGTCTGCGCTGAGCCCCGCGCGACTGGTCCGCCTGCTGTTTCGTCCTAAGGTGCTTTTGATTCTGGCGGTGGGAATTACCGTCTGGTTCTTTTCGCAGAAGCTCAAGGATCAGCTCCCCGATCTGGCAGAACAGGAACAGTACCAGATTGAAACCCGCAGTCTGTCGCTGATTCCCGCCCCTCCCCACTACGTCCCCATTGATCTGGTCGATCAGGTAATCAAGCGCAACCAGCTGCCTGAGAAGGTCTCGCTGCTCGATCGGGATCTGGTCATCAAGGTCGCAGAAGCATTCCAGAAACATCCTTGGGTAGAAAAAGTGGTCTCGGTTCGGAAGACGAGCACGGTCGAAGTCGAGCTGCAGTTCCGTAAGCCGGCAGCGATGGTGGCATTCAAACAGCGACTGTTACCCGTCGACAACGCGGGCGTCCTGCTGCCTCCGGAAGACTTTTCGGTCTCCGATGCCCGCCGCTACCCGGTGATTACCGGCGTTGAATCGGTTCCCGCCGGACCTCCTGGAAATGCCTGGGGCGATGTCACCGTCACTGGTGCTGCCCAGCTGGCCGAAGCACTTTCGCCGCACTGGAAGGAACTGGAGATCGTCGCGATCGCCGCGCCTCCCCGCCTGAGCGAAGCGAGTACGCTGGACGATCTGATCTTCCGGCTGATCACCGCAGGCGGTTCGGAGATTGTCTGGGGTCGCTCCCCCAAGAGCCAGCGGCGGGGAGAGCTCCGCGTCGATCAGAAGATCGGCAAGCTGGAAAAATACCATCGGGATTACGGCGGGTTTGATCGGCCACACGGTCCATATGAAATCGACATCCGCCACTGGCAGGAAATATCCCGCCGCCCGCTTCGCCAGCAGAGTCAGCGGCGGACTTTGATGCGCCGCTGAATCTCAGCTGACTTACAGTGTCTGGCGCTCTCTCCCCTTCTGACAGCAGCGATTCGCATATCGATCTCCCAGCGCCGGTTTCCTGTTATATTAAAGAATCTGGGAAAAAATCGTGGAAAACCGTTTTCAACTGATTAGATTGATAGGGATCTGCATCTTGCAAGCGCGCTGATTTTGACCAGGCTGCCTATGAGGAGAAAGCCATGACTGAAGACGCCATCGTTCAGGAATACCGGGAACAGGGGTTTGTGCACATTCCCGAATTCTACTCTGCCGAACAGCTGGCCCAGATCCGTGCTGCGGTCGATCGCTATAATCGGGAAGTCGTTCCCGGGGTGCCTGAGAACGATGTGGTCTTTGAAGCGGATGGCACCGCGATTCGCAACTGCTGGCGGATGCAGATCCACGATCCGTTCTTCGCAGAGCTTCCGCAGGCAGCACAGCTGCAGCCCCTGATCGCTGCCCTGGTCAACGGCACGCCCCTCTGTATGGGAGTCGAGACGTTTAACAAGCCCGCAAAAGTCGGCTCGGGTGTACCGCCGCATCAGGATAATGCCTACTTCTGCCAGGAACCACCGGACGTGCTTACGGTCTGGGTTGCCCTGGATGAGGTCACGCCGGAAAACGGTCCGGTACAATACGTGGGTGGCTCGCATCAGGCAGGACTAAAGGTACATACGCCATCAGGCGTGAAAGGGAATTCCTTCGGTCTGGCAGAAGAAGTTGATGCCGCCACAGCGACGCCGGCACTGCTGAAAGCGGGCGATGTGCTGATCCATCACTGTCAGACCATTCATTTCAGCGATCCCAATGTCAGTGATCATCCGCGGCTCGGTCTGTTGATGGTCTTTCGAGGTGAACACACACAGGATTCGCCTGAAATGAAAGCCGCTTACCAGAAGGCACGGGCCCTGATGGAGTCGCAGGCAAGCTGATCCGGCTGTATTTCCCGCTCCCGGCCTCCTGGCAGGTGTTCAAATTGTCGCCAGTGGTCGGTTCTGCGTCAAAAGAGACCGATTCGGGAAGAATTCGGGAATCTGCGTTACTTTCCGGTGATTTAAAGTGACTTCCGTACCCCGTTCTGCTTGATTTTCCCTGTTTTGACGCTTAGATAAGTGGTTACCTTTCATAATTCCGTTCTGAGAGGAAGCGATTGGCCGTTTGTTGACTTCAAAAAAACAGCACCCTAAAATCGCTAACTTAGCATTGTTTAATAATTCGACTTCAAGACACAGGGAGAGAATCGAATCTACGCTCCTGAAAATTCAGGTCGTTGATTAGCATTTTTCGGTTCTTATTTCGCTCGCCAAATAACGCAAAGGGGAATGACAACGATGAGTGACCAGGCTAACGAAAACATTGAAAGTGTTCTTCAGGAAACTCGATCATTTCCGCCGCCAGCCGAGTTCGTCGAACAGGCCAATATTTCGAGCAAAGAACAGTACGAAGAGCTCTGGAACCGGGCCAAAGACGATCCGGCCGGTTTCTGGGGCGATCTGGCTCAGGGACTCGAATGGTCTCAGCCTTATGATCAGGTCCTCGAAGGCGAGATGCCCGAGACCAAATGGTTCACGGGTGGCAAGATCAACGCTTCGGTCAACTGCATCGACCGTCACCTCGACAGCTGGCGGAAAAACAAGGCCGCTATCGTCTGGGAAGGCGAGCCGGGCGATACCCGCGTACTGCGTTACCAGGACCTGTACCGCGAAGTCTGCAAGTTCGCGAACTGCCTGAAGAAGCTGGGCGTTGAGACCGGCGACCGCGTCACCCTGTATATGCCCATGGTTCCCGAACTGGCCATCGCCATGCTGGCCTGCTCACGCATCGGGGCGACTCACTCGATCATCTTCGGCGGTTTCAGTGCCGATGCCATCGCCGACCGCAACAATGACGCCCAGGCCAAACTGGTCATCACCGCCGATGGCGGCTGGCGTCGCGGTAAAAATATTCCGCTCAAAGAAGCCGTCGACCAGAGCCTGGAAAAATCACCCAGCGTCGAAAAGGTAGTTGTCTACCGTCGTACCGGCTGTGAAGTCGATATGGTTCCCGATCGTGATTACTGGTGGCACGATCTGATGGAAGACGTCTCCGCAGAATGCGATCCGGTCGAACTCGACAGCGAACACCCGCTGTTCATCCTCTATACTTCCGGAAGTACCGGTAAGCCCAAGGGTGTGCAGCACTCCACCGGCGGTTACCTGCTGGGAACGATGATGACCTCCAAGTGGGTCTTCGACCTCAAAGAAGACGACACCTACTGGTGTACCGCCGACATCGGCTGGATCACCGGTCATAGCTACATTGTCTACGGTCCCCTGGCCAACGGAGCGACCACCGTGATGTACGAAGGGGCTCCCAACTGGCCCGATGAAGGTCGCTTCTGGGAGATCATCGAGAAGTACCAGGTCAACATCTTCTACACGGCCCCGACCGCGATTCGTGCCTTCATCAAGTGGGGCGACGAATGGCCCAACAAGTACGATCTCTCCAGCCTGCGTCTGCTGGGAACCGTGGGTGAGCCGATCAACCCCGAAGCCTGGATGTGGTACCACACCGTCATCGGACAGGAACGCTGCCCGATCGTCGATACCTGGTGGCAGACCGAAACCGGCGGCATCATGATGAGCCCGCTGCCCGGCGTGACCGCCACCAAGCCCGGCAGTTGTACGACTCCCCTGCCCGGTGTTGTGCCTGATATCGTCACCGCAGAAGGCGAAAGCCTGGGCGACAACCAGGGCGGTCTGCTCGTGATGCGTCAACCCTGGCCACACATGCTGCGAACCCTGTACGGCGACCACGAGCGGTTCAAAGACGTCTACTTCAGCACCATTGAAGGTTGTTACCTGGCCGGCGACAGTGCCCGCCGCGATGAAGACGGTTACTACTGGATCATGGGTCGTATCGACGACGTGATCAACGTTTCCGGTCACCGTCTGAGCACGATGGAAGTTGAAAGCGCCCTGGTGGCACATCCCAAAGTTGCCGAAGCAGCCGTGGTTGGTTTCCCCCATGAAATCAAAGGGGAAGGCATCTGCTGTTTCGTCACCCTGACGACAGAAGATGGCAGCGATGAGTTGAAGAACGAACTCAAGCAGCACGTGCGAACTCAGATCGGCGTGGTCGCGACACCGGATGAAATCCGCTTTGCCGCCGCTCTGCCGAAAACCCGCAGTGGTAAAATCATGCGACGTCTGCTGCGTGACATCGCCGCCGGTCGGGAAAGCACGGGCGATACCACGACGCTGGAAGACTTCAACGTCATCGCGAATCTGAAACAGAAAGAGGACTAAGACTCGCGGACTCAGGTCCCCGTTATCTATAATGTGCCCTGCGGCACAAAACCGATTTTGCAGGATGGTCGCTTTCGGCCATCCTGCTCTTTCTTTATACACTGACTTTTTTTCACTGGAAATAGAGGCACTCTGATGGCGGATGATCAACTTTCTCAACTGTTTGAACTGGTAAAACAGGGAACGCTCTCTGTGGAACAGGCGGTCGAGCAGGCGGAGAGCCAGGGACATCACAAATCGGGAATGCTCTCTTCCGCGAACATCGACCTCGATCGCAGTTCCCGCTGCGGTTATCCCGAAGTCATCTACTGCGAAGGCAAGACATCCACCGCGCTGGTTGAAATCTTCACGCTGCTGCTCGAATCAAAACAGCGCTGCCTGGGCACACGGATTTCCGAAGAGCAGGCCGAGACCGTACTCAAGCAGTTTCCACAGGCGATCTACAATCAGGTGGCGCGGACGATTCGCATCCCGGAAAAAGATGCTGCTTTCGACGAAGAGTTGACCAAAGGCAAAATCACGGTGCTGACCGCAGGCACCAGTGATCGTCCCGTCGCGGAAGAGGCAATGGAAACACTGATCTGGATGGGCTACGAGCCGGACCTGATCGTGGATGTGGGCGTCGCAGGGCCACATCGCCTGATCGAACAGTTACCCCGCATTCAGAATGTTTCGGCCATCATCGTGGCTGCCGGCATGGAAGGGGCGCTCCCCTCGGTGGTCGGTGGCTGGGTCTCCTGCCCGGTGATCGCAGTGCCGACGAGCGTCGGTTACGGCGCGAGCCTGGGCGGCCTGACGGCGCTGCTCGGCATGCTCAACAGTTGTGCCGCGAATGTGACCGTGGTTAATATCAATGCAGGCTTCAAAGCCGGTTTCATCGCCGGCCTGATCGCCGACCAGCAGCGTTCCTCCTCCGAAAGTTGACCCCATAACAAGAGACTCCCGCCATGCTGAATCTGTCCCCCCGTACTCTGCTCTGCGTTCTGCTTATCCTCATCGGCAGCGGTCTGTCAGGATCTCCAACACACGCGGCAGAAGAGCAACCGGCCCTGGATCCGATCGTGCGGGTTGTCGATCTGAACGTGGGTGAAACGACGACGGTCACGCTCAGCAATGGAGAACAGGTCAAAGTTAAACTCTGTGATCTCAAGGAGACCCGCGATCCGATTCGCAATGCAGTGCGCAGTGCTGTCGTCACCGTGGAAGTGGACGGCGATACCATCGAACTCGAATCGGGCATGTATAATCTGCCGGTAGGCATGGGCAAGGCGCAGATCGATTGTTCCATCACCAGTGGCTACAACTCCAACGGCACGCCGTCATTCTGGGGGCTCGACAAGGATGCCCGGCTCCGCCTGTGGCCGAATGGTTCGCCGCTGCTCAAACCAGGTTCATTTATTTATCCCGTCGATCAACGCTGGTTTGCGACGCGCACCTGGTACGACAATGAACCGGTAGACGGCGGCCACGAGATCCTGCCAAAAATTTACTATCACAGCGGTCTGGATATCGGTGGTGCCGAAAAACTGACGCGGGTCATCGCGGCCACCGATGCGATTGTGGTCTCTTCCGGAACGGACGTGCTGAACGGCCATGAAAAAGATACACCCGTCGCGAAGCGGTATGATGTCGTCTATCTGCTGGATGCCCGGGGCTGGTATTACCGTTACAGCCACCTGCACAAAATCAACGATCGCATCCGCCCGG
The DNA here is from genome assembly GCF_009720525.1 of Gimesia benthica. Taxonomy (NCBI): domain Bacteria; kingdom Pseudomonadati; phylum Planctomycetota; class Planctomycetia; order Planctomycetales; family Planctomycetaceae; genus Gimesia; species Gimesia benthica. The sequence continues at coordinate 3,546,800 of NZ_CP043930.1, forward strand.
GACGACTGATCAAACAGGGCGAAGAGATCGGTATCCTCGGAAAGAAAGGGGCCAGCGGCGGCTGGTCGCATCTGCACTTTGAAATCAAGAGCCGCCAACCATCGGGCAAGTGGGGCACCCAGGCAGGCTACGCATTCATCTGGGAAGCATACCGTAATCAATACCAGCCCAAACTGGTCGCGAACACCCGCCGCAAACACATGGTCCTGCCAGGTAACACGGTCACCCTGAGCGGAGTACAGTCCTACAGTGTTAATCACAGCATTGTTGATTACGAATGGATCTTCAGTGACGGCACGACCACCCGGGGCCCGGCGATCGAACGCAAATATGACTCTCCCGGCATCTATTGTGAAACGCTTAAGGTCACCGACGAAGCGGGGAACGTCGATTATGATTTCGCGGAAGTCATGGTCCTCGATCCCAAAGACCGGGAACATTACGTGCCCCGGATCCATGCGAGTTACTGGCCTTCGCTCAAGAACAGAGTAGGCGAACCGATCACTTTCAAGGTCCGGTCATTCAATAATACATTCGGCGAAGAGGTCTGGGACTTCGGTGATGGCACACCTGAAGTCCGGGTTAAATCAGACGGTAATGTGAACCCGCTGAATGAAGATGGTTACGCGATCACAAAACACACGTATCAGAAACCCGGCGATTACCTGGTGAAGGTGGAACGCAGCCGCGAGGATGATGTGAAAGCAGAGACACGCTTACATGTGCGGGTGGAACCGTAATTCGATCGCTTCAGATAGCCATGTGGGTGGTCCCGGATAAAATCCGGGATTGCCGCAGGCAACAGGAAACTGTCAGAGCACGCTGGCAATTGAGAAAACAGTCGCCGACCTCGTTTCATTTCAGCAACGAAGTGGCTCACCAAACTCGTTAGCACACACAGTCTGTTTACTGCTCGCTCCGCTCGGCACGAATTGCATTCGTGCCCACCCTTTCGCTTATCAGCAAACCAGAGCCGGCAATCGCATTCCCTGCTGGCAATTGACTCCCTGCAGATTTACAATGTGAGGGAACTGCATCAAACACGGACTCATTCCTTCAAACATACCTGCCGGGAACCTGCCTGCCATGAACGCGCACCTGCTGACCCTGTGTCTCAGCCTGTTAACCCTGATCTCCCTACCCGCTGCTGTTGTCTCTGCTGCCGATGAGAAAACGGAACCGTCGACCGTCGATTTCAAAGGCAAGGTCGCGCAACAACTGGCGTCTCTGAGGAAAGAGCAGGCACTGATTCACTCTGCTCTCGGTGTCACTCGCCGGGAAACGCCGATTCCCTGCGTGTTCTCTGCCGATGATCTGAACTTTGAAACTGACAAGACGCGCGTCCTGTTGATCGGGGGAATGGACGGTTCACAGACATCCGTTGATGCGGTGATCGATGCCGTCAACTGGTTTTATGGATCGGAAGCAGCAGCACCGCTGCGGAAACAGTTCTCACTTTCAGCAGCCCCGATTGCCAATCCGGATGGCTGGGCACTGCAACAGGGACCGAAAAATGCATCAGGCGGCGATCCGACCACAGGTTACCCGCCACAGGGCCCCGCCTATCACGATGCTCAGAAACCGGAAGTTCAATACCTGTGGCGGTGGATCGGCATGCATGCCCCGGATCTGGTGGTTGATGTCCGCGCGGGTCAGCAGCCACAGTGGTTCATCCCGAAAACCGCTCGCAAAGAAGTGCGCGGACTGCAGTCGCAGTTGTCACCCGTGCAAACCGCGAACGCAGGCTGGGAACTGGCTGCCGCTTTGAATACCGAGTCCCCATCTCTGATCGGACCGATCCCTGCCTTGGGTCTGGAGGTCTCAACTCAAGATAAGTCTGCGTTCCTCTCCACACTGCTGAAGGCGTTAAAGGAGACATCGTTTCCGGCGCCCTCTCCCGCACGTGAGGAACTGATTCAGCGTCAACAGCGGACGCCGATCCAGGTCGCTACGCAGCTCTCGAAAGTGTACGGCAACGATCTGGGTCGGCTCTCGTATCTGCCCGTGCTTTCACTCATCAGCCAGATTCGACTGGGACAACTGACGAACGATCAGAGTCGTCTGCCTCACGTCGAGAAAATCACACAGGAGTATTTGAAGAAGAACCCCCAGCCCCTCGAAAACAAAGGGGGCGGATCAGTCATCGCCGGTCACTTGCTCTTTTCCGAGCTGACCAAAGCAACCGGCAACCGGGATTACCTCAAGTACGCTCAACAGGCGGCGGACCTGGGTTTTGACGCGCAAGGCAAGATGAAAGAGTCGATGCCGCACCATGTCGAAATGAGCGATGCGGTTTTCATGTCGTGCCCGATTCTCGCGGTCGTAGGTCGGCTGACCGGGGACTCGAAATACTACGACATGGCGATGAAACACTGGCGCTTCATCCAGAAGCTGGACCAGCGACCGGACGGCATCTATCGTAATTCTCCCCTCAGCGATGCCGCCTGGGGTCGTGGAAATGGTTTCCCCGCGCTGGGACTCGCACTGGTCCTGAGCGAGTTGCCCGTGCATTCGCCGTTGCGGGAACAGTTCGTAGAGGGACATCGTCAGCACCTGGAGGCGCTCAGCAAACATCAGGATCCGACGGGCATGTGGCACCAGGTGATTGATCATCCGGAAAGCTACCGCGAAATGACGTCCACCTGCATGATTACCTTTGCCATGATTCGTGGCGTGCGGGAAGGCTGGCTGGACGAAAGCGTCTATACGCCTCTCATCGAGAAAGCCTGGGAAGGGATCAAAACCCGGGTCGCGCCGAACGGAACCCTGGTCGATGTCTGCACGGGTACCGGCAAACAGAAGAACCTCCGCGGTTATCTCGATCGCATGGCGATTCTCGGTAATGACGCTCGTGGCGGGGCGATGGCCTTCATCGTCTCTAACGAAATGGCACAGTGGCTCAATGAACGGGCCAACGCCGCTCAGCAGAAACAGGATTAAATGTTCTCTGCTGATGGTGATACTTTGAAAATCAACCTGGAATGTGCACTACAGGAATGATCAAACAAGACCTCTGAGCTCCTCGGAAAGGACTGTCATGATTTCGCGATTCTCTGTTCTGCTGTTATTTGTGCCTGCACTCGTGATGCTTTCGCTCAGTGTGACTGAAGTTTACGCGGAACAGGCGGCGCTGCGTGCCGGGGCCGCGATGATCGACATTACCCCCGAGCCCGGCGTTTCACTGGACGGCGTTATTTCCAAGAACGGCCCCGTCACAGGAGTGCATGACCGGATCTATTCCCGTGCCCTGGTCCTCGACGATGGAAACACGCGGGTTGCGATCTGCGTGAACGACCTCTGCATGGTCGAGCGGAGTTACTTCGATCGGGCCAAGCAGATCGTATTTGAGAAGACCGGACTGCCCGCGAATCGGATGCTGATGACCAGCACGCACACACATGCGGCGCCCCGCGTTCCCTATGGTCGCGCGAGCGAGCAGGACGATGTCTACTATCAGGCGCTGATCCAGAAGATGGCCGAGGCGATCATTACTGCCGAGCAGAATCTCGCACCGGCCCAGATTGCCTGGGGGTCCTTCGACGCCGGTCGCTATGCCGCGTGTCGGCGTTTCCTCGCAGAGAAAGGGAGCGTCTCGCTGAATCCGTTTGGTGTCGCGGGAGAGCAGATCAAATCGGTATCAGGGCGCAGCAAACAGATCATTCAACCCGCGGCTGACATTGATCCCCAGTGCTCGATTCTCTCCGTGCAACACGCCGACGGTACTCCGCTGGCAGTACTGGGGAACATGAGCATTCATTATTGTGGTGGTTACAGGAAGGGAGAAATCAGCGCGGATTACTTTGGTGCGTATGCGAAATATCTCGCGGAGAAACTGAAGTCGAGCGGTTCCCATCCCCCGTTTGTGGGCATGCTCTCCAACGGCACCAGCGGGAATGTGGGCGCGGTGATGAAACAGGACAAACGGAAGTATCAGCCGTTCGAATGGATTGACGAATCGGGAAAGCAGTTCGCCGAACAGACCATCAAGGTCCTGGCACAGTTGCAGTACCAGCGCAAGGTTCCGGTGGAGATGGTCGAGCGCGAAATTGAACTGGCGATCCGTAAGCCGGATGAGGAACGCCTGGCCTGGGCACAGGAGATCCTGGCGAATCCGAAACAGAAAACCTTGCATCCCTGGTCGAAGATTTACGCGACCGAAGCGGTCGAACTCAACAAGTACCCGGCGACGGAAACCATCAAGCTGCAGGCCATTCGCATCGGCGATCTGGGTATTGTCGGTCTGCCTTGTGAAGTCTTTACCGAAACCGGGCTGGCGATCAAAGCGGGCAGCCCTTTCGGTGCCACCTTCTCCATGGAACTGGCTAACGGATCGAGTGGTTATCTGCCCACACCCACACAGCATGCGTTAGGCGGTTACGAAACCTGGCCCGCCCGGAGCAGTTACCTGGAGATCGAAGCGGAGACCAAAATCCGGCAGACGGCCCTGGAGCTGCTGCGTGAGTTACACAACTGAGTTCTGACGCTTAGCGGTCGAGCCAGCTGCTGAGGGTGACGGGCAGTTTCTTGATCATCCCGTCGCGAAGCAGTTCGACTTGTACCACATCGCCGGCTGATTTCCCCCCGATCAGTTTCACGAGGGCATCGAAGTTCTCAACCGGCTTGTCGTCGAACTTGAGGATGAAGTCTCCCGAGCGGATCCCGGCCTTCTGAGCGGCCAGACCATCGGAGACTTCGCCGACCAGGCAGCCCCCCTGGTCCCGGATGCCGGTCATGTGGGTGATGCCCAGCATGGCATCACTGTCGCGGGTCTGGAACTGAGTCGCGGGGAGTGCCCGCATCAGATCTTCCAGTGCAAGATCCGGAAGAGGATGTCCTTTGATCAGATACAGCACCGGAAACTTTCGGACCCGCTTGATGAACCGCAGGCCGTCTTCGCCTCCGGTCCACTTGGAGCCCAGGGCCACATAGCGTACCTGTCCGGGCTCCACACTGCCGCCCGGTGCTGTTCTGGCGATGTCTTCAGGCGTCCAGAGTTTGACCGTGCCGCCCATTTTTTTGATTTCGCGGACGGCCCGTTTTTCCCGAATGTCGGCGTGCCGGTCGATGGCTTCTTCGGCGCGAATGGCAACCGAGGGATTCTTCGCCTTCGTGAGTTTCTCGAGTGCGTCTTCGGCAGGTCCAACCGAATTGGCTTTCCCCAGAATGTAGACCTGTTCGATCACGAGAATCGCGCGGACCGCGGCTTCGAGACTGTCCCCCTGGGTTACCTTGAGCAGTGGCGGAACAACCTGTTCGCCAAACTTAGGCAGTTCCTGGGTCGCTTTCTGGCGGGCCTGATAGTCATCGCTCTGGAGATCGAGAATGTAGTCAACGGCCTGTTGCGGCAGCGCTGCTGTTTCTTTTTCCTGTGAGTACGCAGGATAACCGGTCGTGAGCAATGACAGGGCCAGTGCTCCCGCGAACAGGGTTGCGAAACATGATTTCATCTGGTTTGTACCTCTGGAATTAAGTGCGTCTTTTCAAGGGCGACTTCATTCCATTTTCGAACAAACCAGAGTGGAAATCAATACGAGACTTTATCAGAGCACCCGGAACAGGCGTTATTCTGCCTGTTTGAGTGTTTCCATCATCAGGCCGGGGCGATCGGTGGTGATACCGGTAATCCCCATCTCTACCAGCTTTTTCGCATCTTTGACGTCGTTGATCGTCCAGACGAAGACAGGCAGGCCGGCCGCTTCCGATTTCTGAATAAAATCGGCGGTGAGGAACCCGTTATAGCCGACATCCAGGCCATCCAGGTTCGCTTCTTTGGCTTTGCGGATGTAATAGTCTGCGTTGTGTTCCCAGCGACGGGTGACCTTGTTCTGTTTGACTTTGAAGACCCAATAGGCTTTGAGCTCGGGCATTAATTGCTTGGCCTTACGCATCGTGTCGTAATCGAAACCAATCAGTGCCGTCTGGTCAGCTGCTTTGCCCGACGCTTGCAGATCGGCCTTGAGCTGCGGCAGAACTTCGGGGCCGCATTTGATTTCGATGAACAGCCGCTTGCCTGCGGGGATCGTTTTCAGGATCTGCGGGAGGGTCGGAATCCGCTCGTTGTGGTATTGAGCATTCTTCCAGGCACCGACGTCCAGGGTCTGGAGTTCTGCCAGCGTCTGTTCTGCCACATCCTTATTGCGTCCGCCGATCCGCTTGGTGGTCTTGTCGTGGAAGGCGACGATCTTACCATCGCTGGTGAGATAGATGTCGATTTCGACGGCATCCGCGTTGCGTTCCCAGGCCAGGTTCACAGAGGAGAGTGTGTTCTCCGGGGCATCAAATGAGGCACCACGGTGTCCCACAATTTCGACGGCTGAGAGGGGATTTGCGGCTGACACGAGAGTTAATCCTGCACAGAAAACGAGAAAACACACGGAACGCATCGACGACATCTGATCTGATCTCCACGAAAATAAGCAAACAGCGGTAAGGGGTTTTGATCCATCGTCAGTTATATAGAAGCATATTAACGACTTGTAAAGAAACGATGAAAACCGGAAAGTGACCGCGGGAGGCCGCCGTGGTAGCTTCTGTTCAGAAGCGAATCCCGCTGCTAAGCGAAATAACGGCTGACAGATTCGGGCCATTCCTTGACGACTGGCAGTATCACTTCTAAACTCGCTTTTTGCAAACAATCTTTGAGAAAGATCAGATTTCCCGCGATCTCTCGTTTGCTTCGTCTGATATGAAATTCTTCCAGGGAGCTGCACAGGTGCAAATTCAGGTCAACGGTGAACCCCGTGAGGTTCCCGATGCTTTTACAGTGGCTGAACTGCTGGCCCAGCTCGAACTGCAGCCCCGCTATCTGGCTGTTGAACGAAACCTGATCCTGATTCCCCGTGAAGAACATGCCAACTGTCAGCTGGAGGCCGGGGATCGTCTGGAAATCGTAACGCTGGTAGGCGGTGGATAACTATTATGGCAACAATTGGCGATACCGAATCGGCCCTGGTACTGGGCACACATCATCTGAACTCCCGACTGATCGTCGGCACGGGTAAATACACCACGTACGAACTGATGCAGGAAAGCCTGGAAATCAGCGGTTCGGAAGTGATTACCGTCGCCGTGCGTCGTGAGCGATTGATCGACGCCGACGGCCGGAATATTCTAGACTTCATCGACCTCGACAAATACACGATCCTGCCGAACACCGCCGGCTGCTTCTCTGCAGACGATGCCGTACGTGTCGCGCGGATGGGACGCGAAATTCTGCGGGGCCTCGAAAATCCGGGAGCCGACTGGGTCAAAATTGAAGTTCTGGGTGATACGAAAACCCTGCTCCCCGACCCGGTCGCCACACTCGAAGCGACGAAACAACTGGTCGACGAAGGCTTTTCGGTGCTCTGCTATTCCACCGACGATCCGATCACCGCGAAGCGTCTGAAGGACGCGGGGGCAACCTCGGTCATGCCGGCGGGCAGCCCGATCGGCAGTGGTCAGGGAATTCTGAACCCGAACAATATCCGCATCTGTCTGGAGTACCTCAAAGAGGACGACCCGGACTATCCGGTGATTGTCGATGCGGGCGTAGGAACCGCCAGCGATGTGACGATCGCCATGGAACTGGGTTGCGACGGCGTATTACTCAATACGGGTATCGCCGGCGCGCAGGACCCCGTCCGCATGGCCCGGGCCATGAAAAACGCAATTGAAGCCGGCCGCGACGCTTACCTGGCGGGACGCATTCCCCGCAAGCTCTACGCCACGGCCTCCAGTCCCGAAACCGGGATTATTGCGCCAAAGGCTTAATTTCCCTGGTCGATTGATTCTTCCCGACCGGTTTGATTTTGCGGTCCTGCTTGCGGGACTGCTCTTTCTGCCAGGGGGGCTGACGTTCGGCTGAGATCACGACCTTGATCTGATTCAAACCGGCGATTCCACCCGTCTGGCCTGAGGTGCGGACGACTTTCCAGCTGGAAGTCGCATCCATCACGCCCCCTTCACCCAGTGCGCGATTGAGTTTTGCCAGCGCGGTTGAGAGGGCTTCTTCAAACGAGCCTTTCGAAGAGACGCCGGTAAACGTTCTGCGAATCGGCTCCATTTCGTGCCCCTGGTCAAAGTGGATGACTTTGACACCCTGGTTCTTACCGTGCACGCGAACTCCTTTGACCCAGGCGGGCAGATCGGTCCAGACATCCGAGGCTTTGACTTCCGAGATGACTGTAATCGCGATGCCGGTCGGTGGTTTGGCCTTGAGATAATAATCCTGAATGCCGTCTTCGGGAGGTTTGGCATAGACGGCTCGATCGAGATGCACGTCGGTGTAACCGCCTGTAGGAACCTCACCCACCACATCCAGGATCAGCGTGGGCGGTTTGGATTTCTGCAGCTGGTGTGAGACACTCAGAATTTTCTCGACGGTAATGGCTTCAGACTTCGATTTTTTCTTGTCTGCCTGTACCAGCGAAGTGCTGGCCCAGACGCAGGCGACTGCCAGCAGAACGATTTTCAGTTGCTTCGTAGACTTCATCGGACTCCCTCCAGGTTAGAAATGGTCAAGGGAACAATCAGAGCGACTGAATTCCCTGCGACCCGCAGTCTGTTTGACGCAGGTCACGCCGCTCCTGTTCCCAGAGATCGAACAATCTCCCTTCAGCCCTGCTGTCTGCCTGCTACAGATTCGCTATCTTGCCTCGATGACCTTCCACTGGTCTTCGGTGGAAAAAGGATCGATGAGTTGTGCCAACCCTGCATCGGCCAGTTCCTGTCCGGAGACGAAGCGTCCGGGGCGCGTCCAGCGATCGAGAACGCTCTGTCGGCAACCAAACAGCTGTGCCTGGAGACGATCGAAATCGGTTTCCAGTACTTTAAAATGTCGTGCCCACTCTGCGGCTTCTTCGAGGCGAACCTCGTCTTCGCTCTGCCAGCGAATCGGATGAAACAGCAGCGTGGTGTATATGGTAACGAAGCGATGCTTACAGGCGGCAAACGGCAGGATGGCAGCGGAAGAGCATTCACCCAAAGCCACGCCAGCCACGTTAAGCTGCCTCAATCGGATCAGGCTGGCCAGTGTCAGACCGGCATAGACTGAACCACCGGGGGAGTCGAAATAAATTGTGCCCCGACTGCCACGCGGGACGTCAACCAGTCTGGCCACCAGATCGGATTCCTTGTCTCCCAGATCTCCCGAGAGTGAAATTTCCCAGTCCGGCTCTTTATCCTGAGGCACAAAACTGCGCAGTGAACGTGCTTTCTCGGGATAGGATTTCAGATTGGATTCTGTACTTGTCCGTCTTCGTTTCGTCATTGTTTCTAAAAAGTCTTCAAGCTGAGAGCCCACAAATTCAACATGTCGCAAGTTATCTAGAATAACAGATTAAAAGTGTGATTCGCAAACTGTGTTTCCCCTCAGTTCGAGAAAAAACCGCTGAAATTGCCCCTGCGACTTGGCGCAGTCACACCGTTGAGGACACAATAACTGACAGTAATTAACAAACCGTTCAGGAATGACTGTTTTTTGAGGAAATTTCGCTGTGAAAACCGTGTTAAGCATACTCTGTCTGTTTGTCGGCCTCTCGACCGCTGTGGGTGCCGCAGAAGGTACCGTCGACATCAAGAAAAATGGAAGCAAGTTCAGTGTGACCATCGATGGGAAACCGTTTGCGACCTATAACACCAGTGCTGACCTGCCTAAGCCCTTCTTCTCACCGGTCCGCGCTGCTGACGGCACCGTGATTACCCGTTCGCTCGTCGATCCCGAAGATCACCCGCACCACAAAGGGGTCTGGGTGGCCGTCGATGAAGTCAACACCGTCGACTTCTGGGCCGAGAAAGGCAAAATCAAAAACACCGGCGTGAAAATCGTCAAAGCCTCAGGTAATCCGGCTGTGATGAAAGTCACCAACGAATGGCTCGGTGAAGATAACAAGCCGATCATTACCGAAAATACCCTGATCTCGATCTACGCTAATCGTCTGATGACATACAACATCACCTTTACCGCAGGTGCAAAACCAGTTGTCTTTGAAGACACCAAAGAAGGCCTGTTCGGAATTCGTCTGCCCAACGGCATGCGGGAAAAAGAAGATGGTTCGGTCGTCAACAGCAAAGGCGTCAAAGGGACCAAAGACACCTGGGGTAAGCCCACCGAATGGATCGATTACTACGGTCCGCTGAACGGAAAAGTTTACGGCGTTACCCTGATGGATTCTCCTCAGAACTACAAGCAGTCCCGTTACCACGTACGTAACTACGGTCTGTTTACCATCAGCCCGTTCGGCGATCACGCTTATACCAACAAGAAACAGCCCGCCGACCACAAGCACCTCAAAGCGGGTGAAAAGATGAACCTGAAATACGGTCTCTACATTCACTCCGGAGATACCAGGCAGGGTCACGTGGCTGACGCTTATCAGCAGTTTCTGGACGTCACTAAAAAAAAAGCGACTAAGAAAAAAGTGACACAGCAGAAACCGGCTGCGAAACCCGCCAAGAAAGTCGCCGCCGCGCCTCAAAAGCCGGCAGCACCTGCCAAGACTGCTGAACCCCAGATGAAACCGGTTCCGGAAACGGAAGCAGTTCCTGCAAATAACTGTGAATGTCAACCCGCTCAGCAGCCGCAACCACGTCGCGGTCTGTTCGGTCGTCTGCGATTTCGCCGATAACTGCACATAACATCACCCGCCGGAGCTTTTTCCCTGTAATCGAGTCTGAATAATCGGACAATCCGGAAAAAGATACCGGCGGGGTAAGGTGTATCAGCCTGCTGTTCATTGCGGGCGGTGGTCTGCTCTAATAAGATCAGCGTCATTGATTTCAGCCCGGCGCACCAGTTGCGCGAACCCGGCCCACCCAGCGTGGATCAGAACCGGGAACGTGCATCAGACTGCCGGCCGGAACTGACTTTGTCAGCCAGTTCCCGATATATATCCGGAGCCTGCTGCTCCCCGACACAACTTTTTTTGAGAACGAACGTTTTCTAACCAAGGACTTAGTACGGTGTTACGAACACATACCTGTGGCGAACTGAGAACAGACCATGTTGGACAGACTGTGACTCTGGCGGGTTGGGTCATCCGTGGTCGCGATCATGGGGGCCTGGCCTTCATCGACCTCCGCGACCGCTACGGGGTCACCCAGATTGTGTTCAATCCGGATCGTGATGCCGAGATGCACGAGCTGGCGCGTACCCTGCGTGCCGAGGATGTGATCCAGGTCAGCGGTGAAGTCGTGCTGCGGGACGACCGCGAAAACGAGAAGCTGGCGACCGGGAAGATCGAAGTCCGGGCGCATGAACTCAAAGTACTCAACAAAAGTAAAACACCGCCATTCGAACCGGGTACGTCCGAACTGCCCAACGAAGAGTTGCGGCTCACCTACCGCTTCCTCGATCTGCGGAGCGAACGTCTGCAGCACGCGATGCTGGTACGTCATCGCCTGATGAAACTGACCCGCGACTATTTTGACAACCTGCAGTTCCTGGAAATCGAAACCCCCATCCTGGGACGCAGCACACCGGAAGGAGCCCGCGATTACCTGGTGCCCAGCCGCGTACACGAAGGTGCGTTCTACGCCCTGCCTCAGTCACCACAGATCTACAAACAGATCCTGATGATCTCAGGCTACGACCGCTACTTCCAGATCGCCCGCTGCTTCCGTGACGAAGACCTGCGTGCCGACCGTCAGCCGGAGTTCACCCAGATCGATATCGAGATGGCGTTCGTCGAACAGGAAGACATCCTGACGCTGATCGACGGACTGATGGCGACCTTCCTGAAAGAGCTGCGGGGCGAAGAAATGGCCCTGCCTCTGCCACGGTATGACTATGCCCACGTGATGGAAAAATACGGCTCGGACAAACCGGACCTCCGCTTCGGCCTGGAACTGGTCGACATCGGAGAGATCGCAAGCAACTGTGACTTCGCCGTATTCAAAAAGACCATGGAATCAGGCGGTCGCGTACGTGGCCTGAACGCCAAAGGTGCCGCCGACAACTACAGCCGCAAAGACATCGACGGTCTGACCGAGTATGTGGGCGAATACGGAGCCAAAGGCCTGGCGTTCTTCAAAGTGACTGACGAAGGTCTGCACTCCCCGATCGCCAAGTTCTTCTCGGATGAAGACAAACAGAAGATCATGGACGCCATGGGAGCCGAAGTCGGCGACCTGCTGTTCTTCGTCGCCGACCAGTGTTCGGTTACCTCCGCTGCCCTCGCGGCACTTCGCAACCGCCTGGGTAAAGAACTCAAGCTGTACGATCCGAGTGACTTCAAATGCTGCTGGGTCGTCAACTTCCCGCTGCTCAACTACAACGAAGACGAACAGCGGTGGGACGCCGAGCATCACCCGTTCTGTCAGCCTGTTGATGAAGACGTGCAGTACTTTGAAAGTGATCCTGCCAAGGTGCGTGCCCAGTCGTACGACCTGGTCATCAACGGATACGAAGCAGCCAGCGGTAGCGTCCGTGTGCACGATCAGAAAGTCCAGCAGACCGTCTTCGACCTGCTGGGGATCTCAGCTGACGAAGCGGAAGAACGTTTCGGCTTCCTGCTGCAGGCACTGCGTTACGGGGCACCACCGCACGCCGGGGCTGCTTTAGGCCTGGACCGACTGGTGATGCTGCTCTGCGGTAACGACAACATCCGCGACGTCATCGCGTTCCCCAAGACCCAGAAAGCGGCCGACCTGCTCAGCGGTGCACCTTCGGAAGTGGATCCGCACCAGCTGCGTGATCTGCGGATCAAAGTTGACATTCCCCAATAAGTCGATCCCGTGCATAATGGGGTGACTCGCATCAAGGAGAAACCCATGAAGTCAGTCACCCCGTTTCTGTTCTGTCTGGCAGGCCTGAGCCTGTGGGCGTGCAGTGAAGCGACATCCGAATCGATGACGCAGCGCGCAGACGCGGCGCAGAACTCCTCGGCAGAAACACTTCCCGAGGTGATCACGGAGATTTCGTTTAAGGACGCCCAGACCAAGGCGACTCCCCAGGTTGGTTTCTGGCCTCACTGGCTGGGCCCCAACTATGACGGCATCTCCCCAGAGACCAACTGGCGCGCCGACTGGTCCAAAGAGCCGCCGAACGTGTCCTGGCGAAAAAATGTGGGTATCGGCTACAGCTCAATTTCCGCAGCGAATGGCCGCATCTACACGATGGGGCACAAAGAGGGCAACGAAACCGTTTACTGCCTGAATGCCGACACGGGCGAAATCATCTGGCAGCAATCGTATCCCGCGGAACTGATCGACAACCTGAATGCAGGCGGTCCGGGTGCGACCCCCACCATCGATGGCGCGTTCCTGTATACCAACAGCCGCGACGGACGACTGATCTGCTTTGAAATTGAAACCGGTAAGAAAGTCTGGGAGAAAATCCTGCCGAAAGTGTATGACATGGAGATCCCCGAGTGGGGCTTTACCTGTTCGCCGCTGATCCGTGGAGATCGCCTGTATGTCGAAGCAGGACGTCTGGTCGCGCTGGAGAAACAGACGGGTAAGGAAATCTGGAAATCGAAAGCCTACATGCCGGGCTATGGCACGCCGGCCGCGTTTGAGAATGCAGGCACCCGTTACCTGGCAATTCTGAATAACGATTGCCTGTCAATCGCCCGTGAAGAGGACGGTAAAGAAGTCGCTTCGTTTGCCTGGCCTTCTCCCTTCGATACGAATTCCACCACCCCCATCATCGATGGCAAGACCATCTTTATCTCTTCCGGTTATGGCAAAGGCTGTGCGCTGCTTGACTTCGAAAATGAAACGCTGAAGTCGCGGTACACGAATCGGGATCTGAAGAACCATTTCAACAACAGTGTGCTCTACCAGGGACACTTATACGGCATGGACGGCAACTCGAACCTGGGACGCATCGTACGCCTGACCTGCATGGATCATCAGACCGGGAAAGTTAAATGGCGGGAGGCGGGCTTCGGCTGCGGTTCCCTGCTGATCGCCGCTGGCAAGCTGATTATCCTCTCGGATAAAGGGATGCTGGTGACCGCGGAAGCCACCCCCGAAGCGTTTAAGGAAATCTCCCGCTTCAAGGTGCTCGACCATCAATGCTGGACGGTCCCCGTGCTGAGTGACGGCCGACTCTATTGCCGGGACTCAGCCGGAAACCTGGCCTGTGTGGACCTGCGGAATAAGCCCACCCGCTAGATCTTTCGCGAGATGGGTGTCCTTCCGCGATATCACTACCTTCCCTACGCCTGGTAATGGCGGGTGATCAGATCGTTCTGTACCCAGAGCAGCTTATTGAACGCGACCAGGGTTTTGACTTCGGTTTCACGATCCAGATTCAGACCGAGAATCGTGCTGATCAGCGCGGTTGAGACGAATCCCATCAGTGCGTTCATCTGCACCAAAGGCACATCCAGATCTTTGCTGCCAGCCTTGGGAGTGTGGATTTTGCCGACCATGTCCAGGTATTCCACCATTTTTGCGTCGTAAGGCCGGGTGACCAGCGATTCCAGGTAGCGGGCCAGATGCTGTTTGCGAAACTGGATCATTTCGTGGTCCAGGGTCAGGGTTTCGAGGCTTTCGGGAATTTCCCCCTCATACCCGGATTGGCGTGGCACGAAATGTCGTTTTGTGCAATCATATGTGAAGAGTTGATCATATACGGCATCAACCAGGGCCGGTACCAGAGGTGCCAGAATGCCCGCCGCACCATGAACTGCCCCCAGATCGTCTTCCGTAATCCCAATGAATTCCTCGAGATACTGGAACCGGTAAGACAGATCAACTTCCAGTTTTTCTTCATCAATGTGTTTCATGCAGGTTTCCTCTGTGAAGAGACGCCTATAATAAACTGACAAGAACTCTGAATATTATCAGAATTTGATTGAAACTGAGTCTATCAGACCCGATAATAGACATCAATGTCCAATTATCAGCTATAAGGACTTTCCTATGTTTTCGCAGACTGTTGAATATGCACTTCGAGCAATTGTTCACCTGGCGGATCAGGCTCCGAACCCCTGCACCACCGAGCAAATCGCCAAGGCAACCAAGGTTCCCCAGGCGTATCTTTCGAAAGTGCTGCAAAGCTTAAGGCAGTCCAGTGTCGTGCATTCTCAGCGTGGCATCGGGGGTGGCATTTCGCTGGTAAAGCGCCCCGATGAACTCAGCCTGCTGGAAGTCGTGAACGCCGTGGATCCGATCTGCCGCATTACCACCTGCCCGCTGGGGCTGAAAGGCCACGGTGCGAATTTATGCCCGCTGCACCGCAAACTGGATGACGCCATGAAGGAAACGGAAACGGCTTTCGGCGATACCACACTGGCCGATATTCTGAATTCCTCGACCAGCAGTTATCCGCTCTGCAATGAACCGGTTGAGCGTCTGACTCAACTGGGCGGCCCCACCATCGTGCCTTCCAACTGATTCACGGTCCTCCGACCTGTTGAATCTCTCCCTGATCTGAACTCCCCTCCGCTGCGGCGGAGGAGGCCGGTTCTTCCCAGTGTACCTGCTGAATCTCTGACGTGACTCGCTTGCGCGCCAGTGCTTCCTGCTGGACTTCGCGCGCCTTCCAGCGTCCGACCAGATGCCCGGGAATCACAGCACCGGCTTTAATGATCAGATCACTATAGGGCATAAAGGGAGTCGCAGCCCCGGCGATGTAAGTCGCATACGCCGGGTAGAGGACTTCGTAGGCATCCGCTTCTCCGGAGTAGTTCTGTTCCGCTTCCAGGTAACTCAAGGCATCGCTGGTGGCGATCGCTTCGGGCCAGAGTGAGACGCCGGGGATGGCCGTCACCACAGCGTAAGTACCCTTCCATTTACGGGTACCAAAATCTTTGGAGTGTCCCCCTTCATGCAGGGCGACGGCGGGGTGATCCGAATAGAGGCTGATCGTGTTCGTGAAAGGGTTGTAATTATCACCGCCGATGATGCGACCGGGCAGGAGAGTGTAAGACAGCGCGGTTAAGGTTCCTGCAGTATACCGCCAGCCCCAGCCGACAGCCTTGTTTCTGCGGAGCCGCCTCCATTCGCCAAGCGGATCGTATTCATTGAGGCGTACCTTGACCTGATCGAGGCCGTTTTTCTCCAGGTAGTCCGCGATGGCCGCTTCCGTTTCGGGGGAGATCTTGTGATTATCGATCCGGCGATCCCAGAGCAGAACTTTCCCGGGGATGCCGACGACCCAGCCGATGCCATCAATCACGGGCCGTGGTTTGCCGCGGACAATCTGGGGCTCTTCCTCAGCGAAATCCAGTTCCGGGCTTGTGATCAGCGGCGGCTGGTAGACATAGGGAGTCGTTGCGCAGCCGGTAGCACAGGTCAGCAGCAGGCTGGCCAGAAATCCCCAAAACCGGGGGCGCAGGTTCAGCGGAGAATCAGAGAACGACATGTTCAGGATCTGCCTGGGAGAATGAAAGGGAGAGAGGAGGACGCGATATATCTCAGTCCCCGCATTCAAGCAAGACCAGATTTCCACCTGCCGCCTGAATTGCCCGTTAACCGGCAGACTCTGCCGATGTCTGCATATTTGCCCCGCCTCGAAACAGGCGTATCAGGGAACGGAACAGAATGCTGCTGGCCATCAGGATTCCCAGGCCGAGGAACAGCCAGCCAAACAGGTAAAAGAAATACGTGGTTTTGAAAACCCCGGGTTCCAGCACCGCGATCGCATGATCCGCGGGGTCGTAATAGACGGTTATGTTTTGCTTGACCGGATACTTGCGGATCGTCTCTTCCGACATGGAGCGGTCGGACGTCGAGACATCGTTCCCGAACCAGACGGTCTCCCCTTCAAAGTCTTTACCTTCCACCTGGTAGCGATAGACGACGTGGGGAGAGTAAGTCGACGAACTGGAGTTGCTGCTACGATGTGACTCGACCCGCGATTCCAGAACGACCCCTTCCACGGTCGGCCAGGTTTTGCTGGCTTTGGCGCGATCCAGCAGCGGAAGGCCCTTCTCGTAAGCTAAAATGTAACCCACGAAGATAAAAAGAAATCCGAGGAACATCACCAGCTTGCGGCCGACATTGGTCATTCGGTTATGCCTGCGATTCATGCCACCTTTCCTTTCCCCTGATTCCGTGTTTCAGTCTGCCGTGAAAGTTCCAAACGTCTGTAAAGACAGGCTCAGCTGTCACCAAACATATCACCCAGGCCTCCCAGGACAGAGCCCTCCCCGCGGGATGAACCGCCGGCGGAAGGCGCATGTGCGAGCACTCGATCTGCCAGCCGTGAGAAAGGCAGACTCTGCAGCAGCACGGTACCATGTCCCGAAAGTGTCGCCAGAAACAGGCCTTCGCCGCCGAGTACCATTGATTTCAGGTTCCCTGCTTTCTCGATGCTGTAATCGATGTCCCCCGTGAAGGCGACGATGCAACCCGTATCCACGCGGAGCGTCTCCCCCTGGAGTTTCTTTTTGATGACCGTTCCACCAGCGTGCACAAACGCCATCCCGTCACCGCTGAGTCGCTGCAGAATAAAACCTTCCCCGCCGAAAAAGCCGGAGCCCAGGCGTTTGTTAAACGCCATCGTGACTTCCGTACCCAGTGCCGCACACAGGAAGGAGTCTTTCTGACAGGTAATCGTGCCGCCGATCTTACTCATATCAATGGCGATGATCTTCCCGGGATACGGGGCGGCGAATGCGACCCGTTTCTGTCCCCGACCATCATTGGTGAAATGAGTCATGAAGAGCGATTCACCGGAAAGCATCCGTTTGCCCGCTTTAAACAGTTTACCCAGAAACCCATCGTCTGGGCGTGAACCATCGCCCATTCGGGCTTCAAAGCGAATCCCGTCTTCCATGTAATTCATGCTGCCCGCCTCGGCGACCACCGATTCCCCCGGATCGAGGATGATTTCCACAATCTGCAGGTCGGAACCAAAAATCTCGTAGTCAACTTCGTGGCATTGCATGCTGATATCCTTAAATAGTGCCAGCGTCTGGCATTATTGATGTTGAAGGGCAGGTTCAGGAACGTTGAGCGGGGCTGCGCAGATCAAATAATCTGTTCTCCGGGGCTCAAAAGGTGTCAATCTTTTCCGAATGAGCGAGGTTTGCCGATTTTGAGTGAAGAACTGAATTTTAAGTAGTCGATTGTATGATCTAAGGAATCCTGATTCCTGAAAATCATCAACGTGTCTGAGTTGATGAACAAGTTATCAATTTAAAGGACTTTGTAAAGCAGAAATGTCGGGCTTCAGCCAGGAGAATGTCGAAGCCATCTTCGCCCAGGCGGGTGAAAGCATGGCCGCGATTTCCGATTCTCTCAATCAGTGTTTCGATACCAGCTATCGAATCGAGCTGGGTGAGTCGGGCATGTGGTCTCCCGAAGAGCTGGACGACACATTTCGCGGTCCGGGCCTGGCTGTCTTGTTTCGCATCGGCGACGAGGCAATGCTGGGCCTGATCCCGGAAGGACTGCCTTTACCAGACTGGTACACGTCCCGGGAGAGTCGCAGTCTTCACGATTGCAGACGCTGTCGATGGAATGGTCCATGAACCTGATCCCGCTGGATGCAGGTGAAGCTGAAGAGTTTAGAGCTTACGCGGTTGAGAGTTTATTAAATGAAGTCATGCAGGGTGCTCCCGCCGATTGGGCAGCATTACTGCGCTTGAATGTGTTTCCGGGTGAATCGGAAACCGAAGCAGAAGAGAGTGACGGCCAGAGCCCGAGTGCTGTGATCCCTGTAATTTGGCCCCTGACGAACGTGCCAGTTGCAGAAACCGCATCCGCGGAACCCGATCCGGCGCCTGAACCGGCCGCCACTCAGTCTGCTGAGAAATCCGCGTCCTCGGCTGCTCCCGCGGCAGCGATGTCCAGTGGTCATAACCCGTTAAACCGCATCACCAAATTGCCCGTGCAGGCGATCGTGAAACTGGCATCCAAAAAAATCGAGATGAACCAGCTGCTCTCTATCTGCCCGGGCTCGCTGATCACCTTCGACAAAGCTTGCGAAGATCCCCTGGAAATGTATATCAACAACCAGGTCTACTGCCTGGGTGAAGCGGTCAAAATTGGGGAAAACTTCGGCCTCAAGATCGACAAGGTTGGCTTTCAAAAGGAATACAAAACGAAGATTATTGAATTCTGATCGCGGTATCAGACGGGCCAGCCAACTTCGCCGTTATCGGCGTCTGCTTTGAGAGTCTTCGCATTGTTCAGCGGGAGAACGTCTCAACACTGCAAGTTCTGCTGCTCCCCGTCTGCTGCGGGAACTGAGACCGCCCCCTGAGAATTTGGTTGAAAAATCGCCGAAATCTGATTTTTCTCAGAACGAATTGAGCCTCAAACACGTAAGATAGAAGCAGCTCTTATTTTTTATTCATTTCCTAACTAATACCAGTCTGAGTCTGATACGAGCTGAATCGAGTCCGAATACGACTTAAAGCGCTTAACCACATATCTTGAAACAGGTTAAGTTTATTTTGCATGAACAGACGCAATTTGTGATTGAGCAGGTGCCGTCAGAGGCGCTCTGAGCAGGCATTCTTTTCCAACAATCATTGTGAATTTGGATAACGCAGTTGCCTGGTCGGCAAAGCCTTCGATATCATCTCAAACGTTGAATTTAAGCTATTTTTAAGTGAACCTTAGATCATGAGTTCCGACTCTCAATCAGAACGATCCATGACGAGCCAGGAATCGCTGCCCGAGTTCTTCGCGCGACCGGTTCCTGAGGGGGACGGTCCGGAGACCATCATCAGTCCACTGGAACCGATCCCGGCTCCCGATGCGAATCGTCCGCAATCAGGTTCACAGGCCAACATGGCCCGCTCTTCCATCTGGAACCGCCTGTTTCCTCCCACCACGGATGATCCCGAAGTGGAAGTCGAAACAACCAGTCCGTCCGGCATGGAGCTGGAGCATTTTGTCATTCGTGAGCGCATCGGCAGGGGAGGCATGGGGGCTGTATTCCGCGCGATCGATACCCGCCTGGATCGCGTGGTGGCACTCAAGGTGCTCAGCCCCGGTCAGTCCAGGGATGCAGGTTCGGTTAAACGTTTTCAAAACGAAGCCAAAGCAGCGGCCCGGCTGGACCATGAAAATATTTCGCGCGTGTTTTACATCGGTGAAGATCAGGGTCTGAACTTCATCGCCTTCGAATACGTGAAGGGAACCAACGTCCGCGAGATCATTCAATCACGCGGAATCCTGCCGGCTGCGGAAGCGGTCAACTACGCCCTGCAGATCGCTTCAGCGCTGAAGCACATCAACAAGGCCGGCGTGGTCCACCGTGATATTAAACCATCCAACATCATCATTACGCCCGGCGGCCGCGCCAAACTGGTGGACCTCGGTCTGGCCCGTAAGGACAGCGACAACGCTTCCGCGGACCTCACCACCGCAGGCACCACGCTGGGAACCTTCGACTACATCTCGCCAGAGCAGGCCAAGGATCCCCGGAACGTGGATGTGCGGAGCGATATTTATTCGCTGGGCTGCACACTGTACCACATGCTGACCGGTGAACCTCCCTACGGCGAAGGGACCGTGTTGCAGAAGCTGCTCGATCACTCGGGCAAGAACGTTCCCGACCCGGCGACCATCAACAAACAGATTCCACGCGAACTCTCGCTCATCGTACAGAAGATGATGGCCAGTGATCCGGACGAACGGTTCCAGACTCCCGAAGAGTTGATGTATCACCTGATGCAGGTTGCCGGCCAGTTGGATCTCCGCGGCGTGAACCCCGAAGGTCTGGTCTGGACTTCCCCCACGAATTCGCGACTCAGCTTCCTGGAAAAACATGTCGGCTGGATCGCAACCGCGGCTGTGCTGTTGATCGTGGTGATCCTGCTCGACCGCTATCCATCACTCGATCCCGGTTCCGTGACGGTGACACAAAACCCGGCTCCCCAGACAGGCGACAAAGGCACGACGACAGACAACGGATCAGACGTGATCAGTCCCGAAGCCAGTCAACCTCTGCCCGAACCCGACACGCCGATGGTCGGCTCGCTGACTGAGAATTCGGCGGTCGCTTCGACGACATCAACCGACGCCGGCAAAGAGAAACAGCCGGCCGGCACCAGTTCGAACAACAAAAACAACAGTGCGGCTGACAACAGCAGCGAAACTCCACTGGCTCAGATGAATCTGGATGAACCCGGCGGTAAGGAACTGAGCGGCATTTTCGACATGCCCCTGCTCTCTTCTCCCGATTCCATCAAGGATCTGATCGAAACTGAAAAACCCGTGACGAACAAGGTCCTGCTGGAGAACAAGCCCGAGAATCAACTGGCCATGTCCAACACTCCGGAACCCAGGAAGACCATGATTCCGCTGGCGCCCGCCCCCGAGGTGAAACCCGAGACCGAACCGGATCCGTTCCCCCGGAAAGACGCGAATGAATTCCGGAAGATCGAGATTCCAGCTATCACGATCATCAATCCGGATGGAACCGCCGGCCAGGATTTCAAAACACTCGACGCCGCCTGTGCCGCTGCCGAAGATGGCAGCATCATCGAACTGGGATTCACGGGCGTCCGCAAAGAAGCCCCGATTCACATCAACAACAAACGGGTCCGCATCCGGGCTGCGAAAGACCGCAAGCCGGTTCTCCAGTTTGAATCTGTTGAAGAACCTGCAGAAGGTTATCAGACACACATGATTCACATCGCCAACGGTTCTTTAGAACTGTTTGATGTGAGCATTGTGGTCGACGTGAAAGATTTGAATACCGATTCCTGGGCCATCTTCTCGCTCAAAAATGCACACGACATTCGCCTGCATCAGGTGACGGTTACCTGTGCCAACAACACGAGTCAGCAGGTTGCCATCTTCGAAATGAATGAGCCCATCAACCAGGGCCTCGACGATGATTCCATGATGGGCAAACGCCCGGTCAAAGAATCGACGTTCATCGAAATCATCAACTCCGTACTCCGTTGCGACGGGCAGGCCTTCTCGGTTCGCGAGACAGCTCCCACCCGCCTGGAAATTACGAACTCGGCCCTGATGATTGGTCAGTCACTGATCGACCTGGTCGGCTGCAGCAACAAACCGATGGAAGGGGATCACCTGGAGCTGGTGCTGAATCACTCCACGTTTCTGCTGGGTCGCGGTCTGGCAGTGATGGACAGCGGCTCGATTCCCCGCGAACTGATTCCGCTCCATGTTTCTTCCCGCAATAATATCTTCTTCTCACGCAGCGATGCCCCATTCGTGCTGATGAAGGGGAACACCAACGAGAACGATTTCCGTCAGAAGCTGCTGACCTGGCGTGGTTCGAATAATTACTTTGACCGCTTCGAAACCTACTGGACGATTCAGTCTCAGCAGGGAACCACCGGCGCACTGTCACTCGATGCGCTGGACTGGAAAGACATCTGGGGACTCTCTTCCGATGTCAACAATCTGCAGATGCGAATCCCCTGGCTCGCCGATCGTGAGAAACTGATCAAGTCACCCTGTGCCGAGCTGCAGACCGCACAACTTCAGTTCACGCAACCCACTGATGGCAGCCCGACGATCACCGCCGTGGACCGGACCAATGCCGGTGCCGACCTGATTACTCTGCCGGAACTGCCGCGGAATACCAAAGTCCCGAAAATCGATTAAGCAGCCACTGTTCGAGGAGGTCTGCTGCAGAAAATCAGCTCTGGGAGAACTGGAGCATTCCGTATATGATGACCTGTAGAAGGAACACCTTCGCCGGTCCTCTCGTCTGATTTCCCTGTTCTAATTCGATTGAGTTCATGCCGCAGCGATCACCATATGCCACCCGCTCTGCCTATACACCGCGCAGAACCGGTGCGCTCTGCAGATGGCTCTGCGGGATCGTGCTGGTCTGTACGCTCAATAGTCTCTGCCAGGCTGAGGATCCGACGCGCACCTATTTTGAAGGACTCAGATCCCGCCACCTGTTTGGCATCGCAGAAGGCTTCTGTCTGAACGAACTGTCCCGGCAGCGTCTCTCTGATCCGGAGCGGGCCCGTTATTCCCTCGAGCTCATCCGCACGCTGGCCGCCCACGCCAGTGCTGCCACTCCCTCCGAACAACCCGAACTCTGGAAACGGGCCGAGGAGACCATTGCGCAGATCGAACGCGATTATCCCCGCTGGTCGGACCTGCCTGTGTTTCGGGCCGAGCGCGCGCGGATTACCTTCCTGCAGGCATCGCTGCTCTACTGGCAGTCACAGGCGATACCACAGAATGCATCGCTTCGCGACAGCGCCATCGACGCGCTGGATCGGGCCGTCAGTCAGCTGACACTCTCCGAACAGCAGATTCAGAAACTGCTCAACAAAGCGGGCGCCAAACAGGATTTTACAGTACTCTCGGTCGCCACGGTGCGGGACAGCCTGCTTGAGTATCAGCTGCTGATCGCACGGGCCGACATGCTGCTGGCGGGCCTGTATCACCCCGAGAGTCCCAAACGGAAAATGAGTCTCTCAGCGGCCCGGACCTGGCTGGAACCGCTGTCCCGCCGCGCGACGACTCTCAAGATCACCTGGGATAGCAGACTGGCGCTCATCGAATGCGAACGACTGGAAGGCGATGCTGACGCCGCCGAACGTGCGATTCAGGGATTGATCAAGGACCAGCACCCGCCCTATCTGGATGAGCCGGTGTTCCTCGAATCGATGCGGATTCTGCTCGCCCAGAATAAGCCCCAGCAGGCAGCCACCCAGATCATCCAGCACCGACAGAAACAGGGCCGCTACTCCAGTGAGCTCGGCTTCCTGGAAATCGATGCCCTGCTGAAACTGCACCACCTCGCCGCCGATCAGCAACAGAAGGAACTCGCCGACGAGCTCTGGCGACAGATTCAACAAAGGTCGGCACAACTCGCCGAAGCCCACCCGGGTTACTGGTCACAACGGGCGAAGCTGCTGGTCAGTCGCCAGGAGCAGATCCAGGAGTATGGCAGCCGATTGTCAGACAGTCTGCAACGCGCACAGTTGCTCTATGCGGAAGGCAAAATTCCCGAAGCGATTACCGCTTACGACAAAACCGCGAAGCAGGCGGCCGAAGAAGGCAAAACCGATCTCGCGTTCGAGCTGGGTTTCACCAGTGCCTCGCTGCAGCTCAATCAAAAAGAGTATGCGAAAGCGGCAGAGCAGTTCCAGTCGCTGGCACAACGATTCAGCGGGGTTGCGAAAGCCTCTGATGCGAGCCTGCTTTCCGCGTGGTGCCTGGGTCAGCTCTATTCGCAGAACCGCACCAAGTCGCGTCGCCTGGCTTATACCGACGCGCTGGAAAATGTCCGCAAGATGTTTTCGATGGACAAGGCCTATTACGAAGCCGGCTGGATGCTGGCCCGGCTGGAGGAGTCCCGCCTGCAGTACTCCAAGGCGCTCGTCCTCTATTCAGAAATTCCAGAGAATCATCCCAAAGCAGCCGACGCACACCTGGGTGTCGCCCGCTGTTACGAACAGATTCTGCTCAGACTCGCAGCCCTCGATAAACCGACGCGTGCCTGGCGACAGGAGGCAATGGACGTGCTGGAAAAATACCTGGCACGCTATCCCCAGGAAAGCGATGACGCCATTCTGCTGTCGCAGTCCGAAATCGCACTTCGGCTGACGCGGATCTATCTCAATGACTCGCCTCCCGAATACGACAAAGCACATCGCCTGCTGGATCTGCTCATCCACACCGCGGAGACCAAGCCGGAAGAACTGAAGCGGAACAGCGAACAATCGCCCGAGAGCGTAGCCCAGACGACCCGGGCCATCCAGGGCTGGAATCGGATTTCCAGCCAGGCACTCCGGCTGCAGATCATCGCGCTGGCCGGTCAGGGAAAACCGTCTGAAGCACGTTCGCTGGTGGCCAGCCTGGAGAACGCGGGGACGAGCGAACTGCTCTCCGTGTTGAACGGGGTTTCGCAGATTGACCTGGATCTCAGCCCGTCGGTCCGCAGGGAACTGGGCATGCTGCAACTGCAGTCGGCCGAGAAGCTGGCCAATCGTCGCGATGAACTCACGCCGCAACAGGCACGACAGCTCGACCTCTGCCTGGCGGAAGCCTATCTCGCCGTCGATCGACCGATCCGCGCCCTGGAGTATTACCAGACCCTGTTGAAACAGTCGCCCCGCGACACCGCGCTGATCAGGCAGGTCGCGCTGCTGCTCGAACGGTGTGGCACCAAGGAATGTCTGCGACAGGCGATTCCCAAATGGCGCGATCTGGAAGCAGCCGAGAAAGCGGGTACCGTCCCCTGGCTCGACGCACGCCTGCATGTAATTCGCTCCCTGTATGAATCGGGGGACACGGACGCCGCAAAAAAACTGATCGGCGTGACCCGCCTGCTCTATCCCGAACTCGGTAATGTCGATCTGAAAAAAGAGTATCGTGAACTCGAAGCACAGATTAAGAAATGACCGCTGAGAAAAAACGCAGCCTGCTGTCAGATGAAGAACTTGAATGGTCGGACGTGGCTGCGAACTGCCGCATGAATCGCGAACGCGAAATCACCGGGACCAACAGCTACACCGCCGACCTGAAACTCAATCCCCTCGAATTTCTGACAGAGAAAATCCAAACAGGACAGACCGTGCGCTGGCTGGATCTCTGCTGTGGATCGGGACGGGCCTTGATTCAGGCTTACGAACATTTCCAACAAGCGGGACTGTCCACACAGGTTCAGATTCGAGGCATCGATCTGGTAAATCTGTTTCTGCCAGCCCCTGACGCAGGGAATGCACTTCGTCTGCAGACCGCCTCCCTGCATGACTGGGATACGGACGAACGGTTCGATCTGATTACCTGCGTGCATGGTCTGCATTATGTGGGCGATAAACTTTCGCTACTGGCCCGCGCCGCGGGCTGGCTCTCTTCCGAAGGCCAGTTCCTGGCTCATCTGGATCTGGAGAATCTGCAAACCGTGGAAGGGACATGGACGACTGCAGACAAACGGGAATTTCTGAGGCGACGATTCTTTCAATACCATTTGCGGACACACCTGGTGACCTGCGCGGGACAGCAAGACATTCGCTTTCCCTGTCGTTACGCGGGTGCTTCGGATCAGGCGGGGCCCAATTTTACCGGGCAGCCGGCAGTTAATTCATTCTACCAGCTGCGGGAAACCGTTTAATCTTCCACGATTGTGTTCATGTCGAGCATCCGGTACTCTCCCGCTTCGCTGGTCTGGTGTGCAACTTCACCTGTGACATCGAGACAGGTCAGCCAGCCGCCACGACAGGCGTTGGTGTCGATGCAGATGGAATGCTGCAGATTCAGGGGGAGACCTGACTTCTGCGAGGTATGGCCACAGATTACCTGCTTTCCGGAAATGTGCGGGCGAACGTCTTCAAATTTGCGCCAGCGGAATTCATTCGTGTCCTGTTCAGTCAGTGGGAGATCCGGATCGACCATGCCATGCACGAAGATCTCATGTTCTGTCTCATAATAGTCCGGAAAACTTTCAATGAATTCCCAATGCGTCTCCAGCACGTTCTCGATGCGGGCCTCTGCGTATTCAGGATCGTAAGAGAGCAGCGTCTCTTCACCGCCGAAGTAAAGCCAGCTGCCACAGGCGATGTCATCATCACGGGCATCGAGCATGAACTCTTCGTGATTTCCCATCAGGCAGAGCAGGGGCACGCGGGTCTGCAGTTCCATCAGGAGTTCGATGCAGCCTCGCGTATCCAGGCCGCGGGAGACAATGTCGCCCAGGACGATCACCTGGTCCCTGGAAGTCGGCTGCACTTTCTCTAGCAGCAGTTCCAGCGCGGTCAGACAACCGTGAATATCACCAATGGCCAGCAGACGATCTACCACAGTCTTGTATCACCTTTCTGAATTGTTCCCGTCCTGATTTAACGATTCACAGACCGTGGGCTCCAGTGAGCCAAACCCGTGATCGCCGCCATGCTCATGAATGAATTCGTCTTCTACGAAATCCACGAAATCGACCTCATCCCCGGCGGTCTTGATCTCCAGAATGGTTCTGGTATGCGGGGCTCTCAGCAGCGTGACTTCACTGCGGGGAAAGGCATCTTCTTCAAAATCATCCAGTCGTTGATCAAACAGATAGAACCACTCACCTTCGCGGGTATGGATTAAAAAACCGGCCGCAGGCTCGTAGGATGTGACCGACCAGTACTGGTAGATATTGCGGATCGTCACCTGTTCCGCCACGCTATCCGCGGCATCCCGCTGGCGACTTTCCTGCCTGGTTTTCCAGCGCTGCAGGTCCTCGGCACGGAGTTTGAGCAGATACCAGAATCCCGCTACCAGACCCAGGCCGGCGGCACCAAGCAGTACCAGCCGATTTAGTAACAGATTTTCCTCCCCGGTCCAGCGTTCGCACACATAGAGTAGAGGCAGAACCGGAACCATGCAGAGCATCGGCAAGCCGATCAGCAGGACGACGATAAAGATGAAGTATCCCTCGAAACGGTAGTTCTCTTCCGAGCGCGGCGGATACGTATACGAGATGCGGACGATTTCAATCATGTCTGTTCTGCCTGCCTGTCACCGGTTTCCCTCCATCCATTCCTCGCAGGTCACTTCCCCACCTGCAGGCGTACTCAGCCTTTTGAGTACTTCGGGATCGATGTCATCAGAAACGAATCGCACCGATCCATCACCGAACAGCATTTGCGCCCCGGTTTTGCTGTCCACAATGAAATGGCTGCCGAAGCTGTCTGGCTGCTGATTGATCCCCCGTGCGGGATCACGATAGTTGAGAGGGCTTCCCCAGGCACGAATCCCCTCTCTGACTTCCCCTCCGAAAATGGTATTGGAAGTGCCATCGGTGATATCGCGCAGACTCATCCTGGAATTGATACCCAGCACACGGCTGTTGGCGGCGTAGTGGGCGGGCGGATAACGATCATTGTCTGCGCGAGGTACTTCCTGCTGAATAAAATCAGACATCATCCCCGGGCTCACCATCATAGGCAATCTGGTTTCGTAAGCTTTACGGTTGACTTCGTCCGTCCAGGGCTGGTGAAAATCGATCTGCTGGTACAGGTCCTGTTGATCCAGGTAAGGCAGTATTTGTGCCACCCAGCCATGCTGAGGCTGGCCCGTTTCACTGAAAGTACCTCCGTCGGGTAAATGGTCATGCGCGTCCTGGTAATGATGCAGACCCAATCCGATCTGCCTGAGATTATTTTTGGAAAACGAGCGACGGGCGGCGGTCATGCCTCCCTGATATAACAGCCTGTCTTTTCCGGTCGCCATCCACCAGAGTTGATGCGAAACGCCGATCAGACAGATGCCACTGGTTACCAGGACCAGCAGCAGTGCTACCAGTGAGAACGACCAGCGCAGTTGCCAGCTGCGGTTCTCCTCTGCGGCCGCGGTTTCCTGTTTTCCACGATAGACGCCCCGGCAGGCCAGGTGCAGTCCGGTTACGAAGAGGGCCATACAGAACAGAAACCATATCACGCCGGAAGCTGAAACGGTCAGCGTGGGCAGGGTTTGTTTCAGATAGGGAATCCAGCCGGTTGCCAGCTGAAACAGTGTCTGAACGAGAAAAGCCATTCCCGCGCACGAGACCAGAAAAAGGAACGTCACCAGTGCCATGGCAGAGAGGAAGGCGCGCTGTACTTTGGTAGATGGTTCTGATTCAGTGCTCACGCTGCCCTCCTTTCGTGTTTCCTGACGGAGATGGATTTTCCTCCAGCACTTCCCGACCGTCAGGTGTGCTCAGCGCCTTGAGCACAGCCGGATCGATGTCTTCAGAAAGGAAGCGAACACTGCCATCCGCGATTAAGACATTGGCTCCGGGTCCAAAGGGCCCTGCGAACGTTCCAGGTCCCTGGTTGATGCCCCGCGCGGGGTCGCGGATATTCAGGGGATTTCCCCAGGCTCGAATGCCCGCTTTGACTTCCCCTCCCATGATCGTATGTGATGTGCCATCCTTGATGTCGCGGATTCTCAGACCGCCATTGAGGCCCAGCAGTCGTTGATTGGCCGCGTAATGCGCCGGCCTGTAACGAGAGCGGTCAGTCTGTTGAATGTCTCCTGGTTTGAAGTCGTAGCTCAAGCCCGGATTCTCCAATACACGAAGCGGCTTTTCGAAAACCTGACGATTCTCCTCGGCCGTCCAGGGCTGATTGAAGTCGATCTGCTGGAACAGATCCGGCTGGTCCAGATAGGGTAAGATCCGCGCCACCCAGCCGTGGTGTGGATTGCCGGTGGCATCGACGGTTGCCCCTATCGGTAACTGGTCATGCTCCCCATGATAATTGTGCATTCCCAGGCCGATCTGCTTGAGGTGGCTGAGAGAAGCCCGGCGTCTCTGACCTTCGATGAAAGCAACCGGATAAAACAGGGAGAGGGGACGCTCTCTGAGTAGAGCCCTCTGATCTCCAGCAGCCATCCACCACAGCTGATGCGAGATTCCAATCAGACTGATGCCGCTGGTGATCAGAACCAGCAACAGGCTGACCAGGGTCGCCGTCCAGCGCAGTCTCCACCGCGAAACGCGCTTCGTTGACTCAATCCGCTTCACGGTGTCCGGCGTTCCTCGAAACAGTTTTCGGCCCACCAGATGGACTCCGATCAGGAACAGACTCAGGGTGCAGAGGAACCAGAGTGTCCCTGAAATTGAAAGGGTCAACGTGGGCACGACGCGCCAGAGGTAACTGATCCAGCCGAGCGTCAGTGTGTAAACTGTCTGCGGCAGAAAGAACAGTCCCAGGAAGAGAGTCAGACCGAGCAACAACAGGACGACCACCAGTCCGATCCAGAACCGCTCTACGGTAATCAACGGCTGCGGTTCTGTTTCCGTTGTGCTGGTGGCGTTGTTTTCCTGCATCGCTTAATACTCCCCCACTGGTTCACCACCGTCGGGTGTTGCCAGTGCTTTGAGGACTGCCGGATCGATGTTTTCATTGATGAAACGGACGGAGCCGTCTCCCAGTAGAAAATAGGCGCCGCCTGTCGAAGGGCTGCCGAATCCTTGAGGGTCGGCGTTGATACCACGTGTGGGATCGCGGAAGTTGGTCGGATCACCCCAGGCTTTGATTTGGGAATTCACCTCGCCTGCCAGCAGAGTGTTCGCAGTGCCGTCTCTGATCTCCTGAATCTTCGGTGCCGAATTCACATTGAATACCTGGGAATTCGCAGCATAATGTGCCGGCTTGAGGCGGTGCGCATCGTCTCGACTGAGATCGCCTGGCTGATAATCATAGTTTAACTTCGGGTTTTGCAGGACAGGTAACCTGTTCTCGAAATGCGGACGATTGTCCGTTGCAGTCCAGGGTTGCTCGAAATTGATCTGGTTATACAGGTAGGCCTGATCCAGAAAGGGCAGCAGTTGTGTGATCCAGCTGTGCTGCGGCTGGCCGGCACGATCAAAAATTCCGCCGGGAGGGAAACGGGACATCGTCTCGTGATAGTTGTGCATCGCGAGGCCCAACTGCTTGAGATGGTAGCGGGTTTCATTGCGACGGTACCTGCCCCTTCCCTTGTGAACCAGCAGCAGTCGCTCGTTTGTGGTCACCAGTTCCTGAACCGTCTGTTTCAGTCCCAGCAGCGCAAAGCTGAAACCCGCGAGACTCAGAACCAGTACCAGGAGTGAGACCGTCCAGCGTTTCTTCCAGTTTGTTGTCACGGAAGTCTGTAAATGATCAACTCGGGTAGACTGGATCCGGTGGTAGAGACCGTTCAGCAAAAGATGAGCGACGAGTGCCACCGCCAGCAGCAGACCACAACACCAGAGGAACTGCGGCACCGTAAAGGTCCAGAGGGAGAGGAACCGCCAGAGGTAAACGGCCCAACCCGTCAGGAACAGGAACCCGAGGAGCAGTGGAAACATGATTTGGAAAAATCCCAGCACGGCAATCAGGATCAGTAACAGACCCAACGTTTCCAGCCGCGTCAGACGATAGCCCCAGGTGATCTCCGTTTCTGCAACATCCCGCCCGGTTTTGTGGAAGTCATCTGTCATGGTGCCACACTCCCCTCCCCCACCGGTTCACCACCATTGGGTGTTGCAAGGGCTTTGAGGATGGCGGGATCGATGTCTTCATTGATGAAACGGACGGAGCCGTCGACCATCAAAAACTGGGCACCGCCCTGAAAGGGACCGCCAAAACCATGCGGGTCGGCGTTGATGCCCCGCGTTGGATCGCGGAAGTTGGTTGGATCACCCCAGGCCTTGAACTGCGCGTTCACTTCTCCTGCGAGCAGCGTATTCGAACTGCCGTCACTGATCTCCTGAAAACCCGGCGCCGCATTCGCATTCATGACATGCGAATTGGCCGCGTATTGCGCGGGCTGGTAGCCTGCAGAAGTCGGTTCGCCCTCGGTTCCCCCGCGGTAGGTCTCCCGCAGACCGGGATTCAGGCAGTAGTACAAGGGCTGTTGAAAAGGGCTACGGTTGGCGTCGGCTGACCAGGGCTGGTCGAGGTCGATCTGACGATAGAGCTGCTCTTCCCCCAGGAAGGGGAGCAGGTGTGTGAGCCAGCTGTGCTGGGGCTGACCGGTTTGATCGAAGGTGCCCCCTGCCGGAAAGTGCCCATAGACATCCTGGTGACTGTGCAGCGCCAGCCCGAGTTCTGCGAGTTGATCGCCGGACTGCTCACGCTTCCAGCCGCCTTGACTGTCAAACGCGAATGAGATTCGTTCCTGACTGGTGGCCAGCGCCCAGACCTGTTGCGTCAGCTCGGTCACTGCAAAGCTGCTGCCCAACAGCAGCAGCAACAACGCCAGGATGGCACAGGTCCACCGTGGTTGCCAGACTGCCGGTGAATTCTCTGACTGAAATCGCAGGCGATAGCCTCGTTTTAATAACAGATGTAGAACTGCGCCCATGAGAACGATCATGATGACACACCAGACGACCTGTGTAGGAGAACTACTTAAACTGTTCCCCACGCGCTGCAGATACAGATACCAGCCGGCCAGCAGGTGATACCCGACACGGAAGGGATAGACGACTCCCAACAGCAGCAGGAAGAAACAGTAAACCAGCAGCGCAAACAGGATCATCAGGCAGCCAGCCGCAATCAGCAGTTTGAAGCCCAGGCCGCGGGCAGGACGGGGAACGGTTTTCGTTTCGTTCGACATGGCTTTACCAGTCCTCCTGAAAACGGTCCATGTCTTCGCCGCCGTTGGGTGTCGCAAGTGCTTTAAGCACGGCCGGATCGATGTTTTCAGAAATGAAACGCACAGATCCATCTCCCAGCAAAAAATGGACACCGCCTTTGAACGGACTGCCAAAACCGCGCGGGTGGGCGTTGATTCCCAGTGCCGGATCGCGAAGATTGAGTGGATTCCCCCAGGGCTTGAAGTCGGAATGGACCTCGCCCGCCAGAATTGTATGTGATGTGCCGTCTTCGATCATCTGGTACGACAGACCGGAGTTGATACTCAGCACTCGTGCATTGGCAGCGTAATGAGAGGGCTGATATCGGCCCGACGCCGGTATGCTCTCGCGGGCTGATCTGACTCCTGGATTGCGAAAGCAGGACAGCGACACCTGAAACGGTTCGCGATTCACTTCCGCGTTCCAGGGCTGGTGAAAGTCAATCTGATTATACAAAGGGACCTGATCCAGAAAAGGAAGCAGCCGCGTCGCCCAGCTGTGATGGGGGCGTCCCGTTTGATCGAAAGAGGCTCCAAGAGGTAATTGAGAAAACGTCTCATGGTAATTGTGCAGCGCCAGGCTGATCTGTTTCAGATTATTCCTTGACTCAATACGATGGGATATTTCATTTCCGGACCACCGAATCTGAGCTTGCTCTGTTGTGACGATCCAACTGGTCTGCCGGGCGATTCCGACGACCGCAAAACCCCCGACAAACGAGAGGACCAGAAAGACGACCATGATGATCGTCCAGCGAAACCGCCAGTATGGTACTTTGCTCTTCGTACTCTGTCTGTTGAAATACCGCATCGCCGCGCGCCCCAGCATCTGAATGATGCCTGCCAGCAGGACTACCAGCACCAGCGATGTAACCAGTCCCGCTGTGGAGGGAGTCATCTGCGGAAGGATACTCTTTAAAAAACTGTACCAGCCCAGCGAGAGATAGATCATGATCTGAATCGGGAAAACCATCCCGGAGCAGATCATCATTAATGACAGCATCAGGAAGATCATGAAAACAACACCGATCTCAGTCTTTGTTGGTCCTTTCGATTTCTTTGCTTCATTTTCCATTGAGCACATCCTGAGCTTTGGTGGTGGGAAGCACCTTAATGGCCCCGTCGGTGAACAGGATCAGCTGCTGGTCGTCGCCGTAGATGGCCTGCTCGAAGGCGAGGGGCTCTGAAGGGTCTGCTTGCTTGTCGCCCGCGACATAGCCGTACCGGGCCTGCAGCGGGCCGGGCTGCAGCCAGAACTCTTTGGCGAAGGTGGTCTCGTCTGCTTTGCCGGGGAATTTGCCCTGGTGGGTGGCGACATGCATGAAAAGTGCCGACCGCAGTTCACCCAGCTTGCGACGTCGCTCGTCGAGTGTGGTCTCTGCTGCCAGGGAGGCGTCGTCCGGTTGTTTGTCTTCCACGAGTCGATACGTGCGTCCGCTCTTTTCCCAGGCACCGGGGGTCAGCAGTTCGCGTGCGCCCGAGATCATCGTCAACACGAACAGGAACATCAGCCCCCAGAGCACCGAAACTCCGAGCGCGCCCTTATAGGAGATGCGGGGCAGTTTCGGGAAATCTTTCGCCAGCAGATTCCAGCAGAGTTTGAGAATCAGGGCGCTCAGCAGCAGCACCATCAGGAAGAAGGAGATGGACTGCAGACGCAGCTGGGCGATGTCAGTCAGGTCGAGTGAGACGCTGGGCATCCCGGCCTGGACGGGTCCGGTCCAGAAAAAACTGACGCAGCCGGCGAGCAGAACAGTGCGAACCATCATGGAAATCAACTCCGCAGAAGTGCAATGAGAAAGGGTCTATTTCCATCATACATAAGTCCACATGATACGCGAGTCTATTCTTTTCACAGTCTGGCAAATTCGCGGCGGAACGCAATTTCGGGCTTGCCGGGCGCGGGACCGCCTGTTGACACTCCCCGGCGCGCGGACTAGCATTGATCCATGATTGCGACTGCAGCGCTGTGCAGTCGCGATATTAGACTCATATTATTCCTTCCGCGTTGACCTGCCCGAGCTTATGTCTGCCGTCGAGAACAGCCCTCCTCCCGAAACGAACCCAGAGCCGAACATTCCGGACCGCACGGGTTTGACGCTACTGATGCTGGTGGCCGTCATTCTGCTGCCTCTGGCGACCTGGTTTGTCTTACCCCTGGTTCCACCGCTGGGGAGTCTGCCCGAACTCTACACGGGAGGCACTTCGTATCCGGCATCCCCCCTGCACTTCGATCGTAGCGGGAGTCTGCAGACCGCGAGTGCGGAGGGTTCATCAAAAGAACTGCCTTTGATTACCAACGTGCAGATTCTCGATTTTGACGGCGACGGAAAAAACGAGATTCTCGCCTGCGATGCCGGCTATAACCGGGTGCTGCTGATCTCGATCAACGAAGAGGGAGTCCAGACGACGCGCACGCTGATTGAGGATGTCGCTGCGCCCGCGCATGCGACCGCCGTGGATATAGACGCCGACGGCGATCTGGATCTGGTGATTTCGGTGCTGGGCAACATTCAACCCGATGATGGAGTCGTGGGCAAAGTCGAGCTGTTTGAACAGACGAAAGACGGTTTTGTCAGGCATGTGATTCTGGATGACGTCCGCCGCGTTGCCGATGTGCAACCGGGCGACTTCGACCAGGATGGCGACCTCGATCTGGCGGTGGCCGTCTTCGGTTACAACCGCGGGGAAGTCCTCTGGCTGGAGAACCAGGGCAACTTTCAATTTGTGGATCATCTGCTGCATCGGGCGCCGGGGACGATTCATGTTCCCGTGGCGGACTTCGACGGGGACGGCGATCTGGATATCGCGACGATCGTCTCGCAGGAAGAAGAAGAGCTGGTGGCCTTTGAAAATCTGGGCCAGGGAAAATTTAAAACCCGGTCCCTGTGGATGACGCCCAATATGGACCTGGGCAGTGCGGGTCTGATTCACGCCGACCTCGACCAGGATGGCGATCAGGATCTGATTCTCCCCGCGGGCGACAACCTTGAAGACTTCGATGCGTACCCGCAGCCTTACCACGGATGTTACTGGTTTGAGAACACGGGCGACTGGAAGTTTAAGCAGCACCGCATCTCGAATCTGGGAGGCACGTATG
The DNA here is from genome assembly GCF_009720525.1 of Gimesia benthica. Lineage (NCBI taxonomy): Bacteria > Pseudomonadati > Planctomycetota > Planctomycetia > Planctomycetales > Planctomycetaceae > Gimesia > Gimesia benthica. The sequence goes on from NZ_CP043930.1 coordinate 3,581,799, forward strand.
CCGGGGATGTGACCGACCTGGACGGCGACGGCGACCTGGATGTTGTGCTGGTGAGTATGACGAACGACTGGTATACGCCGGGGAATGCGAGCCTGGTCTGGCTGGAAAATGACGGTCAGCAGAACTTCAAAAGCTGGCAGATCGACAGTGAGCCGATCCATCTCGTCACGGTTGCGACGGGTGACCTGAACCAGGATGGCCGGCCCGACATTGCCGCTGGTGCGTTGAATATGCGGAAACCCTTTGATCGCATCGGACAGGTTTCGGCCTGGCTGCAACGTGCGGAAGGGGGTCGCTGATGTTGTTTCGCGCGTTGATGCTGCTATTGATCATTGAAGGCGCCTGGTGCGGATATCTGTTCTACCAGCGGGCTGCACGACCGGAACCGATGCTGCCCGAAGCGCGGCTGATGGATCCTTTATTTGTAGAAGATGTCGAACCGCTGGTCACGCAGGTTCAGAAAGACAATGCGCCTTACGACTGGATGCAGCTGGGTGAAGCACTACTGGGCCAGGGATATTACAGTCATGCGGCACTCTGTTTCGAACAGGTTGCCCGGCTGATGCCCGCGAGCCGACTGGCCGAAAGCCGCATCGCATATTGCCTGGAACGGACCGGGCGAACCTCGGAGAGTACCGACAAGTACCTGAGCCTGCTGGAGACTGCAGAGGAAGGACGCGAAGGCGATCGCGAGCGGATGCAGATCCGCTATGAAATCGGTCGCAATTATCTGCGCGAGGAACAGACTGATAAAGCGGAAGCCATCTTCCGTGAGAACCTTGGTTTCCTGCCGGCCCGTTATCAGCTGGCCAAACTGTTGATCCGCTCGGACCGCATTGAGGAAGCGCTGCCTCTGATTCAGGAATCGTTACAGCGGGTGCCCCAGTCACTCAAATTCCGGGAACTGGAACTGCAGGCATATCGCAGACAAGGTGACATGGACGCGGTCAACCGGAGTGCCCTTGCACTGGCGCGGGCCCAGCACTCGGTGCCTTTGCATCCGGGTTCCGATTTCATCGAGCCCTATCGAATGCAGTATGGCATCGATCGACGGGTGGAAGAGTTCAATCAGCGGATCTCGGGAGGCACACTGGATGAGTTGGCGAGCGAACTGGAACAACTGATCGCGCTGCTCGATAACCGCCCCACAACGCATTATCCGATCTTTCTGATGCGACTGGCGGAAGTGAATCTGCAACGAAAACGTCCCGAGCAGATCGGCAAGACGATTCAGCAGTTGAACGACCTGCAGATCCACAACGCCGAGACCCTGCTCTACCAGGCGCAGTCTCTGGAGATGCAGGACGAGTGGGATCAGGCTGCAGAACTGGCTCAGCGGGCGGGGCTGCTGACCAAAGATCCGGACCTGCATCAGCAGATTGCGGACATCCTGGAACAGGCGGGGCAGGCGGAGGCAAGTATGGCAGCTCACGCACGGGCCTTGCGGCTCAAAGGGATGCTGGCTTACCGCGAGAATCAGCTCGCAGAGGCGGAAGCCCTGCTCGATCAGTCACTCTCCCTGAACCCCGCAGATCCCCAGGCATGGTATGATCGGGGTCTGATTCGGCTCGCGTTGGGAAAAACCGAGGCGGCCCGGTCTGACTTTCAAGCCTGCCTGGATCGGGAGCCCCGACACGGTCGTGCGCGGCGTCAGCTCACGCCGACCAAGAATAAATAAACGTAACCTTATTTATAATAAGACTTACGTTACTTGGATCTACCTGCGGAATGCTGAAGCGGTAAACAAGGCCCCATTCTCACGACAGGTAAATACCTCCTACAGTAAACACATTTATCTTAGGAAACACTTTCTTTCTTAACTATATTATTGAATTTCTAGAGTGAGTGTGGCTAACATAAGAGAGCGACTCAAATATTTTCAATTACATTTCTATTAAAATTTGAGGTCATGTCTTTATGAAGAGGAACAGTAGTGTGATCTGCGGCGTTCGCTGGCGTGGATTCACCTTGATCGAGCTTCTGGTTGTTATCGCCATCATTGCTATCTTAATTGCCCTTTTGCTGCCAGCTGTACAACAGGCGCGCGAAGCTGCCCGCCGCAGTACCTGTAAAAATAACCTGAAGCAGATGGGCGTTGCCTTTCACAATTACCACGACACACACCGCACCTTCCCTCCCGGCTGGATCGACGGCGATCAGACGCTGGGTGACGCATCCGAAACTGCCAACAAGAATGGTCTGGGCTGGGGCACAATGATTCTGCCTTTCATGGATCAGACTCCGCTGTATAACCTGATTGGAACTGAGACCAACGGTTTCACCATGAACTGGCACATCGGCTATACCGGTTCGACCTCCATCCCTTCCGCCAAAACCATTATTCCCGTGTATAACTGCCCGTCTGATCCGATGGGTGGCATCAATACCGACAAGGGAGGCTTTGGTAAATCCAACTATGCGACGGAACGCATCGTGATGGGCGTCAACAAGAAGCTGCAGATTCGTGATTTCCGCGACGGAACTACCAATACGATTCTGGTCGGCGAAGTAAGAACCCAGGACGAGACCGGAACAACCGGCAGCTGTGGTGGTGCCGCCTGTGATGAATTCATGGGTAAACTCTGGATCGGTGCCCGGACGGCTTCCTGGGGTTGGGAACGGGGTCTTCAGGCCGAAGACGTCTACTTCATCGGTTACAACGCACCGGATGACTTCATCAACGGTGGTGCCCGCACTGTGGCAGACCGGTTCGCTCTGTCAAGCCCTCACGTAGGCGGCGTGCATATTATGCTGGCCGACGGTTCTGTTCGTTTCCTGTCGGAAAACATCGACGTGAACACCTACGAATGGTTGAATGACGAGAGTGATGGAAACGTACTGGGCGAGTTCTAAGCACGCCTCCCTCGACGACTACTCGTCACCAATTTCGTGAAATCTACATTCTTGAGCACAACGGTTCTCAACTGAGAGCCGTTGTGCCTCTTTTGCTGCAGACCGAGAAGGACTGCAGCCATTCCCTAATTTCTCTATCTCAATCCAGAGTATTTTTAAGATGACAAAACACACGCTGCTGCTGATGTTTAGTTTGACACTTTCCCTGTTGCTGACCGCCTGTGGTGGCGCCCCCGATGACCAGCCCGAACTGGGTACGGTTTCCGGAGTGGTAACCATGGACGGCGCGCCGCTGCCGAATGCGAATGTGCGGTTCTATCCGGATGCGGGACGGGCGTCCGCTGCCAAAACGGATGACTCGGGTCATTACGAACTGATTTACATTCGCGACGAAATGGGAGCCGTTCCCGGCAAACACAGCGTCAAGATTACGACTCTTGACGAAGACGAAGACCCCTTCGGCACCCAGGGAAGTGAAACCGTTCCCGACAAATACAACAAGAAAACCACCCTGGAAGCCACCGTCGAACCCGGCAAGAACACAATCAACTTCGACCTGGAATCGAAGTAAGCGTTTTCGACTGAAGGTCGACCGTGATCTCCTGTGGATCTGAAGACAAAAGCCCGCTATCATGATGACAGCGGGCTTACTTCATTTCGGGTGCGAATTATGCAGACTCAGCTGGCTCAAAAAGCGTTTTCTCTGGAGCATCTCGTCGTACTCGGCAGAAAAATCCGCGCGGTGCTGCTGCATCCCCAGACTCTGTTACGCGGTCTGATCTATCTGCAGTGTCTGTTGACCCTGTTTCTATTCTGCCTGTTTCACGGCGGGCTGCGATTCCTGGGTCCTTATGAAACGATGCGACCTCTACTGCCTGCTCTGGATACCTGTATTTCGCTGGTTCCCATGCTGTGTGTCTGTTTTGGCTTTGCTTTTCTGATATTGTTCGGTTCGATTCAATATCCGGAGGGTCAAGCACGACTCTGCCTGATTTCTTACGCGGTCAACTTTGCTGCGGCGATCTTCTTCTGGTATTTCCTGTACGCCAGCCGAATTCCTGTGCTGTGAGTTCGCGGCTTACTCTCCGCTGTGGCCTGCGGAATCGAAGACCATCCATTTGGGAAGCGGGATGGAAGGACTGCGGGCGATGAGCAGCAGGCAGCCGATGACGATCACCAGGATCGGGATTTCGATATTGAAGGTGACGTAGCCGATCTGTCTCAGGACGGAGAGGGTGCTGGCGATGAGGAAGAAGGGGCCGATCAGGACGGAGGACTTGTCGATTCCGCTGACGGCGAAGGAGGTCAGGCCGGTGATCGCCAGGCCGAGAATCCAGATCCAGTTGAGTCCGGGCACGATGTTGAGTGTCGTCAGTAACCAGCCGGTGCCGATAGCGATGATGAGCAGCGGAATGACCAGTGTTTTGCGGTTCGAGGCGGCGATTTCAGCAGCAGGCTGGGTGACTGGCGTATTCATCATTCTGACATCCTGTTCTAAAAGGTTGAAAGTGGCTTGATATCATTCAGGCGGTGTCCCGTCTGGAATCTCACGCGGTTTCGGGAAAAAATCTGAGATTTTCAGGGAAACGGCGTTCCGCGTCGATTTGAGGCTCTATTTCAGGGAGGAAACGCACATTGACGCTCCCCCTGACTCAGAATTAGGATAGTACTTAGCATATCCGTCCTGACTTCCCCTCTTCTGCCGGACCAGCTGTCGCCAGTTACCTTTCACGTGGTTCGAATTGATGCCTGATCGCTTTACCGCTGTTCGCTTTTTTGTTCTGTTGTTGTGCGTCTGCCTGATGGCGGGGGGATCGTTGTCTGTCCCGGTTCGGGCTGCGGAACCGGTCACGCGGGACGCGGTCCTGAACTCGATCGAACAGGCGCGCCACTATTTATTGAAACAACAGCAGACCGACGGCAGCTGGCAACTCGCAGCGCGTCCGCAACAGACGCTGGTACTGACGAGCTTCACGCTGCACGCTCTGCTCCACGCTGGGATGACGCCCGAAGCACCGGAAATTCAGCGGGGGTTAAAGTGGCTCCGTCAGCAGGATCCCGTCAAGACGCATGAAATCGCCTTGATGCTGGAGACGCTGGCCACCGCGGGTGAACCGCAGGACCTCGTGTTGCTGAAGCGTTTCACGGAGAAACTGGAGTCCGGTCAATCCGAGGGTACCAACGACGGTGCCTGGAGCTTTGGGAACTCAGAGAAGAACTACGCACACTACGCCGCACTGGGTCTCTATGAAGCGGCGCAGCAGGGAGTGGCCGTGCAGTCCGCGACCTGGCAGCGGGCCCGTGAACACTGGTTAAAGCGACAGCGTGCCGATGGGGGCTGGGGTTCTCAGAACAGTCAATATAGCCGGGGTGGAATCACTGCAGCGGGAATCGCGTACCTGGTTTCGACTCAACATCAGCTCCGCGCCGCGCAGGCCGATCTGAATGCAGCAGGCAAGCCGGACTGCTGTGGTCTGCCGTTCCGCGATGAAGCAGTTGAAGCGGGTTGTCGCTGGCTGGGCGATCATTTCACGGTGACACACAATCCCAGTGCCGACCCACTGGCCGATGGTTCGGTCGGCTACCTCTATTATCTTTACTGCCTGGAACGGGTGGGTCGGCTCACAGGCCGTCGTTATTTCATCAGCAGTACCGGACAACGGCACGACTGGTATTCCGAGGGGGCTGCGTATCTGGTCGCACATCAGAATCCGATCACGGGTGCCTGGAAAGGGGCACCAGTTCTGCTGGAAGACTGTGAGATCCTGGCGACCAGTTATGCCCTGCATTTTCTCGCGCGGGGTCTGACGCCGATTCTCGTCGGTCGGCTGGAATGGGGTACGGGAACCGGAGCGGATCAGGCCGACCTTCCGGGGTCGGCACATGACACGCCGGCGGCGGCCTGGAACCTGGCACAATTTACCAGTCGTCTCAAGGGCTGGCCGAAACGATTGACGTGGCAGTCGATCGACATGCAACGAGCCGGGCCTGAGGACCTCGGACTGGCGCCGGTTGTGGTGCTCGATGTTGCGGACGCTGGTCTGTTGACCGAACCACAGACGCGTCTGTTGCGGGACTATCTGCAGCAGGGCGGATTTCTGTTTGCCGTCGGAGGCTGCCGAAGTCCTTCACCGGACCTGGCGATGCAGTCACTGGTCGCGAGGCTTTATCCCGAAGGTGAAACGCAGTTACGGAAGCTGGAAGGTTCGCACCCCGTCTATCGCAGCGAATTTCCGTTGAGTGATCGCCAGAGTGGTGCACCGCTGGTGGAACTCTGGGGGCCGAGACCGGCTGCCGAACCGCGATTATCTATGCCCCAGAAGACCTGACCTGTCTCTGGGAAAAATGGTCGCCGGTAACGCGAGCAGATCGACCTGCGCCGTTCGAGAAGTACCTCACACGTGCGCTGCAGACGGGTGTGAATGTCTGCGCCCTGACGGCGGGACGGACGTTGATCCGCGAGCTGCCGCGCACCGCATCCGAGCGGAAGCAGACCGACGCGGAGCGGATTGAACATCGGCTGCTGAACATCGCCCGCATCCGCCATTCCGGTGAATGGGATGCTGCCCCGCAGGCTCTACAGAAATTGCTGCAGGCGATGAACCAGGTGTCTGCGGTGCAGGTCGCGACGAAACCGCGACTGCTGTCATTGACCGACGAGCGACTGTTTGCCCACCCCCTGCTCTATCTGCATGGCCGATATGGATTCGCCCTCGATCAGGGTGAACAGCAGAAGCTGCGCACTTACCTCAAACAGGGGGGCGTGCTGTTTGCGGATGCCTGTTGTGGAGCAGACGAATTCGATCAGAGTTTCCGACGACTGGCCGAACAGCTGTTTCCGGGAAAACGTCTGAAGCGGATTCCCGTCGACCACGAACTCTTTTCGCGTAACACCGGATTTGAACTGCGGGAAGTTCGTTTCCGTCACCCGATTGATCTGCAGACGAAAACCAATGAGGAACGGGTGACCCGCATCGCTCCTGAAATCGAGGGGATCGAAATCGATGGTCGACTGGCGGTGCTCTACAGCAGCTACGACCTGAGCTGCGCTATCGAACACGGAGACCGCATCGCCTGCCCGGGCTATGTCGCTGAAGACGCCGTGAAACTGGGATTGAACATTGTCTGGTATTCTCTGCTACAGTGAGACACTGTGGCGTTTTAATGGTGCCAGAGGTTTGAGAAGCGGAAGCGGGGTTTGACATTTGCGTGTGGTGGCGGCATGTCATTCATGGGTGGAGTCCGTCATGAGTGAGGGCAGTCTGCGATGTCTGAACGGTAGACGTGCTTTGTCAAAGGCGGTGGTCCAGGTTTTCTCCCAGGCGGGGTCGGTGCAGTCGGCATCGATCTGATTGTCCCTGTATAAGAGGATTCCCCCCGATTTACTGCCGACGCTGTATAACACCAGATCCAGTACTCCCGAGGTTCGCTTCCAGACCAGTAAGGAGACGGCCAGTTGGACCAGATGCTTCCGACCGAGGCCGTGATCTTTGCGTTCTTCGACTTCACACCAGAGAATGACGTTCGGATCGATACCATACTTATGTTGAACTGCGAGTCTGTGTTTTTCATTGCGGGGAAGCACCGTACACAACAGCCCCGGCTTTCCCGCCGAATCGGGAAGTTCTGAGGAACGATACATCGATTGCTGCTCGATCAGCCACTGCAACAGTTCCCTTGGAGTGCAGTCAATGTTCAGGGAGAATGCGTAAATGCGGGTCAGACTGTCTATGGCTTCAACTCCACATTGCTGATGCCTTCGCGGCCCGGGTCGAAGATGTTGTTGGAGAGATGAATGCCGGTCGCTTTGCGGGCGATGCGGATGGCGTAAACGTAGCGCGGTCCCTGCTCTGTTTTGTCCGGGTGGAAGCGACCCGAATTCTGGACGATGTTTCCCTGGATGACAACGTCGGACAGAGGCGGGTTGTCTGGTTTCTGACCTTCGTCGAGCAGGATCGGATTTCCCTGACTGCCCCAGATCCAGTGGGCGTTGCCGAAGCCGAACTGGGAGATAATATTGTTCGCGATGATCGAACCGCCATCGCTGTTATCGACGCAGGCCGACTCTGATGGTGATTCCTGGCGGGCCGCGTGAGAGGCGGCGCCCGGCATCAGGCCGATACTCCAGAGATCGTTTTTGATGAACTGGTTGCCGATGATGGTGACGTTGCGGGAGCCGTGCATCGCTTTCATGCCAACGAAGCAGTTGGAGACGATATTCTGGGCGACGATGACATGGTCGGAGTGCAGGTCGATGCCCTGCGCACCGTTTTCGATTGTGTTGCCCAGGATCTGCGTACGATCGCTGGCGGTGGGCGAAGTGACGATGATGGCCGATCCCTGGTGCCAGTTTTTGACCGATTCGCGTTCCCAGGTCTCCTGGCTGGTGAGTGTCCCTTTGGTCGCGTTCTTTTTGACGAACTGGCCGAGCTGGTGTTGCTGCTGGACTGCGGGTGTGGGCAGCAGTTCGGTTTCGGTGATACGATTGCCCTGGATCAGGGTGCCTGTGCTGGCGTTGACGACGATGCCGGTGCCGTCGATGCAGTAAAAGGCGTAGCCCCAGTCGGGAGACGCGGTACGGTCGTCGACGGCGATCCGCATGTAATTCGTGATCGTGCAGTTGCGGATGGTGGCGTTGCGACAGTTGAGCAGATAGAAGACGCCGGACCGGGTGCGATGATTCAGTACCGTAACGTTGTCGAGGACCAGATCCTGACAGTCGCGCAGGTTAATGGCTTCGATGGCGGTCGTCTGTTTATCCTCCGGTCGAGTGAGAACGAGGTCACGAAACCGGACTCCCTTTCGATGTTCGACTTCGATGAACGGGGCTGCGGGGTTCGTCTGAATAATGCGTCCCGGACCAAACAGGCCGCTGCCATCACTGCGGATGACCAGTTTTTCCGAGATCTCATAATCGCCGGCGGGGAGGAAGAGCATCCGCCCCGGCTGGGCATCGAGGGCCGCCTGAATCGATTGGCCGGTGGTGACCATTGGAAAGGGCTGGTTGTTTTGTGCCCGGCTGGAGGTGGCGGAGACGAGAAGGCTGAAGCAAAGAAGCGTCGGCATGGTGAGTGAGCGCATGGGAGATCCTGTTTTTAATTCGAGCGCAGACACGGTCTGTTTCCTGCTCGCTGCGCTCGGCCCGAATTGCATTCGGGCCCACCGTGGTTTTTGAAACGATGGATTCGATTATACCTGTCATGCGCGTCGCAGGCGACGATCAGTCGTCTTTCTGTTTCAGGGCATCGACGAGTTCGTTGATTTCGGTATCGTTCAAGCGAATGGCGGTTTTCTCCAGCATTTTCCGGTAATGTTCCCGGCCGCTGGTTGAGCTGGGGAAGCCGATGTTCTGGTCTTCGTCTTGATCGTTGTTGCTCGTAACGAGAATTTTGCCGTCGGCATCCAGAATCGCCCACCAGGGAATTCCACCCGGGGCATCGTTGCGGAGTTTCTTCATGATCTCATGCGTGCCGCTCCAGCGGTGATCCAGCTTGATCCAGATATAGTCACGCTCCCAGATTTTGCGTTCGCGATCAAGGTAGAGTGAAAGCAACCGACAGGGACCACACCAGGTGGCCGTTTCCTGCACGATGACGCGTTTGTTCTGTTCCTTGGCCTGCTTGAGCGCGGTTTCGAGTAATTCTCTGGCATCGCGGGTCGGGTACGGATTGGCTTTGAGAAACTTGAGCAGCTTCTCTTTACTGACTTTGCCGTCGGCTGAGAGGTTGGCAAAGCTGATTTCTGCTTGTTGTTTGCTCTGCGCATCGAAGATGAATAGACCTGGCTGCGGTGCAGCTGATTCCAACCCCAGATTTTTCTGGATCTCCCGGGCTTTTTCGGACAGAGTGTTCGCTTCTCCCTCCTCGCTGACCAGAAGCTGGAAACTGGGCATGAGATCGCGAATTTCTTTGTCGTTATATCGCAGCGTCATGAATTGCCGCACGGCTTCTGAAGAGCGATCGCCATACAGGATCAGCAGGTACTGATTCGTGAGGCGCGCTATTTTTGCAGCGCTTGCGTAACGTTCTTCAGGTGTCCCCTTGGTGTCATAGGCGGCAGCGATGCGTTCCTCGATGGTGGGTGGGACATATGGTTTGGGGGCCGGCTGGACTTCGACTTCACCCAGGTCGACCGGCTGGCTGTCTTTCACCTTCACTTCACCGGCGGTACGCCAGGAGATATTGGCGGGATTCTTGTCCCGGCGGATGACCAGGGAGAGATTGTACTTCTGCCCGACGACCAGGTCCTTTAGCTCAAAGCGTCCCACATCATCGGTGGTCACTTTGCCCCCATACGCGGTTCGGAAGGCAGAGAAACGATCTTTGCCCAGATAGACTCTGACTCCGTATTGTAGTTCGCGGCCTTTCAAGGGTTCCCCACTGGCGCCATCAATCAGAGTGCCGAAGGCTGATCCTGAGGGTTGGAGGGGGATGGTCACGGTTTTGTCGTCCGGTCCGATCTCCACGACGCCTGTCAGTGTCTTATCCTTGTTGCGGGCATAGATGACCACCTTGTGGAGTTCACGTTCGACTTCGAACTTCCCTGCTTTGTTGGTCGTGGCCTGCATATCACGACCGGCGAGACCGTGGCGATAAATGCCGGAGATCGAAGCATCGGGTACGGGCTGGGCTGGATTGCCTGCAACGACTGTGCCGTTCAGGATGCCTTTCTCCGGACGGACGGTATGGAAATTGAATTCTTTTTCGGTCTCTGTCGTTATATCAAACTTCTCGATCTTGTTTTGTAACGGGCCGCGCAGATCGAACTTGCCGGAGCCTACGAACAGTTCGAAGTCGCCGTTTTTATCTGTCGTCGTGCGCCGAACGATCATGGGGCGCACCGATTTCCGGCTCTTCTCCGGGTTCGGCAGATAGACGTCTTTCATATTGTGGGCGGCCTGACCGTACTGGTAGGAGTAGATCGTCTGTCCCTCGACCGGCTGATTGTCTTTGCCGGTCGTGACGCAACCAAAGAGACGGGTGGCGGGGCGGAGCTTGAAATCGAGACTGGTACGGGGCTGGTCTGGCCGGAGGGCGAAGCCGGTTTGGGGCGCTGCGGCCCATTTCTCATTTCCGGCGGTCACGAGGTAAACCATGTTGGGGGCAGCTTCAATGGTATAGTGTCCCTGGTCATCGGTGGTTGTCGTGCCGCGGAAGGAATCGATCATATAGCCTTCTCCGGATGCAGAAATCGGAATGCCTGCCGCCGGGGATCCATCGGGAAGGGAGACCTTGCCTGAGAGGGGGACAAGTTTCTGCAGGCGCATGGTCAGCTTGCCTTTGTCTTTCTCCGGGTCATACATGGTGCGGAGGTGCGCGTATCCTTTCTCGCGGGGCCACATGGTAATGGGCGTCTGCTGCCAGTGCGGAATCCAGTCGAAGTTGACCGTGCCTGACTGATCGGTTTCCGCCTGAATCAGTTTATAGAAAAACGAGAGATTGACATCGCGGGGCTGACCTTCTTTTTTGAGATACCAGGGAGCGACGTTGACGCCGGGCAGCGGCTTACCGGCGGTGTCGACGACTTTGATCGACAGTGGTTGTGTGCCATCCAGGGTCAGGCGAATGGGATGGTTGGGGACCTCCGGACGTTTGGCCTGCTGATCGCCGTATTGTTCGCGCGAGAGTTCATAGGACCGGTAGTCGAGACCGTGCCCGTCGCTGAAGGCGAAGATGGTTTGAATATCGAGATCCTGAGGAATAAGGTAGGTTGCTTTACCGGTCTGATCGGCCTGTTGCGAACCCCAGCCCCGGTAATTCGCGAGCAAGGCTGTCGTAGCTCCGGGCAGGGGTTTTCCGTCACCATCCACCACTTCCAGGACCAGACGCCGCGGCGGTTTGAGCTGCAGGCGCAGTTTGTCGAGAGAGGGATCCACTTCGATGGTCTGCCAGGGGAGACGAAAATGTGCCATCTGCTGATCGGGGCCGCTTACCTGGATGGTCTGACCGCGCAAGCGAGCGGACTTGCCTTTGAAGGTGAACCGGCCCCGGGCGTCGGTCTGCGTCTCAATATTGGAGTTGTCGGAAAAGCTCTGGGCTGAAAAATCGATCAAGACCTGCGCGTTGGCGACGGGCTTGTCCTGTGCATCAACGACGGTACCCTTAATGGTCAGTTCGGTCTCCTCAGCAGGCTCCGCGGCGTGTAACACGACGGGTGCCAGCAGTGTTGATAACAGCAACAGGGAGCAGAGGAACCTGAGGGCGCGATTTTGTGAACGATTGAATGTGCAACGACTGAGCAGCGTTGAATGGACCATGGCAACAGAACTCGCGAGAGAGGAGTAGAGAATGGTTTCTCAGTTCACAATCCCCGGGTGTGCCTGAGCCCGGCTGGTGTGCTGGTCGGCGTGAGTGGTGTCACTGACCGGGGGAATCTGAGACGCTACCCGCGGTTCGTTGCCGACACTTTTGATGATAGCGAATGGGATACAGGGGTTCAAATCTTTTCTGGTGGTTTCGATTTGCTACCACGAAAAGGGCGAAAATGAACCGGTTACGATGAAACCGGTGAGCATCACTTTGTCGTACTTAGAATCCTGAAAACTGAAAGGGTGCTGTTTCCTGTTGTCTGTGACGACTACCGATTACGTGCGTGGTAACCAGGTTGATTTTTTGCTACCACGAAAAGCACGAAAGACACGAAAATGGCCTGGTGGCAGACCTGGGTCAGGGTTTGCGGTCTTGTTCTGGTGCAGGTGGTTTGGGGGTGAGTTGGACAGTTAAGGTGCCCTTGTCTTTGCTGGGCTCGTAAGCGATTCGGTGGGGGATGTATTCCCTGTTTTTGACCCAAAAGTAGATTCGCTGTTTCTGCCAGTGGGGAAGCCAGGCGAAGACAGTCGTGCCTGCGTTATCCGTGGTCTGTTCGAGCTGCCGGGTTACGTAGAACATGAGTGGCAGCGGCATGGGCAAAGGCTGGTCTGGCTTCCACACAGACTGCGGCTCAAGACCGATACCAGACAGCGGTTTGCCCTCGGCTGACTCAAGTTTGATTTTGAGGGGTTGGGCGCCTGCGAGCGTTAACCGCAGTGGATGATCGGGAAACTTCGCTGGTTTGGCACCTGGTTTGTATTTGTCTTCCAGTTTCAGACGGTAAGCTCGATAGTCGGCCCCGTAGCCATCGCGGAGGGCGACGGCATATTTCAGATCGACATCCGGGGGGATCTGAAACGTAATTTTTCCTGCACTGTCGGTCTTGCCGATCCCCCAGGTTTTCGTGAGGGCCATGATGCCCGTGAGGGCTGCGGGAACCGGTTTGCCTTTCGCGTCGACGACTTCCAGCTCGATGCGCTTCGGTGGTGTCAGCTGTAGACGGAGGTCGTTCAATTCAAGCAGTTTCGGTTCCCTTAATGAAGGGCCGGGCAGAGAGAGTTGTGCCATCCTGTTTTGCGAGTCTCTGGCCTGCAGGGTCTGTCCCTGAATGTGCCAGAGGTCGTCGGTTAACTTGAAGCGTCCCTGGGCATCGGTGGTGGTTTCGAGGTTGGGCAGGTCTAACTCGAACCAGTCACGCGACTCGATGAAGACCCTGGCCCCGGCGACGGGTTGATTCTGTTGATCGACCACGGTGCCCTGGATTGTCTGCTGGAGGGGAGTTCGCGGGTTGTCGGCGCGACTCTGTAAGGGCGCCAGCAGAGTGAGTGACAGGAGGAGTAAGTGCATTGCGAAAGGCGATCTGCCGACGCGGTTCGAGGCACGCAGAAAAACGGTAATGAGCTGAGACATGATGTGTGACGTTTTTAAAAGATGGAACGATGTTTTCATTTCGCCATTTCGGGTGTGCCTGAGCCCGGAGCGATGAGGTGCCGGTATGAGTAGTGTTTATTGGGCAGCGGTCTGGTGTGATGCTGCGGGTTGTTCATCTCCGGTCTGTGTGATGATATCGGGTAGAATGCGGGTGTGCAATTTTTTACGTCTTGTCGTGGGGAAAGTTCTGTTGTGATGATGAGGGGTGCTGTTTTGATTGATTGCCTGTGGGTCGAGACTGGAATATCGTCCGTCTCAGCTGACACATATTACCTGTGGTCAGGGCGTGTTTCATAATTCGAACGGTTCAGAGCAAAATCGTTTCAACCGGGGCTAACGCCCTGCGGCTAATTTGGCTTTTCTGTTGTTGAAGTCTTGAAAACAAAAGTAACAACACACCTTCAACCAAGGTGATTATGACATAGCTAATGCTATAGATCTCATTATCACGATGGGGAAGAGAGGAGGCTGTCTGATGTTGTTGAATCATCGTGAAGGGGACGGGGGAGTCAAGACAGAATTTTGTCCTGGTGTGGCCGGATTTTGTCCTGATTGGTCCGGGATTTTGTCCAGGTGTGTCCCGGTTCTGTCTCGAATTGCCCTGAACATTGAGGCGTTTATTCACTGTAGAGAGAAAAGCAGTGCGAGATGTTCCCGTGAAGAGAGGGTGAAAATGGAGGGTGATTCCGGTGGTGATGTGTCACTGGTGCGACGTGTTCCGGTGATCGCTGACCTGCCTCGCGCGCGAGCCAGAAGGGGAAGAGGATACGTGGTGGCGGGGTGTGGTCAAGAGCAGGTTTGCACCCCAGGTAAACAGCCAGAGCCACTGCCTGAAGTTCAGGAGTGGCTCTGGTGTCTGATGTTGACGAAATCGTTTCTGAATTGGGGTTCAGAATTACTTCTCGTAAGAAGCCTGGTTCAGCTTGGAAGGCTCTGGCGGTACATCAGGAGTTTCTTCCTGCTGTTGAGGAGCGGCTTCCGGCTGAGCTTCGACGGGGGCACCGGTGGAGTAGTAAACCGGTCCCTGTCCGTAGTAGTTATGACCTCGACAGTGTTTGCAGCCATGTCCGCGGCAGGCACGACAGTCACGTGTGTGGTACATGCTTGGATCTGGTGGCGGTGGAATCATGCCGGCCCGTGGTTGCCAGGTCGGTACACTCTGGTAGTAGAAACCGAGCTGGGTGGTATCGGTGGGCATGTAGATCTGCGGATAGTTCGCCGGTCCGGTGGGGCCGGGCTGTCCCATGTACTGGTTCGAGTAGTACCGCTGATACTGCACGGGGGTGCGTTGAATCATTTGAGCGGAAGGAGGACACCAGCCATGACCGGGTGAAGTATGACATTTTCTCAGGAAGGCCCAGCCTTCGCGTGAGTTGTAATTGCGATAGACGCCGTCCCCGTCAAAGCGGTCGGAATAGCCGGGGGGGCAGTTATAGCCGTAGCCACCACCTCGCACGTGATGACCGACCTGCTGGATCTGTCCCGCGCCGGCGGTTGTTTTCTCTTCAGCACTTGCTGTCACAGTATGGAGCATGACGCCGGTTACTGCCAGAATCGCAAGGCTTTGCACGCTTAAGATTTTCATGTGAATCTTCCTGGACCCGATAAAGGCTACTGGGTTTTAAATTACTGAACGATGCGAGAAATGGGAGTAATGCGGCTGGAGGGAACGCCCCATCCGTAGTTGTAAGTCTGACGTACGGTCGGAGCCAGAGGCACAGCCACAGGAACGCCATAGCCCTGAGCACCATACAGCTGTCCGTCGCGACCATCGAAGTAGTAAGGATCGACGGCGTATGTCATTTTGTAGTGTCCGATAGGAGCACAGCCTTTACCACCGCAGCCGGTGGGAATGAAATAACCGAATTTGCAACGGAAGAATTCGCGAAGCGATCCGCGTTTTCCGATGCCGGCTGAAGTCCGACAGTGCGGACAGTCACCACCACCCGAGTACGTAGCACCGTTCGAGTAGGAGTAGACATGGTTGTGTTTGCAACCACATTTATCATTGAGGTAGCCCACCTGCTGGATGGGAGCAGCCTGTTTCTGATTCAGTTTCAGGCCGCCAGGCTCACCTGCATGCAGGCCCTGAGCAGAGAGAACCGTCATAATGCCGGCGACTGCGACGAGCCCTGCGATTTTATAAGTTAACTTGTGCATTTTATAACTTCCTGATCGTATCTCTGAGTGAATGGCTCAGCGTGATAAACGTTTTCCGGTTGCAACAACGCTCCGTGAGAGGCCGTTATCTCACCATAGGAGGAATGAACTTGGGGAAAAATCCGAAATCTGATTTGTACTTCACGTTGACGCGGGTACCTTCGAGTTCCCAACGTTCGTGGGAACGCATACCGAAGGGAGTCCAGATCCAGCCCCCTTTAACGTTGTAGAAGTAAGGGCCATACATGGCGTTGTACTCATGCGGATAGAGCATCTCATGCGGAGAGAACGCCTGGTTGGTGATAATGGTCCGTCCCACGTAATCGGGAATCCCCGGTTTGGGACTGGGATACATGGGAGCTCCCAGCTGCGGGTATCCGGGCAGGACGTTCATACCAGCCATCGATGGCATGGGCTGAGCGGCTTTGTAATGTTTATGGTCTTTGAAGTGTCCGTGGCTGATGGGTCGTGCCTGGACAGCATTGTCGAAGGGAGCCGGTGTGGAGGTAATGATCCGCGGCTGATTGCTGACCTGCTGGATCGGACCGTATCCCGAGGAACGCCGACCGAGAGTAGGACGCTTGACGAACACTTTCTGGCTGGACTGCTGGGGAGCTGCCTGCTGTTCGTGAGCGACCTGCTTGACGTCAGCCGACTGATCCTTGGAGCGGCTGAATGTTCTTTTGAACCAGCTGACCGGATTATATTTGGACGTACTCGACTGGACTTCCTGCTGCACAACGGCATTATTGACCGCACCTGGCTCAGCAGCATGTAGTGCCGGCGCCATCAGAATAAACGCCGGTAACAGTCCTGTGAGCAGGGTTACCTTCAGACTCGTCTGAGCCATAACAATCCCTCCCTGGATTTTATTGTGGTTAATCCACCAATGAGACTGCGGCGAAGGCTCGTCGGACCTCCGTCAGTCAATTATAATGTTCAAATGTCTTGTGTCTGAACCGGTACTGGTTCCCCGTTGTGGCTGAGTCATGTCACAAAGACCGCAGCGAGCCCCGAAATAGATGAATTTTCACTTTTCAGAGTTCCGGTCAATTTTGTATGTTTCAATCGCCAGATTGCGACCCTCTCGAAAAGAAAGCCACTAGTCCAAATTTCGGCTGGCAGGAATCGTCGGAATGAGTCATTTTGTAACTACGATGACGATTCGTCCTATTTTCCCGAATTATTGTCTATTTAACGGGTTACGAGTGGCCTTATCTGTTCAATAATCGTCTTAACAGATACAATCCTCAATGTTTTCACAAACAGAAAATTCGACACATTTTTCTTAAACTACCAGCGGGAATGACCCGAATTCTGAATAATAAGCCCGCCTGAGATCGATATACTGATGGTCGTCTGCTGACCTTCAGTCAGGACGGGTAATCGAAGTTTTTGGAGAGACTCTTGGCGAAACGAAAATCAGCCAGTAACGGCGCAGAGAATGGCACCAACGGAAACGCCAGCGTTGAAACGGACCGTATTGAATATGTTCCCATCAGTGAGGTCACGCGACGTCGCTATCTGAACTACGCGATGTCAGTCATCACTTCCCGGGCGTTGCCTGATGTCCGGGACGGTCTGAAGCCGGTACAACGCCGCATTTTGTATGTCATGTACCACGACTTGCGTCTGGTGGCCAATGCGAAGCCCCGTAAGTGTGCCAAAATCTGTGGTGATACCACGGGTAACTACCATCCTCACGGTGACGCTTCCGTGTACGATGCCCTGGTCCGTCTGGCCCAGGACTTCAACCTGAGGAACCCTCTGGTCAATGGTCAGGGGAACTTCGGTTCGATTATGGGTCTGCCGGCCGCTGCTGCCCGTTATACGGAAGCCCGTCTGACCGGCATCGCAGAGCATCTGATGAATGAGCTGCGATACCAGACCGTCGAAATGCGTCCCAACTATGATGGTACCCGCAATGAGCCGGTCGTGCTGCCGGCCCGCTTCCCTAACCTGCTGGTTAACGGAGTACACGGGATTGCCGTCGGGATGGCGACGAACATTCCACCTCACAATCTGGGTGAAGTAGTCAAAGCCTGCACGCACCTGATCCATCATCCCGATGCGACCGTGGCCCAATTAATGAAATACATTAAAGGTCCCGACTTCCCGCTGGGAGGCCGGATCGTCACGGACAAACGCTCTCTCACCAATGTCTATAAGGATGGCCGCGGACCGATCAAAATCCGGGGCGAGTGGAAGATCGATACAGACAAAAAAGCCAGTTCGAAAAATGCCCAGCGGCTGATCGTTTATTCGGTACCTTATGCCGTCGAAACCGGATCTCTGCTGTCGGAAATCGGGGGTATTGTCGAATCGCGGAAGCTGCCCCAGCTGCTGGATGTCGCGGACGAAACGGACGACAAGAACGGTCTGAAGATCGTCCTGGAGATCAAGCCGGATGCCGACCCTGAAACGGTAATGGCCTTCCTGTACAAGCACACGCACCTGGAACAGAACTTCGCCGTCAACCTGACCTGCCTGGTTCCCGATGATTCAGACGTGCTGATCCCCCACCGTTGCGATCTGCGGGAGATGTTACAGTACTTCCTGGACTTCCGTTTCATTACGGTCCGCCGCCGCTTCGAATATCAGCTGGAACAGCTGGAACGCCGGATCCATATCCTGGAAGGTTTCGAAATCATCTTCAACGGGCTGGATAAAGCCCTGAAACTGATTCGTGCCAGTAACGGGAAACAGGATGCCGCTCAGAAGCTGATGGCCGAATTTCCGCTGGATGAAATCCAGACCATGGCCATTCTGGAACTGCAGCTGTACCGCATCTCGAAACTGGAAATCAATACGATTCGCGAGGAGCTGGAAGAGAAACGGGCCGAAGCGGACCGGATTCGCAAGATCCTGGCTTCCGACAAACGACTCTGGAAGGTCGTTGAAACCGAACTGAAGGAACTGGGCGAGGAATTCCCCGAGAAACGCCAGACGAAGCTGGGTTCTTCGGACGAAATTACCGAGTTCGATCCGCAGGCGTATATCGTCAAAGAAAACACGAACGTGGTGGTCACCCGCGAGGGATGGATCAAACGTGTCGGACGGCTGCAGACCAAAGGCGATACCCGAGAACTCGCCAAAACGCGTGTCCGCGAGGGAGACAGCGTGCTGGATGTCGCACCGGGAAGCACCCTGGATCATGTGGTGTTCTTCTCCAGCGATGGCGTCGCCTATACGCTGCCGATCGAGCAGGTTCCGGTCTCCTCGGGTTACGGTGAGCCGCTTTCGAAACATGCCCGCATGGGTGACGGGGCGAGCCTGGTCGCTGCGATTACGACAGACGCCCGGTTCACACCAGAAGATAAAGCGACGAAGAAAGAGCCGATTCCTACGCCGCACCTGCTGATCGTCACCGAAAAGGGGCAGATCATGCGGATTTCGTTCAGCCTGTTCCGCCAGGCATCGACGAAAGCGGGCCGTAAATTCTGTCGGCTCGGAAAAGACGACCGGGTGGTCTATGCCGGCCTGGTGGATGAGGCGGAAACGATGTTTATCGCAACCAAAGATGCCCGTGTGTTACACTGTGAGATCGAAGAAGCAGCCCTGCTCTCGAATCCCGGTAAAGGGGTTAAAGGGATCAAGCTGGAAAAAGGGGACTCCGTCATGGGTGCCCTGCAGCTCACACGACCCAGCGACTGTCTGCGGGTCATCAATACCAGTGGCAAGAAAATGACGTTCGGGCAGATGAAGTACGGCGTCACGTCTCGCGGTGGTAAAGGGGTCAAAACCAGCCAGCGGAGCGGATTCGCCGAGATCCTCTATCCGCCCATTGAAGTGGTGGACTGGGACGAGATCGAACAGGAATAAGCCTGCAGCGGGGCGATGTTCCCATCGCGAGCAGACAAACAATTCAGTTACAAGTTCATTGAGAAAAGACGACCAGTAAAATTATGGCAACGGCAGCAAAATCATCTGACGCTAAAAAATACTCCGCTGATGACATCGAAGTTCTGGAGGGGCTCGAAGCGGTCCGCAGACGGCCTTCGATGTATATCGGGGGTGTCGACATTCGCGGACTGCATCACCTGCTCTGGGAAATCGTGGACAACTCGGTCGACGAATACCTGGCCAATGAAGCGGACACGATTGTGGTCACGCTGCATAAAGATGGTGCGTCGTGCAGTGTCAAAGACAACGGTCGTGGTATTCCGGTCGACAAGCACTCCAAGACCAAGAAGTCGGCCCTGGAACTGATTCTGACGACCCTGCATGCCGGGGGGAAATTCTCGGACAAGAACTACGCCCGCAGCGGTGGTCTGCACGGCGTGGGTTCATCAGTGGTCAACGCACTGTCATCAGAGATGGTAGCGACCGTCTACCGGGACGGGCACCAGTATGTGCAGCGTTACAAGAAGGGCAAGCCGACGACACCGGTAAAGAAGGTTAAGCCATTCCGCGGGCACGGAACAGAAATCCATTTCCGCCCGGACGATAGCATTTTCCGTCGCGTACACTTCAACGCCGATACGATCCGCCAGCACCTGGAAGACATCGCCTTCATTCATGGCGGGCTGAAAATTACGTTCCGGGATGAAGTCAAAAAAGAGACACACGAACTGTCACATCCGGAAGGGATTCGTGGTTACCTGGACAAGCTGGCAACCGAACAGCAGAAGAAGCCGGTTCACGAACAGCTGTTTTACGCGGAAAAAGAAGACGAACATATTCGCGTGGAACTGGCCCTGAGATGGACCGACGCAACTGATGAGCAGATTCGCAGCTATGTGAACGGTATCCGCACCCACGCCGGGGGAACACACGAAAGCGGCCTGCGCTCGGGGATCGCCAAGGCGGTCAAGAACTACATGGACGTGCATAACATCAAGCACAAGGGCCTCCAGATTTCGACTGACGACATCCGCGAAGGCGTGCTCTGTCTGATCTCGGTGTTCCATAACGATCCAATGTTCCAGGGGCAGACCAAAGAGAAGCTGAATAACCCAGAGGTCAGCGGCTTCGTCGAAGGGATCGTCCGCCCGCTTCTGGAAACCTGGTTGAACAACAACCCTTCAATCGCCGACGCGGTTGTGGGACGCATCGTTCTGGCGGCCCGGGCCCGGATGGCCAGCCGCGATGCCCAGAAAGAAGTCAGACGCAAGACACCTTCCAACCGCAAGTCGACCCTGCCGGGCAAGCTGCTGGACTGCCGGTCCAATAAGCCGGAAGAGTCGGAACTGTTTCTGGTCGAAGGTCTGTCCGCCGGTGGTACCGCAGCGATGGGGCGTGACAGCCGCATTCAGGCCGTGCTTCCTTTACGCGGTAAGGTGCTGAATACCGAATCGCTGGCCGTCTCCAAAATTATGGGGAACCAGGAAATCAAAGACCTGGTCGAAACGCTGGGAACCGGCATCGGTGCGAACTTCGATATTCGCAATCTGCGTTACAACCGCATCATTCTCTTGATGGATGCTGACAGCGACGGTTACCACATCAGCACACTGCTGCTGACTTTCTTCTTCCGGCACATGATGGAATTGATCCGACAGGGCAAACTGTTCCTGGCTCAGCCGCCGTTGTACTGCATCAGTGTGGGGAACGAAAAATATTACGCCCAGGATGATGTGCAGAAAGAAGAGATCATCGAGTCTCTGCCGGCGAATCGTAAATACGAAATCGGCCGCTTCAAGGGTCTGGGTGAGATGACTGCGAAGGAGCTGAAAGAGACGACCCTGGATCCCAAGAAGCGGGTGCTCCTGAAAGTCGACATCGACAGCCAGCTGGATGCCGACGCAACGTTCTCCCAGCTGTTCGGTAAAGACGCCAGCCAGCGGTATGATCTGATCATGGAAGAGGCGATCGAAGCCGACGACATCGATTATTGATCGAAAGTCCGCAATCCGGTCTTGATCGCTTCGCGCCCCTGCCGATACTACTGGTCGGTCTCAAGAGGATTTGTCTTCCCGGTTCAGCAGTTGTGCATTGAGCATCGCGCACAAAAAACGGGAGGCGAACCAGATGATTCGCCTCCCGGCTTAAATTCAACTCAGTGGAAAACCGAGGGTTTATTTAACCGAAGCGGTTTTCTCAACTGGTGGTGGCAGTTCTGTCTCGTTTTTCTCCACGGTCAGATCGTTACCGATGGTCAGGGTTAACCAGCCATCGTTGGCAACAATGTCTTTGATGTGCAGATAGACGGTCCGGTTTTCCAGTTTGGCTTTAACCTGGGCGTCTTCAACGCGATCCGGAAATGCCTTTTCCATTTTGTTGCGAACCACGCCAGAGCGGGCGATCTGAGAAGCAACGCTCTTGGGCCGCTCAACAGGAGACGATTTGATGGTTCCCCGTGTAATGGAAATCTTGTTGCCTTCAACTTTGAAGCTGAGAGGCACAGTGATTTCCTGAGTCGGAACGGCGGTTTCGCCTTTCTGCTCAAATCCACAGCGTAAAATCAGGTTGAGTGTGTTATCACTGATCTTAACCCGGATCGGATCATGATCATCGAATGCCAAGATATTGGGACCTTTGTCAGGATCAACGGGTGGACGCTGCAGCTTGACCTTGCGGCCCAGAACATCGGCGATCGATTTTTCAAACTCGGTGATCAGATCCTGATCGGAGATTTTACGGCCTTCCAGGTTCATCCGAGAGAGGCTGTTGTTCATCAGCGATTCGTGCATCTGCAGGACAACGCTCTCGTCGGCAGAGATCGAGAGTGGCGGCGAGTTAGCGGCCAGTTCTCCGGTATCCATCAGACGGGTGCGGACATAAAGGTGAGTATCGGTAGAAGCATAGCTGCGGGCAGACGGGAACAGGCCGTTGTCACGCAGACGCTTGTTGAACTTCTGACCGACTTCCTCGTTGGCTTTGGTGATGCGTTCGTCAACTTCTTCATCGAAGCGGGGACGAACCCGATCGCGAACACGCTGAGCGGCGATGGCTTCAGCTTCAGGACGCAGTTCTTCGGTGCGGCGGTATGCCATTTTGCGTCCCAGGCCAGCCAGCAGCGGGATGCCATCCAGCTTGGTGGAAGCACCAACGGTGGTGTTATTGGCCTGCACATCAACCCAGGCGGGCTGTGTGGTGAACAGGTCGCCGTTGAAGTTAATTTCTTTTGCACCCCAGATCTGGTGGTGACCAGAGGTGTAAATTGTAGCCTGGCTGGTCTGACCGGAGGTTTCACTGTTGGTGACACCGTTCAGAGTCAGAGCGAACCGCAAAGTCGCATCGCTGGGTTGGAAGTCGACACCAACTTCGGTGGTCGTCGCCTGGTTTCCGGTAACATAAGCACCGAGGATACAGTCAACAACAGGACCGGTTTCACAGGTACTGTCTTTAATCAGACGGTTCATAAAGTCTTCAGCGACCATAACCCGCAGGTTGTAGTTGAAGTAGTTATTCCGCAGAGCAGTCGTCAGCGGCTCCAGACCACCTTCCAGCTCTTCACGCAGCAGAGCGTATGCTTTACGGGCTTCGAAAGCATACTTGCTGTTCTGGGTGACTTCGTATTCTTCCAGGTTTTCAACCAGGGCAGCGAGTTGTTCGCGAATCTTGCCTTTGTTGATCTGGTTTTTGCCTGGCTTGGCTTCTGCCAGGAAAGCGTTGATCGATTTTTCCAGGTCTTTGAATTGAGCACGGTTGAAGAACTTCCGCTGTTCGGCATCTTCAAGAGCTCCCCGGTTCTGGAATTTGGTTTTCAGAGCCTTGAGCAGATCCATCAGTTCGACTTCGGAATAGCTGTTTTTCAGCTCTTTCTGCAACTGGTTCAGCTGCAGGTAGTCAACCCAGCCATTTCCATTCTGCAGGGTACCCAGGTATTTTTTGAGTGCTGTAGCAGCTGCTGCAACCTGGTTCTGCTTGGCTTTCATCTGGGCTGCTTTGATCGTTCCGATGTTGACGTTCAAAGTTTTCAGAGCGGCATCAGCGATATCAACGCGACGCTGCAGGCTGCTGGCGTATTCGGCCAGGGCCGGCTGACCCTTGGCTTCGTCGATCTTCGCCTGCAGGCTCTTCAGAGTTGCCTGCTGCTGTGCAACGGGCATGTCCGATTCGTAGAGTTTTACAAGCAGGTCAGAAACCTGTGTGCTCCACTTGGCCCATTTTCCCTCGAGACCTTCGGGGGCCTCGGAAATTCCTTCAGGAACTTCGGCTGGCAAGATGCCTTGCAGTCCGACATCCGCTTTTTCTGGCTTCTTATCTTCAACAGCCAGAGTGGTTGTGACAACCAGCGCGAGGCTGGCGATACCCAGTACAGCAAAACTGACCATACCATAATAAAGCGAGCTTTTTCTGGCTGGCTTGAATTCCTTGAGAAGCATGTCTGATCGCACTCCATCGGCAAAAGGACTCGAATCACGGAGGCCACCGTTAAACGGAAACAGGGCCTGTCAGGCCCGCGTTCTCTCGTGTGGTGGTGGAAACTACCGTTGTAAAATAAATTATCGTCATTTACCGGTCGGGAGTGTGTTGAATTCCTACATCCCAACCGGCATTCAACTAATCCAGCTTCATAACCTGCAAAACCCTGTCTGGAAGCAATTTCCAGAAATAGAATGTTCCACAGATCGAAATCTGGCGTTTTTTATTGGAGCGAATTTGAGCTGAAAACTCCGAGCAAATCTCCCAGACCCTGAAATCGATAGAGTCTGAGGTTGATTCTGCTTTAACTCTGGAGAGATCCAGATCATCATTCCATCTTAGCGCAGTCTAGTAGACCCGCAAATATTGTGCAATCAACCAAAGCACCTTGAACTCACAACATTAACAAAACGTACGAAAGTTCACTATTATTTCTAAATCTGGTCTGATTTCTCAAGCCTTTTTTGCATTAGATGTCAAATTGCTCTCGAAACAGACTCTTTCTCAGTGTGAAAACCGGGAATCACTCACGGTTCGATTTGGAATTTGAGCCCCCTGCCCTTACATTGATGATTTCAGAAACGGAACCATTCAGCTTCGCTTGGAAAGGATTTTGACTTGGATTTTCAGCAGGTCCTCACACCGGAACAATACGCTGCCGTCAGCCATCACCAGGGACCACTGCTGGTACTGGCCGGACCCGGTTCGGGAAAGACGCGCGTCATTACTCACCGGATTGCCTCGCTGATCCAGGCAGGCGTGCCCGCGAATCAGATACTGGGGATTACCTTTACCAATAAAGCCTCGGATGAAATGGGCGAACGGGTCCAGCAGCTGATCCCCGGCATCCGCGTGGAAATCTCGACCTTCCATAAATTCTGCGTCCGCATTCTGAGACGCTACGGCAGAGCCGTGGGCCTCGACAGTAACTTCTCGATTTTTGATACGAGCGATCAGCAACAGCTAATTCGTTACGTGCTCAATGAACTGGACATCGACACGGTTGCCTACAATCCCTCGACGATGGCAGGCATGATCAGCCGTGCGAAGAATGACCTGATCACCGCAGAGCGATATGCGGAAGCGTTTCAGGAATCGATCGGCGATCACCTGCAGGCGGTGGCCGCACGAGTCTACCCCGTCTACCAGCGACTGCTGCTCGAATCGAACGCCGTCGACTTTGATGATCTGCTGCTACACGTTGCCAGCCTGCTCAAGGGGTCTCCCGAACTGCGGGCCACCCTCGATGAACGTTATCAATATATTCTGGTAGACGAGTACCAAGACACCAACCTGGCACAATACCAGATCGTGATGGGACTCTCACTCAACACCCGCAATCTGTGCGTCACCGGCGATCCGGATCAGTCCATCTATGGCTGGCGTGGTGCTAAGATCGAAAACATTCTGCAGTTCGAACGCGACTTCCCGGACTGCCAGACGATCCGACTCGAACAGAACTTTCGCAGTACGAAAGAAATTCTGCGCGTCGCCGACAGCCTGATTGTGCACAACCAGCGACGAAAAGCCAAAACGCTGTTCACCGAGAACCCGGAGGGAACACCGGTCGAACTGCTCACCTATAATGACGAGCGACAGGAGGCGGAAGAGATCGCCCTGCATATCCGCCGCGCCGTCGACCGGGGTGAATATGACTATACCGACTTCGCCATCTTTTACCGCGTGAACTCGCTCTCCCGCGAACTGGAACTGGCGCTGGCGCGACATAAAATTCCTTACCAGCTCGCAGGCAGTGTCGCGTTTTACGAACGGACGGAAGTCAAAGACCTGCTGGCGTACCTCAAGCTGATTAACAATCCGGATGACCGCGTGGCGTTTGGCCGGATCGTGAATAAGCCGCTGCGGGGGATCGGTAAAACCACACAAAGAAAACTCATCCGCTGGGCAGACGAAAAAGGAATCAGTCTGCTCGAAGCCGCGCACCAGGCCGCAGACTGTTCGACGCTGTCCAAGCGGGCCGCGACGATGGTTGCCCGATTCGCCAAAATGATCTCCGGATTTTCACTGGCCGACACCGGGTCTGTGGCCCAGCTGATGGAAGTGGTCATCGACAGCACACGTATGATCGACAGCTGGAAAGAGAGTCCGGATGAAGACGATCAACAGCGGATCGCCAACGTGAACGAGCTGGTCTCCACCGCCCGGAAGTACGACCAGATCTTTGGTGACGAGACGACTCTGGAGGGGTTCCTTGAAGTCAGCACCCTCGCCAGCGCCACCGATCAACTGGATGCGGAATCGGGTCAGGTGACACTGATGACGCTGCACGCCGCGAAGGGGCTGGAGTATCCGGTCGTCTTTATTATCGGCGTCGAACAGAATCTGATCCCTCACGAACGGGTGCTCCGCGAAGAGCTCCGTGATGGTCTGGAAGAGGAACGACGGCTGTTCTTTGTAGGTATCACCCGGGCCGAACAGTGTCTGTACCTGACACAGACACGCGAACGCTCTCTGCGCGGGCGTCCCTGGCGGACGATCACCAGTGACTTCCTGAAAGAGATCGATGTCGAAGTCAAAGACATGACCGATTTCCTGGGAGAGCACCGCTCGCATTTCGATGATTTCGTCGAGTCCGTTAAACGGGGTGAGGTCGACACCGAGGCACTGAAGGCGGCGACTCCCCAGAAAAAACCCCTGCTGATGACCGGGGCTGACCTGCTGAAGCAAACCCCCGAAGCAGCCGAACTCCCGCAGGGTTTCTCGGTGGGCATGCGGGTACGTCACCCGCGATACGGAGTCGGTACCGTCATGGGCATCAGCGGTTTTGCCCGCAAACGCATGGTGACAGTGCTCTTCGACGAAATGGAAGAGGGGCAGACCTTTGTCGCCGCCCATTGTCCGCTACAACCGTTGGGACTGCGCTAACCGGCCCCGCGTTCATGGCATCTGACGCATCCTTCCGATAAAGCCTCTGGTCCCCGCTGCGCCGTCTGTTAAACATGAAGTAGCAGACAGTGACATCTGCGCAGCAGCGACGTTGGACTCATCTGAAGCGAAGGACTTGCATGCCTCCCCGAAAGCGACCGCCGGCAAATTCAAAATTCCAGGTTCGCAAACCGGCCGATCCCGGCGTGCATCTGGAACCGTTCCTGAATTACCTGGAAGCCGAATGTGGAATGGCGGCCAACACCGTCTCTGCCTATCGCTCCGATATCACACAGTTTCTGGACTGGTACCGCAGTCAGCCCTCCTGCCCCTTGAGCCAGGTCGATCTGAAGTTTCTGAGCGGGTATCTGCAACACCTCAATAAACGCCGACTGGCCGCGACGACTGTTTCACGACACCTGGTGACGATCAAGCTGTTTTTCCGCTACCTCGTCCTGGAAGGAATTCTCGCGGAGAGCGTCGCCGATCTCTTGAATTCCCCCAAGCTCTGGAAGTATCTGCCGAAGGTCCTGAGCCCTGAGAAAGTCAACGAACTGTTGATGGCTCCCTGCAATGCCGATCGGTATCCGCTCCGCGACCGAGCGATTCTGGCGATGATGTATGCCACCGGCTGTCGAGTGAGTGAGATCGTGAATCTCCCGCTGGACTCTGTCAAACTGGCGGAAGGCTATGCACGCTGTGTAGGTAAAGGGAACAAGGAACGCATGGTTTCACTGAACCCCGTTGCGGTGGCGGCCGTGGAAGCCTACCTCAAGTATGAGCGTCCCGACCTCACCCGACGCAACCCGGCAGAGCAGGCGCTGTTCCTGGGTCGAGGCGGTAAACAGCTCTCCCGGATCATGGTCTGGAACATCGTCAAGAAAAACGCGGCCCGCGTCGGCTGCAGTAAAGAGGTCAGCCCGCATACGCTCCGGCACAGTTTCGCGACCCACATGATGGCCGGCGGTGCCGAGATCCGCGCGCTGCAGGAACTGCTGGGACACGCGAATATCCGTACAACCCAGATTTATACCCACGTGGATCACAGCCGCCTGAAAGCGGTACACCAGATGTATCATCCCCGCGGCTGATGCGCGGCGGGTTAAAACGCTTTTTTCATCAGCTTTCCATCCGCGCGGTTCCCCAGCTGATGCAACAGCGGCGCGTCGATACTCTCTGAAATGAACTGCACCCTGCCATCTCCAAAGCCGAAATGGGCGCCCCCCACATGATAGCTGCCGAAGCCCCCCATCTTCAGTAGTACGTCACCCTTGTTTTTCTCAGAATCAGCATCCGAATCCGGCTCCAGCCCGGGAGGTTGAGTGTACCTGTTGTCTCTCCCCGGTTTGTCCCGATTGATAGAGCTTGTATTCCGCAATGTTGCAGAGGTGCCGGATAACCACCCCAGATTGTCTTTGGTATAGAAGTGTTCGCCGACAAAAATCGTGTTAGAACTGCCGTCTGTAATCTGGTCATAACGGATGCTGCTGTTGAGAAACATCACGCCGTTATTCGCGCTGTCCAGCGGTGCTTCAGTACCGTTATAACAGGCACCGTAATTAGTCTGATACAGTTGGACGCCTTCTTCAGAACTCGCGTAAGTGTAACTGTTCATCGGGTCGGAGGGACAATGCAAAACGACCATCTGCACTTCGCGGACGTCCTTGTTGGCGGGTGCATACACGCTCTGCTTGAAGTCGATGTGCTCGAACACAGACGGCTGATCCAGATACGGCATCAGCCCCGACAGCCAGTTCATGTGATACCCCTTGGGTTCATTCTTGATGGGACCGGTATCGTTATAGACACCCGCCGGCAGCATTTCGTACGCCATCTCGTAATTCTGCAGCGCCAGGCTGATCTGGACGAGGTTGTTCTTGCAGGTAACCCGTCGCGCTGCTTCACGGGCCTGCTGAACCGCAGGCAGGAGCAGTGCGATTAAAATCGCGATAATGGCGATGACCACCAGCAGCTCAATCAAGGTGAAGCCAGGTCGTCGCCGTTCACAGGCACTGCGAAATCGGAAAGGAACTTCGTTCTTCATTTCAATTCCCCGGACTGTAGTTTCAATGATGTTTTATAAAGCATGATCTATGACATTCGATTCAAAATAAAAGTAACACTTATAATATGATTTTCCGGGTCCGGGTGACGCTGAACGTTTCGTCTTCCGGATAGCGAATGCGGGCTTCAATCGACAGCCGATCTGTTTTCTTCGCCGGCTTGAGCTGAATCACAGCAGAAGCAGCATAGCGGGTCCCCAGATCTTCCGGCCTGATTTCCCAGACCTCGCCTTTATAGTTCGGGTTTTTCAATCGCTGTTCGACGGCCCGCTCCAGTGCTGACTCAGCCAGCCATTCTGCCTGAACGCGTAGCTGCTCCCGGATGACCTGCCGACGTTGCATCAGGGCTGACTTTAATAAGGAAGCCAGCAGCATGGTGACGATCAGCAGACAAACCATCACCAGAATCAGGACCGCGCCACGACGGGTCGCCTGCCGGTTCTGGGGAGTCTGTCGATTGACTATATTCTGCATGGGTTTGACCTGTCAGTTCGTCTGGTTTGTTTCTTTTTCCGATTGCTCGAAAGAAATTTGTGTCAGCCGATAATTACGGCCAATTGTGGAGAGCACGGCAAGTTCGTGAGCCGCTCGGGGGCGACTCTCCGGCGTGTTCCCACTCTCCTTGTCCGGCAGGACCAGGGAACCGGGCTCCCGAATGCTGATGCCTGCCTGATTCAACCGCTGCTGCTGGATAAAATGTGCCTCGCTTCCTGCGGGAACATAGAACATATCTTCGTGTAGAACTTTCCCTTCCCGGCTGACTACGCGATCGATGCGGAACTCCTCGATCCGCCAGGTAATCTGTTCCCCGCCCGGCTTCAGGATAACCAGTGTTTTCGGGTTGGCCACTTTCTCCGGTTCCAGCTGCACTGATTCTGCAGCATGAATGTCATCACGGAACAGTCTTGAGAAACGCTGGAAAGAGGCCCCCAGCCAGACCGCCTCACTCGATTCCCGCTCGGCCCGCATGATGGTGTGCAGCGTGGTCATGCTGAGGCCCATCAGCACCGTCGCAATCGCCATGGCCACGACGACTTCCACCAGAGATATTCCGGGCGGAATGCCGTGCTGCCTGATCGAGATCATAAATCCACGTCGTCGCATTACTGCTTACCCTTTGGGGAGACCCAGGAAGTTAAGCGTACCGGCTGCTGGATGAGACCACGCTGATCTCGCCAGCCCAGCTGAATCTGAATTTTTTTCATCAGTGGTAGATCTTTCGTCTCCTGGATGCGAATCTTCAGGTCAGCGTCAGGGAGTTGCTTCAAGGCACTCTCCGAGAGTGCGAACTTGTCGACCGTTGCCTGCGTCATCTCCGGAAATGGCAGGGCTACGGTCCGTTCCATCAGGTTTTCCACTTCGACCAGCGCGACCTGTCTCTGCTCGGACTGTCTCTGTTCGCGATGGAC
The DNA here is from genome assembly GCF_009720525.1 of Gimesia benthica. Taxonomy (NCBI): domain Bacteria; kingdom Pseudomonadati; phylum Planctomycetota; class Planctomycetia; order Planctomycetales; family Planctomycetaceae; genus Gimesia; species Gimesia benthica. The sequence goes on from NZ_CP043930.1 coordinate 3,612,219, forward strand.
CCAGTAAATCGAAGGCACCACAATCATGAAGACGGTCGTCAGCAGAACTCCCGAGACCATCATTTCAATCAATGTGAATCCCAGACGTCTACGCAGCTTTGGCCGAGTAACCGCTGAGAAATCCTGTTTCTGTCGATACTGTATTCGCACTATGCAACCCATGCCCGTGGGATTATGCCAGGTGATGAACCAGGCTGATCAATGGTAAAAACAAACCAATCACAATAATTCCAACCAGGGCTCCCAGCCCTACAATAAACGCTGGTTCCAGATATTCGCGTACCAGCATCATCCGATAATTTATCCGCCGTTCGATGCTTTTCGCGATCGCCTTCAATGCCCAGCTCAGGTTCCCCGCCCGCTGGGCTGACTGCAGCAGCCGCACCTCACTGGGTGTTAACAGACTAAAATCATGCAGGGCCGTCCAGCAGTCGTTTCCTTTGTGAACATCCTGCAGAATTGCTTCAAAGCGTTCTGCCAGCAGTCGGTTATTCGAAGTATGTGCCAGGGTCTCGAATGCCCCCATTAATGGGCGCCCCGATTCGGTCGTGACATGCAGGAACCGAAGTACATCCGGCGCCCTGCCCCGCGGATAGAGCAGGCCATAGACAAACGCAGGGCGCCAGCCGTTCTCCAGGAAGCCGCGGCGCGTCAGTATTTTCTGCATGATCCACAACAGTAAAATCGCAACCGGCAGAACATAGAAATATTCAATGACAAAATCATTGGCTTCAATAATATTCAGCGTCAGGCCCGGCAGTTCTACTTCGAAATCATGGAAGATCTTTTTGAACTTTGGGATGATCCAATAGCCGATAAATAACAGGTTCAGCGCGACAACCAGGAAGACCGCCAGAATATAAAGCAGAACGCCTGCACGGCTCCGCACCTGCTCAGTCCGTTCCGCCATGCAGACTTCCGAAGCCAGCGAAAGCGCCGAGGGCAGCGTGCCCGATTCTGCTCCTGCTTTCACCAGGAAAAACGCATTCGCTGGCAGCAGATCCGGCACCTTATCGATGGCATCCGCCAGGGGAACTCCACTGCGGAGCAAATCCACGAGACGGGAAATCTGCAGTCTCCAGCGGCCATGCACGTCTTTTTCGAAGGTCTCAAGCACGTCGATCAACGACAGCTGTTTCTCCGTAGCCACTGCCAGAATTCTCAAGAGCGCCATCTGCTGTGAATGGGTGACACGTCCCGGAAGCCAGCGTGGTCCACGCAGGAGCGGACGATTGCCCCAGCGCCACAACTGATTCAGAGAATTAAAACGGGACGGCTTATTCATCAACGGGAAGTCGCTTGTTAACAGAAATGAATCTCAGGAAAACGGATTGAAATGCAATGATGCATGACCACTCAGGACAGCATCGTCAGCAGTTTAAACAACGGAGCCAGCAGGGATAAAAACAGGAAACCCATCGTGATCGCACAGACAATGATGATCATCGGCTCCACAACAGTCGCGAAAAACGTGATCCGCACGCGGGTCTGGCCATTCAGCATATCCGCCAGTGCATTCAGAATTTCAACCGAGTAACGGGGACTGTTCTGATTCGAATTGCCTGACTGCGTCGCCAGTGTCTGCAGAAACGTGGCGGGAAATAACTTCAACGAGGTCAACGCTTCGATCTGCATCTCCCCGGAGGAGACGGATTCCGAAAATTTGCGACAGGCCTTGCGAATCTGATAGTTGTTCGAACTCTCCCCAGTCAGCTTGAGCGCTTCCAGAAACGGAACATCATTATCGACGAGCAGTGCCAGCAGGTGAGAGAAACGGGAGACGGAAATACCACTCAACAGCCCCCCCAGCAGGGGAAGTCGAAACAGGATGCGCTGCCCCAGCGCCTGGCCTCTCTCTGTACGGAACAGTGCGACAGAGCCCAGCAGTAGAAGCAGCGTACCGGGCAGATACCACCACCACTGCATTCGGATAAACACGGAGACCTCAAACATGAAATCGGTTACCCAGGGGAGCTCGATTCCAAAGTCCACGAAGATCGATTCAAACGAAGGAATGATCCAGAGCATGATCGCCAGGAACATTAACGAGGCGAAAAACATCAGAATCAGCGGATAGCAGAGGGCCATCAGTAACTGGCTTTTCATCTCGGAGAGCTGACGGGTATGTGCCACATAGTCGGCCAGAATCTCACTCATCTTGCCCGAACGGCTGCCGGCATGCACCAGGGCACAGAGCTCGCGCGGCGCCCTGGAATTGGCCAGCACCGTTTCCAGGTCATCGCCTGATTCCAGCTGGGTCGCCAGATCCTGCACCGCAGTCCGCAGACGTGTGTTCTCAATTTCATAAGAGACCGCTTCCAGCCCCGACGAGAGTGGGAGCCGGGCACGTGTCAAATCGGACAGATGATCGGTGATGAGTTCAAAATCACGGGAGGAGAGCCTGGTCGTCGCGCCGGAGGCCGGTGCTTCCCGGGCGGCAAACGCCAGTTCACCTTCCTCTTCCAGCTCGATCCGTTCAATTTTGATCCCCTGATCCTGCAGCTGGCTGGCAACTTCATCCCGGTCGGCGGCGTGAATCCGCCCCTTGATGAGCTTGCCTTCTGAATTAACGCCCTGATAGCGATACCAGTTCATTGGAGAATCATCCCGTCACTCAAATCATCATAATCATTGTGTCCAGCTGTCTGCAGCATCTGATCACTGTCTCAGTCAAGACCCTCAAGGGTTACCTAATTGTTTAAGCATGTCGGTAAACGGGAGAAATAATACCAGGCAATAACATAAAACCGTGCCACCACCGATAATCGCTCCCGTGAAGATCGGAAAGATCACGCGGAACCAGCGGGTATAGTGGGCCGCCTTCCGCCGATACATATCGGCAGCATTTTTCAGCGCGAGGCTTAATTCTCCCTCGTGATTCTTGGTCGTTAATAACCAGGTCAGTAACGGAGGCCAGCCATAGAATTTCGCCGATTCCCCCGATTCCAGCTGCGAGCGGGCATGTCGATCCGCCATCAGCTCAGCCGATTGAACCAACTGGTCATCGCCGGTCGCTTCTGCCGCCAGCACGATTGACTCGGAAAACGGGATCTGTTGCTGAATCAACAGTGCCATCAGCTCGGCGAAGTTTCCGTAACGATAATAACTGGCAATCCGCTTCACGCCGGGAATCCAGCCGATCAGCCGACTGGTGCCTTTAAAATTCAATAACTGTGAACTGCGGGTCCGCATCCAGACCAGGGCAAACACAAACAGGACCAGCGGCGGGACCAGCGCCCAGTAGATCATCGTCGATTCCAGAAAGTTCAATGCCTGCAGTGGGCGGGTCTCACCCAGACGGAAAACTTCGTACGCGGAATTGAACCGTGCCAGCATTTCAAACAGGAAGACCAGAAACAGACCATAGGCCAGGCTGAAGACAATCAAAGGATAGATCAGCGCCATGCCGATCTGTCGTCTCAGATGAAAGAGTTCCCAGGCATAGTTGGACATCTCCTCCAGTGCCACGGTCAGCTTACCCGATTTGACCCCCGCTTCTACGATCACCCGATACACGCGGGGAAAGCGTGAGCCTTCGGATTCCATCGCTTCAGCCAGCGTACTGCCCCGCTCCATCTTCACCGCCAGGTCCGAACTGATCTTTCCCAGCCGGTCGGGAAGTTCGTTGCCCATCTCCCGCAGACCCAGTTCCAGCGGAATCCCGGCCTGCACGAGTGAAATAATTTCCTCGTTCAAGGCGATCAGCTCATCCAGCTCGAAGCGGGTTTCCCGTGTCGGTAAGGCGTCGGAATCGTCTCTTGCGTTCATGTTCACACTCTCTTCAGACAGAAACGATTTCAGTCAATGTCTCCATGTCAGTGCTACCTGTGCACCCTTAAGTTTCACTCCGCGAGATGCCCAGTATACGGCGGACTTCCGCGGGACTGGTCAATCCTTCGTTTACGGCCCGCAGCGCACGATCCCACTGTGTCCGTAGTCCGGACTCAACTGCCAGCCGGTGCAACTCGGTCGCATCAGCCTGGTCCAGAATCGCCTGACCCACGGCCCCCTGATCGGGCAGCAGCATTTCGGTCAGAACCAGGCGGCCCTGATAGCCGGTCTGTCCGCAGTCTGCACAACCCGTTGCGGTTTTCCATTGTTCGACAGGCAGCCCCAGTCGATCTTCTTCCGCCTGTGATGGTTGAGCGCAACTGCAAAGTCGACGCAACAACCGTTGACTCAATATCGCCAGCAGACCACTCCGCAGCAAATACGGTTCGATTCCCATATCCGACAGGCGGCTGACCGCTTCGGTCGCGCTGCCCGCATGAAACGTGGTGATCACCAGATGCCCGGACAGCGAAGCCTGAAAGACCGTCTCGGCGGTTTCGCGATCGCGGATTTCTCCCACCATGATCACTTCCGGATCCTGCCGTAACAGGGACCGCAGACCCAGTGCCATATCAAAACCCGCTGCCGGATTGACCTGCGACTGCGCCACGGTGGGCACCACGACTTCAATCGGATCTTCCAGGGAGGCCAGACTGCGGGCGCCGCGTGACTCGCGAATGATCTCCCGCAGACAGGCGTAAATCGTCGTCGTTTTGCCGCTTCCCGCAGGACCGGTCATCAGCACCACGCCGCCGGTCTGTCGTAACAGACCTCGCATTTCGCTCAGAATCTCTTCCGGCAGATTCAGGTTTTCCAGATGTTTGTATTGTCCCGAACCGACGAATAGCCGCACGACGACCTTTTCGCCATACAGGGTCGGAAAGGTGCTGATGCGGGTCTCGACCACCTGCTCTCCATCCCGGTGAATCCGCCCTTCCTGGGGGACATCGGTTCGATAGGTGAGCAGTTGCGAGAGCACTTTGAGCCGGGCTGTGATCCGGGGTGCCAGCACCTGGGAAAAGTCAGCGACATGGTGCAGTACGCCGTCAATTCGCCAGTCCATCCGCATCCGGTTTTCGGTGGGCAGCAGATGGATGTCGCTGGCATTGATGGCCTGCGCCTGACCCAGGATTACATCGACCAGCTCCGTCACATACTCGGGATGATTTTCCGCTTTGTCAGGCAGTTGATCCTGAAACTGTTGGGACAAGGTCTCCTGCATCAATCGCCTCGAGTAAAGATCTGCTCGATCGTTCCGGCCCGTTCATTCCGAAAACGAACGACGGCGTCAACCAGTCCCCATTCGCCGGACTGTTTGAGAGTGGCCTGCACGGAATTCCAATCGGTTTGAACTTTCTTCTCTCCGGGTGTGGCGGCCGAGATTCCCAGCACACGACTCCCTTTGGAATAGAGTGCACGGGACCAGCCGGATTCCGTATCGGAGGCGACACGCAGATCGGCTCCTGAATCCCGGGTCAGAAATAACAGTGTGAATGTCAGAAACAAAGTGCAGCAGACTAGCAGCGTTTTGCGCTGCACCTTGCGATTTTCCGCATGGCGGGCAGCAGCCAGTACCCGCTGGCGATGATCGCTGTGCGCGGGGACCGCCCCCTGGCCGGCCTTGAGTATCTGCTCTTCGAGAAAATGGTGATCTTCAAATTCAAACATTGAAATCCTCACGCGCCACGGGACGCAGGTAATTATCTAATTTCTGGAGCGCATAACGGTAACGACTGGCCACGGTGTTCGGCGATTCATCCAGCACACTGGCAATCTCCGCAAACGTCATATCCTCCCAGATCTTCAGCACCACCACTTCAGACTGGTTCGTCGGCAGCCGCTTTAATGCCTGCCGAATCACCTGGGCCTGATCATTCTCTTCCACGATTTCTTCATCTCGCGACCAGAGCTGTCTGCACTGGGCGAAGATCTGCAGCGGCTTCCGCTTCTGCAGAATCCGCAGGGCTTCGTTCCGGGCCACCCGTAACAGGTAGGCCCACGGCTGCTGAGCGGTCGCCAGAATTTTGGGTCGCATGGCAATCCGTACCATGGTCGCCTGAATCGCATCCTCCGCATCGGGAGTGTTGCGGGTCACTGTCACCGCATAACGCAGCAATCGCTCCGATGTCAAATCGTACAGCGGACCCAGGCGGTCCACCCCATGATCCTGCAGATCATTGGCACAGCATCTTATCTGCGCTGCAAATTTGGCTGGCGACAGTTTATCCACGTTCCGATTCGATTCTTCTGGCGTTTGAAAACACTCAGCTTATCGCTAAAGAGCTTAACGATACTGTACTGACAGAACTGCCCGGATCTTTGACAAGTAAAATTCCTGTGAAATTCACACAAACATCTGTTCCATGCTTGTGTTACCCTTCAGGGGAAAATCACAATTTAATTCTCACCTGAATTGTCACATAGTTCCTATTAGACCTGATTTGAGATATGATTTGTTTTCCTTTTCCCTGGATTTTAAAACTTTTCCAGGCTCCGGGGAAGGAAGCGAACCGAAGTCTTTGAAATGTATACAGATACGACTTTTTATATTTTGCCATTCGTTGCCCCTGTCCGCAGGAAATCACTCTGGAGAGTGCACCTTTTTCTCCCGGGAGTGCCCGCATGACCGCCGACAGCGAACCTGTCAAAACCGGAGTCGTTCTGACAGGTATGCCGGGCTCCGGAAAATCGACGGTGGGCAGACTACTGTCTGAACAGACAGGCCTTCCCTTTCTGGATACCGACGCATTAATAGAAGCTGGCGAATCCAAACGGCTGGCCGAGATTATTGCTCAGCATTCCCCGGAAGGGTTCCGCGCGATTGAAGCGGCCTACATCCAATCGATTCAATCAGCAGGATCCGTTATTTCTACCGGAGGAAGTGTCTGTTACAGCAGTGAAGCCATGCATCATCTGGCCGGTCTTGGTACGATAGTCTGGCTGGATGTAAAGCCGGATATCCTGGAGCAGCGGTTTGTCGATGCCTTCGATCGGGGCGTGCTGATCGAACCGGGTTCCAGCCTCGCCGACCTGTATGACAGCCGGTATCCACTGTATGAACAATATGCACAATTGAAAATCGAGGCCTCGCCGCTGACGGCTGAAGAAGTCGTCTCACTGATCCGACAGCAGCTGGCCCTGTAATTGAAACTGATACAAAACTGAATCTTCTCCCCCAGTAAACGAAAACGATTTAAACACGATGCTACCCATTCAAAACGTCAACATCATCGATTCGGTTCGCCTGGTTGCTCCTCAGGAACTGAAAGAGACAATCAAACGCACTGACAAAGTGACGGAAACCGTCGGCGAATCACGGGAACAGATCAAGCATATCCTCTCGGGTGAAGATTCACGGCTGATCGTCGTTGTCGGCCCCTGCTCCATTCACGATCCCAAGGCTGCCATCGAGTATGCCAAACGCCTGAAAGAACTTTCCGAGAAAGTCAAAGACCGCATGTTCCTGGTGATGCGGGTCTACTTCGAAAAACCGCGGACGACCGTCGGCTGGAAAGGTCTGATCAACGACCCTCACATGGACGGCACCTTCGATGTTGCCTCAGGTCTCAAAATCGCCCGCCAGCTGCTGCTGCAGATCGGTGAACTGGGACTGCCGGCCGCCACTGAGATGCTGGAGCCGATCACTCCGCAGTACATCGCGGATGCAATTTCCATCGCCTCCATCGGCGCCCGCACGACCGAATCTCCGACGCACCGCCAGATGGCCAGCGGACTTTCGATGCCCGTCGGTTACAAAAACGGAACCGACGGTAGCCTGGACGTCGCGCTCAATGCGATGCTCGCCGCGCAGAGTCCCCACAGTTTCCTGGGAATCGATGCCGAAGGGCAGACCTGCGTGGTCAACACCACAGGCAACCCCTGGGGTCACCTCATCCTGCGTGGCGGTCGCTCCGGCCCGAACTACCAGCAGGAACACCTCGAAGCAGCTGCAAAGAGCCTGGAAGCCGCCGGCCTCTCTCCCCGCTTCATGGTTGACTGCAGTCACGCGAATTCCAATAAGGATTATCGCAACCAGGGCAAAGTCTGGAACGAAGTCATCGATCAACGCGTCGCCGGCAACAAAACGATCATCGGCCTGATGCTGGAAAGCAATCTGCATGCCGGCAATCAGAGCCTGCCCGAAGATCTCACTCAACTCCAGTACGGCGTCTCCGTCACAGACGAATGCATCGACTGGGACGAAACCGAACAGCTGATTCTCTCAGCACACGAGAAACTGGGCTAAGCCTTTTATCTGCATAAGCATCTCTCAAGCATGCCCCTGCTTCAGCAAACCGCTGACAGCCTCTTTCTGCTGCGCTGCACACGATTTCCACTTTAAGATTCAGAAACCGCTCCCGATTCTGTAAGATGAACCTCTCTACGACTTCAACTCTCATCAATCAATAACAGAGCGGTAATATGAAAACACTGACTAAAGAACTCTGGATGGAAATCCCCCATCGTCGGCAGATCGTTTCAATCCATAAAAACGTCGAACAACTGGTCACAGAAAGCGGCGTCCAGGACGGCCTGTGCCTGGTCAACGCCATGCACATCACCGCGTCCGTCTTCATCAACGATAACGAATCAGGCCTGCATGAAGACTACGATCGCTGGCTGGAGCAACTGGCCCCCTTCAATCCAGGCGGCGACCCCAATTCCGGCGGCTATCTGCACAACCGGACGGGCGAAGACAACGCCGATGCCCATCACAAACGCCAGATCATGGGCCGCGAAGTCGTCGTCGCCATCACCGACGGCCAGCTCCACCTGGGACCGTGGGAACACATTTTTTATTACGAGTTCGACGGCCGCAGGCGGAAACGGATTCTGGTGAAGATTATTGGGGAGTGAGTTTGAGTTAAATGCCTGGTTTCCATTGCTGAAATTCAATATGTTGCATCACTGATTTCAACCACTTTTGTGATCCACTTTGTAAGTTCGGTTAGTTTTCTGATTTATATTCCGGAAGACCTGTCCAAGGTACGTGTTCCAGCGACTCATGGAACACGACACACTCAGGCAAAGCGGATTGTAGTCTTTTCGCACCATCGGCAGTGATTTTCGTATTGTAGATTTTTAATACTCGCAAGCCTTTCATTTTTTTCAGATGAGAGATTGCAGAATCATCGATTTGCGTCTCATTGAGATCTAGAAATCGCAACCTTGGTAGCGAAACCAGGTGCCCTATTCCGGCGCTGCTAATTTCTTTACAGGAATCAAGCAGCAATTCTTGAAGTCCTAAGACTTGACCAACATGTTTTAAGCCCAGATCCGTAAGCGGGGTTTGACCTAAAACAAGCGATGTAAGCTGAGTCAGTCCCGATAAATGTTGCAGGGCATTGTCAGATACGTTCCAGCAAGCTTTCAAATGAAGTCCTTCCAGCTGCTTCAGCCTCTTTATCTTTTCAAGACCGGAAAATGATACGTCCGAATATGAAAGAACTAAGTAGCGAAGTGTTGATAAGTCACTAATTTTAGCAAGCCCGTCATCCGAGGACTTCATTTTCATCAAAACTAAACTCTCCAGACTTCGAAGTTGATTGAGTTCAGTACTATTTAGATTCATGCCATCAGTGCCTACAACGTCGATGGATTCTAAAGAGAAAGATTTCTCTTTGGGTAGATGCCTAAATTTCTGATAAGATGAACCATGTAAGCTAAATGTTCCCTTGTTATCAACGACCCATTGTGCCACTTTCTGGTCTGCGACATATGCTGGGGAAGAAGAATGGATAATGGAGCAATCAGGTAATAATTCTTGTAATCGAGCGATCTCTGTTTCACTCCAATCCGGACTGTTCAGATGGAGACTTCTGAGTGAATTCAGTTTTCCAAGTTTTTTTACGAGTTCCTGATCGTAAGGTGCATTGTGAAGTGAAAGTGATTTGAGTGACTTAAATAACTGAAGTGAATTTAGATCTTCAATAGAAATCCCTTTTCCCAGGCCGATGCTCAGAAAGTAGAGATTGGGTAGCACTGTCAGTTTCTTTAATCCCTCGCCCGCAATTCCTGTAGCGTTGATATCCAGTTCACGAAGCGAAGCTATTTTTGCTAGTGAATCGCAGGCGACATCAGTGACATCCAGATTTGAATAGAGAGTAAATGTGTGAAGATCTGGGTATTTTGATATCGAGAGAATTTCTCTGTCCGATAACTGAGCTTTGCTGAGATGAAGACGTCTTATTCCCTTTAGTTGCTCTAAAATTGCGACTGGCACTGGTGTGTTAGACACAAGTTTTTCTAAAGAAGAAACTCGTCCCAGAGCTTTCCATTCAAAATTCGATTTTATCTGATTCCAATCTATCATTATCTGACAAACAGCGATCCTCTCCTGTGGCAGTTGTTTCAGCTCACTACCAGGACCAAAAAATATATTCTCGTTAGATGTCCAAAAGACATCGGTAACTTCATTTTGAATCCCGAATTCTGCCAGTCGTTTTTGAGGGTCGGTTAATGATTGCGGTATTCTCTGGGGAGTGTGCGCAGTTGTCACATTTTCATTTTTCTCAGTTTTTTGTCCTACAGGGGAAAATACCCCCGCACTCCATGACAGACCTGAAATCCCCACTAGACAAATAAGTGATGTAAGTATCATTCTTTTACGGAAGGACAACTTCTGTTGTTCTGCTGTCTCAGAATTATTCGTTCCCTGAATGATTTCTCCAGCCACACTCCCAAATTGAGTATTTTGGTCCCCTGCAACAAAATGATTGGGAGATTTATGAGTTGCATCAAATACCTCGCCTGCCTGCTGCCCGTCGAAAAGTTTATCACTGGAAGCATCACTACCCGCATCGGAAGATAATTTATGGTGAGATGGTGACTCCACGCATCCACAAGCTTCCAGTTCATGAATCACCTGCGACATGCTCTGTTGCCTGTCCTCGGGATCTTTCGCTACCATTTTCTGGAAGACTGTATCCAGAGAAACTGGAATATCAGGATGTGTTGCTGTCAGGGAAGGAGCGATCGTTTCTCGATGAGCGAAAATTTTCTTGAGTATAGTGTCTCCGTCGTAAATCACTTTTCCCGTCAGCAAATAGTGTAATAGGCACCCCAAACTGTAAATATCACTTCGAGCGTCAGCCAGCTTACTATCCAATGCCTGCTCGGGGGCCATATAATCAATGGTCCCCATCACCATCCCCGTAGATGTGAGATCTGTTCTGGTCTTGCCGGCATCTGTAGAATCCATGCGGGCCAAACCCATATCCAGTATTTTGATCGTTCCTTTTTCGTCCAGAATCAAGTTGGCCGGTTTGATGTCTCGATGGATTATTCCTTCTCCATGAGCATATTCCAGCGCTTTGGCAGCCTGTAATACATAATTCACAGCCTGAGCAACAGGCAATTTGCCATGTTGCTTGACATGCTTAGAGAGATCGATTCCATCTACCCATTCCATAACAAGATAATGCAGGTTATCGGACTCCCCTGCGTCATGTGCTGTGACAATATTGGGATGCAATAGTTTGGCAGCGGCACGGACTTCGCGTTCAAAGCGTAAAACTGATTGACTATCTTGAGCAATCGCATCGGGGAGCGTCTTGAGAGCGACCCGTCGGTTCATACGCCGATGCTCCGCGAGATAAACCTGTCCCATCCCACCAGCACCAATCACATCCAGAACCAGATAGTCACCCAGTACCAGCCCCTTGATTGTCCCCTCACTGATTTGCCGGGCTTGATAGGCCGTCAACTTATTATGCTGGATTAGAACTTCAATCAGTTCCTGCACAGTGGTTGGTCTGTTTGTCACTGGAATCGATTTGAGGATCAGCTGCATCTCTTCTAGCGAGAGCAAGCTGGTATCGGAGATCTGCTGTATGCCCGCTTGGAATGATGATGCCCGCTTATTAAAAAACTCCTGGATCATATCCAGGTCATCTGCTAATAGCAGTTCATACTCTGCTTGCGACAATTTTTGTTTTTTGATCCAACGCCAGTGGGAATCGATGGAGAGCAGTTCAAATAATAATTCACTTCGATCAGAACGCTCTGAGTCGTCCAGATATTTCTTTATTTCGGGGGGACTCCCATGATTCCACTCATCCTCAAACTGTTCGCATACAGCATTAATACGGAGTTGCTTGTTTAAACCAGGGGCGTAGTTCTGATTCTCTTCAGGTGAAGTCACGTTAAGGCTCCACCGTTTTGCCAACCTCTTTGGCGATCTTCATATTACGTTCTATTGTACTGACAGAGACACCAAGGACTTCGGCAATTTCCTGGTGGGTATGACCTTCGAGATGAAGGCTTACGATCCTGGCCAGCTTCTCTCCCCCCGGTAACTGGGTCAGTTTATCCAGTAAACCTTTACGATCTTCTTCGAGCTGCTGAAAGAATTGCTGGCGAATATCAATGCTTTCGTTGATCCCAAATCCACAACTGGTCGCCTCCGGATTGTAGAGATCCACTTCATTTTTTACATCACCACTTCCACGCTTTTCTGTGAGTTGTCTGCGTTGTTCTCTGGCAACCCGTTTTGCCGTGATGTCAAAGAGAACACGCCAGAGATTCCCACTATCCACAACACCGGAGAATTCATTTTTGCCCACACGGCGAACGAATGTATCAATCGCTGACAATGCTACATCTTCGCCATCTCGATCGCTGGCGGGCATAGATTTTAATCTACGCTGAGCATAGCTTGAAAGCTTCTCAAAACATTGCCCCCAAATCGCATCAACGGCATCGGGATCGCCACACTGCAGGCGATCGAGCCAAAGTGTGAGTGGCATGTCATCATCGCTCATGGATATTTCTTCTGTTCAGGATGATGCGGTTGATTTGAAACAGCAATGACGACTGGAGGCTGTATTTCGTAACCTCTTAATTCTAAGCATCTTAGAAACGTTCTGCAAGAATTTTCTGTTTTTTGAAATTCAGTCTGCTCCTGGTGAAGGTTTTCCGGTGCTGAGCGCAATTTACTGAGTGAGGGGCACATGCGAAATACTTGATCTTGATTATGCAGAAGAAACGCCAGCCGCGGCTTTTTTACCCTCAAAAAAATCTTTTTTAATTACAAATCGTCTTTCATTCATCGAACATGAGGGCTATTCAATGTTGAAATCTATCTCATCCTTTCAAATCAACCGCAGAGTGATTCTGTTTGTTTTGTGTATTGCTGCAATATTCACTTCAACCAGTACGATTCAGGCACAAAAACTTGTCTTTGATCAGGGAAGTGCGGATATGATTGCCTCCGACTGGCTGGAGGACACTATCACAAAGAAATACGTTTCACCCTGGACTTCATTCACCGGGTATGCCAGCAACATTGAATTCAGATTCACTCGTAAACGAGACCTGGATGGACTGGACTACTACCACTATTACTTTCGAAATACCGGTCCAAACCTGACTACATTCTCGTTTAAACTACCGTGGAAGACAGCTGCGGGTACCACACGGGAGGAATCTGGTACATTAAAAATCAAGCCTCACAGCAACGCAAACAATATCGGGCAATTTTTCATCGGGGCTCGAGGCCAGGAACTCATACCTGAGTTGGTGATTGAGGAAACAGTAGACAGCAACAAGCCTGTGATAGAGACTGACAGTTGGTTTGATTCACCAGCAACTCCCGGGGGAAGACAGTCAGCGATCAAATTCAAGTCAATACAAGCTTTCTCAAATAAGCTCTTGCTCAACTTCGACTACGAGGGGCTGGCCAAAGGTTCTATCACCGCCTCTGTTACATTTAGAGCTGCTGGTGGGGGCAGGGTAATTGGACATGCATCTAAAACTCTGCTGCCGAAACATGTGACCGGCCGATTCACGAACGTCAGCATCCCTTACTCTATGAAGAGTTTCAACTTACCTCCCGGAACCCACTCAATCGAATTCACAGTGACTTTGACACAAAATCGAAGCAATTCAGTGTTAGGGAGATCTCAGGCTCGCTCAATGACCTGTTCGATTAAGAAAGCAGGCCCGACCGCTACTTTCGAAGATCTTGAGATTAATTCGAGTGCGATTAAAGCTTCTTTCCGGCATGCTGGATTCCAGTCCCAGCAAGCTCGACTTCGGGTACATTTCAATGATCAGAAGAAGAACATCAAGTACCCAACACTGAGCACTTCATTTAAGCCTGCACACGATCCTGGAAAATATAACCAGATGCAGGTCCAAATCCCGGGACAGCATTTTGGTTCGGGTTATCACGACCTGACGTACTACGCCACAATTGAGATCAATGGACAGGTCATCGCAAAATCTAGAACGCGAAATATGTGGTGGTGTACCGGGCAGAACCTGGGATCGCTTCGCACGAAGTCCAACAGCGTGACCATCGAGTGTCGAGACCATGGATCTGTTGATGGTGACGCAGTTGCAATCTACCGGAACGGCCAAGTTGTCAAGTCTCGTATTCTGCTCAAATGCAACAACACCTACACTCAAATTAACTTGGAAAAAGGGAACAACGTCATTTCTTTTCGCGCTCTGAATGAAGGGACGTCCAGCCCTAATACAGCCGAGTTTCGTGTTGCCGATTCCAAGGGGAACTACCTCACCCCGGCTAAAGAATGGAGTGTCTCAACAGGAAAATTAGCGAGGATCGTCGTGATCCGCGAATGAAATAAATGGAATGCCATTATCAAACACTCCCAAGTAATGCACCTCGAGTTAACTCAAACACCGATATAGGAGAATAAACAGTGACTGAAGGTGGAAAGTTAGGATGTGCAATCTCATTCATGGTTTTTGCAATCGTCCTAGGGATTATGGGCCTGTTGGATACCACTCAAACCGAATGGCACGGTGATCGATGGGTTATTGGTAAAACATATACACGCGAGCTCAGTCTGGACAAATCGGTGGGAGGACATTTTGAGATTCTCAAAGTGGAAGCTTTTTTTGAGAGAGACTCACAATCATTTCCCATTGTCAGCTTGAACAAGAAGCCCTGGGACAGTTCGATCTCTTTTACTGTGGTGAAAGTGAAGGGAGTTCCTGTAATCACTGGTCGCAAGAAAATCAAAGCTCAGTTTGCCGTGAGCGTTCCAGGTGATTCCAATCTGATTGGCCGTCGGGGAGACCTGACGATCCGTGGGGTGATGCGTTACCCATTTATGGATCTGGCTGATGCTGTAGGGCCAGGTAGCAAAAAGTATCAAGATCGTGAAGTTCCGTTTGAGAAACGAATCTCAGACATTCAAATTGTAGCAGATAAGTCAGTAGAGATTGACGGACCGAGTGGGTGGGAAAGTCTGCTTGGCCTGTTGCTACTGGGTTCCATCTTGGGTGGCTTATGCTCGCTGGGAATGCGAGCCGATGCTTGAAAATAATCAATTCGACAAAACAACTGATCAGAGAAAAGGTAACAACTTGTGCTACATGTTAATCATCCCATTCTCTGCAGAGGTGACAGCCCCCCATTTCTGTACCAGTTGTGATGAGAGTATTGGGGTCTCAGGAGTGTGCTTCTGGAAGGTGGACAAGGCCTGTCTGACGGAGGCATTCCTTACTAGGTTCCGATTGATGATATACCGTTTGACCTTCGATTGCCTTATCGTTTGACCTTCGATTGCCTTATTAGGAGTTCATCCCGATCATAAACCCCACAAATGATCAAATCACTGGTGGCGAACGTTAGATTACCAAATTTCCAGTACTACCAGTAACAACAAAAGCCAGTGTGTGACACAATGTACCTGGGGAATGCCATGCACATCAAGGCCTCCGTATTCATCAACGATAACGAATCAGGGATGTCCAAGGAATAAGAACGCTGACTGGAACAACTGTTGGAGTTTAATTAAAACGAGAGCGAACCCTGGTGAAGATAATCGGGGAGTGAGAATGCCTGAAGAGAAGCAGAAGAGTTCTGACTGCCAGTATCAGCTGGAACTTGGAGACGAGGTTGTCGCCGCTATCGTGGCCATTGGTTATGAATTTCCATGGACGTATGGGAGACTCATTAATTTCCCAGAATTTGAACGATTTCGGACATACTTTACCGATGATAATGACTGGCCAGAGGACGACGTCGACCTGGAAGCACTGTGCGGCGAGATTCACACAAGGTGATTTTGTGATCCGGGACTTGTCATCGGGTGTGGTCTATCAAGGGGTTGGCCTGAATCATGACGGGGAAGATGGAGTATGCTTCCCCTACGATGATCCTGTTTAATTTGACAGATGCTTTGTTCTACAAGACTGTCTTTTCAAGTGCGATCTGTAACAGGTACCCGACTTCCTGATCGACTCATAACCGCCACCATCCCTTGATCCAGCTGAGGATTTTATTCCCAATGCCTGCCGACCTCAACCTGTCAGAACTCTGGAGTCGTCTGTCATCGATTAATTCGCTGACATTCACGGCTCAATCCTTTGGTTCCGGTAGTGGCTGGAATGGTACGGGGGTTGGCACGGTGGAAGTTGAATCAATCGATGACCAGACGCTGCTCTTTCACGAATCTGGAAACTGGTCACCGCCGGAAGGAAAGTCTCTGCGTTTTACAAATGTCTATCGCTGGTGTGCCTATCCGGAACAGAAACAGTTGCGGCTGGAGCACTTGCGTTTTGGAAATGCGAATCCGGTGTATCTGTTTGATCTGCAACAGACCGCAGGAGATCGCTGGGATTCCATCGAACCGCATGTCTGCAGCGAAGACCTCTACTCGGCCACACTGCACTTCGAAAACGAATCGCTGCACCTGGACTGGACCGTCAAAGGAAAGACAAAGAACGAACGGATTTCCTATGTCTATGAACAGTGAATCCAACTGACCTCTGAATGGCAGTCAAATCCTTTTGGCACGCAATCTGCTTACCTTGAATCACAGATTCGCATTTCCATCTCGTATACGTCGATGTGAATCCTCGAGGGTATAACCGCTGTATCGAAATCCGAGTACGCATAATTGTCTTCCAGCAACAGGGAGATCAAAAATTGGTCCCAACCGAAACAACAAGTGAAGCGCCCTCTGGCAGCACACCGGAATCGCCCGTTCGCAAGTGGGTTTACCGGTGCGTCATCCTGTTGGCCTGTGTCGCGGTGTTAACCGCGTTGCTTCCCTTGCTGCCCGTTGACTGGTGGTGGGTCCGCATTGGTGATTTTCCCCGCGTTCAACTGCTGTTTGCTTATGTCGTCATCCTGCTGGCACTCTTCCCCTTCTGGCATAAAACTGCTGCAAAAACAGGGATATTCCTACTGACAATCAGCTGCAGCATTCAATTATTCTGGATCTTTCCCTACCTGCCTTTCGCTCCGCATGAAGTGGAGTGGGCAGAGTCTGCTGACCCGCAAACCCGTCTGCGGATTCTGACAGCGAACGTCTATCAGGAAAACCAGAATGCCGAGGCGGTGCTGTCTCTGATCGAGCAGGAGCGACCGGATATTGTCGTGCTGTGTGAAGTCAATGCGCGCTGGATTCGCGACCTGAAGCCCCTCGAAAAATCCTATGGCTGGCAGCTGAAACATCCACTCGAAAATACCTACGGTATCGCCGTGTATTCCCGGCTTCCCCTCGAGGGTGCCCGCATCCGGGCTATGATCAAGCAGGAGATCCCCTCGATCGATGCCCGCGTCAAACTTCCCTCGGGACAGATCGTACGCCTGTTTGCCGTACATCCCAATCCGCCCCGTCCTGGTGAGGATACAACCAAACGCGATGCCGAACTCGTACTGGTTGGACGCGAAGTGTGCGACAGTCCCAGCGCCATCGTGCTGGGTGATTTAAATGATGTCGGGTGGTCACGCACGACAAACCTGTTTCAGGAAGTCAGCGGCCTGCTTGATCCCCGCAAAGGACGTGGACTTTATCCGACATATGACGCCACCTCTTCAATCTGGCGTTATCCACTGGACTATCTGTTTCATTCGGATGATTTTCGCATTGTGAAACTTGGTACGCTGCCTTCTATCGGTTCCGACCATTTTCCCCTGCTGGTGGAATTAAGTCATGAATCTGAAGCCGCAGTCACCCAGGAAGGCCCGCACCTGGATGGCGGTGATCAGGAAGACGCGAGCGATGCAGTAGATTCGGCGCGACAGTTGAAAGAGACCCCTGAAGGGAGCTGAGATTTCGGTTTTCCAAGATCCAGCTGGCTCCTCAGCGTTCACGCCGCGCGTTCAGACACCATTTTCAACCGACTGCTACTGACGTGAAACGGCTTTTGCCTCATCCAGGTGCAGAAAAACGAGGCAGGGACACAGTCTCTCAAGCCGGCCTATTTTGGCATACCGTTTGCAAATCTTTGAGAAGAATACTTTTCCGAAGCTGGAGTCTTCTATTTCCTGTAAGTCAATAACCCAGCCTCCAGCGGTACCTGATAGACTGTTCCATGAAAGAACCCGCAGAACCTTCATCGACAACCGGAATGCTCAGCAGAACCATCACCACACTGGTGGTGGTCGTTATTCTGGCCGCTGCGCTGGTCATCACCTGGGAAATCATCTTAACGCTATTCCTGGCAGTAATGTTCGCCGTCTTTCTGACCTTTGCCAGTGCTGGCCTGAGCCGGGTTTTGCCGTTGCCTTACCACGGCAGTCTGTCATTACTCGTGACAACCCTGATTCTGGTTTCTGCAGGATCCATTGCCCTGTTCTTCGTGCAAATCGAGCATCAGGTGCAGGAGGCCAGTCAACAGATCGAACGCGGTACAGAGAAAATTCAGGACTGGGCTGAAGAGTACACGACGGTCAAATCCGTGATTCAGTCGACCCCGTATTTATCCCAGTCACTGTTACCTGCATCCGATTCACAAAAGAAGAAACACGATTCCAGTCCATCCGAGGAATCGAAATCCCCTGAGCAGACAGACGACTCCCCCCAAAAGAAATCCGAAAAATCACAACAGACCGATCTGAATTCACTGGCACAACCAGCGAAACAGGCGGCTTCCTTTGTCGGCCAGATGTTCCGTACGACATTTGGACTCGTAGTCAATTCGGTGTTGATTCTGTTTGTCGGTCTCTTTCTGGCGACAGCACCTGCGAGCTATCGAGACGGAGTAGTGATTCTGTTCGCACCGGAACGTCGCGAGCGGATCCGGCAAGTCATGAACCAACTGGGAGACACTCTCTGGCACTGGCTGATCGGCCGCTTCGGTTCGATGCTGGTAACCGGTCTGGGCGCCTGGCTGGTCCTGCTGCTGATCGGCGTTCCCATGGCGGGTACACTGGGGTTCCTCACTGGACTGTTGACGTTCATTCCTAATATTGGTGCCGCGATCTCCTTTATTCTGGCAATCCTCGTGGCGCTCCCACAAGGCACCACTACGGCAGCACTCGTGATCCCCGCCTATATTGGACTGCAGCTGCTGGAGAGTTACATGATCACCCCCTTGATTCAAAAGCAGCAGGTCTCGCTACCCCCGGCGCTGTTGATCTCGTTCCAGGCCATTATGGGCGTCCTGTTCGGTTTTCTGGGAGCCATCATCGCCTCTCCCTTCCTGGCAGCAGTCAAAGTCATCGTCCAGGAACTCTATGTGAAAGATTATCTGGAAGGGAACGCCGACCAGAACGGCAATGGAGTATGAGGTCAGCATCGAAGCTTACCGCGGACCTATGCTTCGTGTAACAAAATTGAAACGGGCCTGTAGAACCTCTACCACTCGAACTGTGTCAGTCCATTCAATCTATTTAACCCAACCCATTACAGAAGATTGAACCGGTCTCTTAAGTTGCCCGAATTGAGTGTGGAAACAGCCTGAACGGAAGATTACAATCTGTTAATCAGTGATCCTGTTTCCAACATCCACATGCAGCCTCCAGCACGCTATCGAGATAGATTCTTTTGCAATGACACATATGATTGGTATCGACCTGGGAACCTCCAATTCCCTGTGCGCCGTCTTTGAAGATGGTCAGCCCAGGCTCATCCCTAATGCCCTTAACTCGTTTCTGACGCCCTCCGTCATCAGTGTTTCGGAGGACAATCGCGTGCTCGTGGGCGCTGCAGCAAAGGAAATGCGGGTCACGCAACCGGAACGCTGCGCCTGGGTTTTTAAACGACTCATGGGGACCGAGCAGAGTGTGAAAATCGGCACGCATACCTTCACCGCGCCGGAGATGTCGAGCCTGGTTCTGCAGTCACTCAAACAGGATGCGGAAGCCTACCTGGGAGCCCCGGTGGAGGATGCCATCATCACGGTTCCCGCTTATTTCAACGATCATCAGCGGAATGCCACCAAGCTGGCGGGAGAGCTGGCCGGTCTGAATGTCAGGCGTATCATCAATGAACCGACGGCGGCGGCCCTCACATATGGTTTTCATGATCGAGGGGCCGACAAGCGACTGATTGTCATCGACCTCGGCGGCGGTACCTTCGATGTCACCGCGATGGAAGTCTTCGAAGGAACCCTGGAAATCATCTCCACCGCAGGCGAGAGCATGCTGGGTGGCGAAGACTTTACCGATCGCATTCTGGCCTGGACACTCAGCACACAGAAAATGCAACTGGAAGTGGCTGAAATGAAAGCCCCCCTGCTCGTCGCACGACTCAAGCAGGAATGCGAGGCTGCCAAACACGCCTTCTCGACAGCTTCGGAAGCCAGAATTCGTTTCCCTGATGCGCAAGGCGAAATTACCGAGCAGTCTCCGGTCATTACGATTTCACAGGATCAGTTCCAGAAACTGAGCGAACCATTAATCAAACGGCTCTCGCGGCCCATCGCCCGGGCCGTTCGGGATTCGCGGATTCCGCCTCAAGAATTCACAGACGTGATCCTGGTCGGCGGTGCCACCCGCATGGAGGTCGTCCGCTCGTTTGTGCGTTCCTTCTTCGAGACCGAGCCGCTCTGTTCTTATAACCCGGACGAAGTTGTGGCGCTCGGCGCCGCGGTGCAGGCAGCGTTGATCCAGGATGACCAGGCCGTCGACGACATGGTGATGACCGACATCTGTCCCTTCACGCTGGGAACGGAGGTCATCAAGGAATTTGGCCAGCGTAAGGTGGACGGCTATTTCCTGCCCGTGATTCATCGCAACACCACCATTCCGGTCTCCCGCGAAGAAGTGGTGTATACCGTCTCACCCAATCAGCGTCACGTGGCTGTCGGTGTCTACCAGGGAGAATCGCGCAAAGTCGAGGACAATCTCTTCCTGGGCAAACTGGAGGTCAAAGGGATTCCCCCCGGACCAGCGGGCAAACCCGTGCATCTAAGGTTCACCTATGACTTAAACGGCATTCTGGAAGTCGAAGCCTACGTCCCGGAAACCGGTAAGAAATCAACGCTCATACTCACTCAACACGCCCGGCTCTCCTCCAGTAAAGAGATCAAGTCGGCCGTGAAGAAGTTGCAGGCCCTCAAATTTTACCCGCGGGACGATGTACGTAATCAGCATCTGCTCTCCTTTGCGGAGCGGGTCATCGGCGAAGTCAGCCCGTATCAGCGCGAAGATCTGGAATCCATGATCGATCAGTTCGAGCATGCGATGTCTTCGGGCGATCGCGAATATTTCGACTCCGTACGTCAGAATCTGTTAACCTCCCTGGCAGCCCTGGGATTCCACTACGATGAAGAGGAAGGCCGGGAACGCGAATCATGACAACAGCGCGCGAGAGCGAACAGGACTATCTCAGCCGTCTGTTGCAGATGAACCCCCTGGGTTGTACCGAAGAAATTCTGGCACGGCGGCACCACTATCTGAATTCCCATTCGGCGGAACACCCATTCCTGGCTGATGTGGATCTGAATTTTATTGATCGCAAGCAACGGGCACGGCAAAAGTTAGAGACCATCCGCAGAAATTTCTGGCAGGTCAATGCGCAATCACTGCTGGCACAGCTCGACAAACTGGACGTCCACGAATTTCCCGAACTGGGTTTTTCCGTCAGTCGCCTGCAACAGGTCGCCCGGCTCAAAGGCGAATTCGCACGTCTGCAACAGCACCATGCCTGCTTTGAAAATTTTTACGAACAGTTCACGCAACTGGTGGTCGCACCTCCGGAAGAGGCAGAAAGGCTCCGCACTCGTAATGGGGAGTCCACCAGCATAGAGCTGGCCGATCTTGATCTGAATACACCACGCGATTACCAGCGCATCGCTGAAGTCGTTCAGAAACAATTTCCCGAACTCTATGAACTGGAAAAATACTGGTTGAATCAGGTCGCCGTTTCGGGCAGGGAACGGTCTTCTATCAATCGTACGGTTAATGTCCTGTATGCCTTGATCATCGCCTCCATCGGTCTGGTCCTGCTGCTGGCGCTGTTCTATCTTCCTGAAACTCTCACTGGCTGATTCCGGAGACTGGCATGAGCGAATCTGACGAACCACGGTGGGACCTGTTACCGGATGACCCCGAACAGTTTTTCTCTCTGTCCGGCGACTACGATGTGCGCGACCTGAAACGCAGCTACAACGCGCTGATCAAACGCTTTAAGCCGGAGAAATGCCCCGAAGAATTCCAGCGGATCCGGGCAGCTTACGAACGACTGAACGACGCGCTCCGCTATGGAGAAACGCTGAATCCGGGCAGCTTACCACCCCAGGCGCAGTTTGACTGGTCAGCCCCGCCCGCACCCGGCAACCAGGCTCAGGAGCCTTCCGATGAACAGACCATCCTGCCTCACTCAGACATCGATCACGAGGAATCGGAATCCGCACCGCTGCTTGAATTCCCCGAGCTCTACGAACGCGTCCAGCAGGAACCGCTGCCGGAGGTCTACGAGGAACTCAAGTCCCTGCCGCACAAAACCCCCTACGATTATTATGCACTCGCGCTGATTTCGGACCTGATTTCTGACGAAGAGTTTTCATTCCCGTTCTGGCTGCTGAAAGGGCTGAAAGCCCATCCGGAAGAGCCGGCCCTGTTTGAACTGCTGCACCAGTATTTTCTGACCGACCAGACCATAAAGGGGCTGGGCAAGCTGCTGGTCGAGACGGCGCGGGTCATTCGTAACGACCGTTTCTATTATCTCACGGAAAATGCCTGGGACCGTCTGCTCAGGGAAGTTCCCTTCCAGCAGTTTCGCCAGGTGCTGGAGGCCTGTGAAGCGAACCTGCTCGATCACGAAGTCGATCACATGCTGGTGTTCTACGTGCATCTGCTCAAAGCGGGTCTCTGGAAAGCGGACCCCGACTGGATCCGCATGATCCTCGCCCAGATCGACGAATACCACGAGCGGATGTCGTACTGGCTCGAACTCGAATACGAATTTCTGTTTCTGATTCGCAGCTACCGGGAACAGCGCGAGGAGTTTTTAAAAGGTGGACCGATCAGAAAACTGATCGATCAAACGATCATCGACTACTGCACCCAGAGCGAACAGGTGGCGGACCGCCGATTTCTGGAATGTCAGCAGACGCTGGTCTCTCAACGCGATGAACTGCTGAAAGAATTCGATGTGCCCAGCCGGGGTTGCCAAGATGTGATCTACCTCTGGGAGACGATCGCCGCGGACGTCTCCGAACGCATCGACACCGAATGGTCCCCCGATGATCCGGCGACGTTACCGGAACAGACGCACCGTCTGGCCGGCCAACTGTTTGCCGAAACGGAAGGCGCCGAGTATCGCAAAGCGGTGAAGATCCCCACGCTGGCTTTCGTGCTGATCTTCCTGGTCTCGATTATCATCGGTCTGCTCTTTGCGTTGAATAAATCGGACTCGATCTCCGCTATTCTGCTGATCGCAGGCTGCCTGCTGCTCTTTAACGGCGTGACGTTCATCATCAGTTACCTGGTCGCAGACGTGGTCACCCAGGAATTCTACCTCTCCTGGTGGCGACGACAGCTGTTAACCTTCTACCAGTCACACTGGTTTCCGCTCCCCTTTCTGGCGGCAGAGTTAAAGCGGCTGAACGGGACCCAGGTCGGCAAGGAAAAGTTCCGCGGCATGAGCGAAGTAGCCCACATGGTCCGCAACGATGCCGGTCTCTGGTTTTACTCCACCGCCCAGCGCCTGCTGGCGGCCTGTCGTTGAGAGGATATACTCAGTCTGCTACACCCCCACCGGACCGGTCAACACGCTCGATTCGATGTTCGTCAGCTGAAAGCGGTTCCGCATGATGATCTTTTCCCCGACAGCAATGGTCGCCCGGAAATCGAAGATCCCACTCAGCCGTTCGTTCAGATTCACTCGGATTTCCAGCTGATCCCCGGGGCGGGCGAAACCTTTGAAGCGGGCCTGTTCCACTTTGACCAGCACACCCAGGGCATACTCATTAAAATGCGGATCGTGTGTGTTATATTCCGGCATGGGATTATAACGGGCGGCGATGAGAATCCCCGCGGATTGCGTGGTCATTTCCTGCATCATCGCTCCCGGCACCACTGGCGCCCCCGGAAAGTGCCCCTGCAGAAAATACTCTTCACCTGTGACTCGTCGGAAGGTGACAATCTCACTGTCCGAAATCGACTGGATGCCATCGACCATCAGGTAAGGAGCCCGGTGGTGCAGGTAGTCTTCAACGGACGAAAATTCGTGGCGGTAGGTTTGCATACTGCGGACTTTCTGAGGAGAGGTAAGATCTTAACGTACTATTTCTACTCAGCTTGTTGATTTTGGGAAGCCCTTAATTCGTGGAGAAAAGAGGCAGGAGGGAAACGAATGTCATTGGAATGGATATCCACATCAGCAGACCAAAGTGCTTGATCACTTGTGCACATATAACTAAACTGAAACTCATAACCACATAAGAGTTTCAGATCAAAGAGGAATCCTGATGGCTATTTTTATCTGCTCCGAATGCGGACATACCGAAGAAACACCCGAAGAATATATTGGTAAAAAAGCTCGCTGCCTTAGCTGCCAGACGATGGGAACGGTCCAGGCCAAACCACCGGCCCCTCCTCGGCAGTCTCCCCAACCCGTGGTGAAGGAGTCGAGTGCCGCTCCACCTCCTCAGGATTTTGTGAAAGAGGAGACGCCTGTCCCCCAAGCACCAGCGTCTGCCTCCAGGTCAAATTCACTTACATTTGTGCTGATTGGACTGGTGGCTGCTATACTTGTCATTCAATTGCTGAGTATCCAGCTCAACATGCCTGCGTCAGTCCAGTGGGAATATAAGATTGTTTCCCCGAAAGACTCCGTCATCATTGAGGAACTCGATGACCTGGGTGAACAAGGCTGGGAAGTTGTGACAGCCAGACGCGCTTCAGGCTACAATGACTCGTACTCATATGAAATGATTTTGAAGCGGGCTAAATAGGTCGGTTTCAATCACCGGCCGATTCCTCTCTCTTTCGGAGCAGTTAATCCATGCGAATACTCATCGTCGGAGCCGGTATCGGGGGGATGACGCTGGCGGCGCTGCTCAAACAGCGGGGCTTTCATCCCACGCTCATCGAGCGCGCCCCAGATTTTGAACACGCCGGCTATATGCTGGGTCTCTGGCCCCTCGGCTATCGGGTGCTGCATGGTCTGGGTCTCTATGAGCAGTTCGCCGCCGAGACTCTCGAATGCAGACATTACGAAGTCCGCGATAATCATGGCGAACTCGTCAAGCACTGGTCGATGGCACCGATCTCGGATCGCTTTGGCCCCAACCTGAGTTGCACGCGTCCCCAGCTGATCAAGCTCCTGCATTCGGCCATCGACGATCTCGATCTCCGTTTCAATACCACCCTGGATACGCTTTACGATGACGGCGAGACGGCAACCGTTGCATTCAGCGATGGCCGGACTGAGACATTCGATCTCGTCGTCGGTGCCGACGGCATTCATTCGAAGGTGCGACAGATGATCTTCGGCGATCAACCTTATTACCACACTAACTGGGGTGGCTGGGTCTGGTGGGTCGGCCTGGATCAAGTGCCGCAGGAAACCTTCATCGAACACTGGGGTGCCGGCCGCTTCTTCGGGATCTACCCCACAACTCAAGGCGCGGGCGTTTATGCCGGCGCGCCGGTGACCGACGACTTCAGTCAGCCGGGACCGGGGCGCAATCAGAGAATTCGAGACCGGTTCGCCGGGATGGGAGAACTGGTCGAGACCTGCCTGGAGTCGCTTCCCGATGACCATTCCGATCTCTTCTTCTGGAAACTCTCCGACGTGCGAGCCAAAGAGTGGACCCGCGGCCGCGTGGTGCTGCTGGGTGATGCGGCAGCCGGCTTCCTCCCCACCGCCGGTATTGGAGCTTCAATGGCAATGGAGTCTGCAGCAGTTCTGGCCGATGAACTCTCCCGCACCAATACGCAGTTCCTGGAACATGCCCTCGCGCTGTATGTCAAACGCCGCCAGCATCGCGTGGAGAGCACCCAGAACGACTCGCGCCACCTGGCAAAGATGATGTTCATCAAATCCGCCACCGTCTCGCACATCCGCGACGTCGCCACGAAATTCTATTCCCTCGAACAACTGGCCGGTTCGATCGCGAAAGCGTTTGACGAACCAATCTGAGGGGCGGCGGATACATCACTCCCCGCGATTCACTCGGTTATTATCTTCTGCGCGGGCCTTCTTGATCGCCGTGCGTTGCTGGTCATTGTAGAAATCGGTTGTTAACGGCTTACGTTTTTCACCCGACAGGGTTTCCATCAACTGCAGCAGTTTGTCGACGATCTGCGGCTCCGCCTGAACTTCCAGGCCGGCGGTGCGGGCGGGCCAGGTGGTGTAGCCTCCCAGGTAATGCTGTTCGGGAGGCGGAATGTAACCCGCGGCGCCGTTGGCCAGCCCCATGTTGAAGGTCTGCTTGAACGGACTCTGTGCTTTGAGCTTGAGCCCGGTAATCCCGTAGACTTCGTTCGGAATCGCCGTGATCCCCAGGTCGCCGATCCGAATCACCTGCAGCACGATCTGCTCCTGTGGATGCTCGTGAATCCACTGTGCCTGTTCCGCATAAACTTCTTCTTTCGATTTCGGACGACGTTCGCCCCGCGCCTGGTTGTACTTGTCTGCCCAGGCCAACCGCTCCTTGTTCGGCAGCCGGCGCTTGATAAGCAGCGACGATTCCGCCATCTTCAACTGTGACTCGGAACTTTCGTACTCGATCTGTTGATACGCTTTCCAGGCGATGTCGGCCAGTTCGCGGGCATACTGGTCGATCGAGTAATCGGTGCGACGGGGCGCTCCATAATTCATCCACTGCAGATCACCGGAAGTTCCCTGGGACATGGCGGCCACGAACGGCTTCTCTCCTTTTGTACCGATTTTCTGTTCCAGCTCGTTACAGAACCGGCCGTAGTAATCAGACGAGAATCCACCCCGCGCGCCGAAATAGTGCATCGAGTAATTGGCCAGCAGACCAATGGGTCGTTTGCCATCCGCAGACTGAATACTGAGCAGAGACAGTTCCGTATCTGCGGGACCGGCGGGGCCGATGAAGGCGGGATTCTGATAGCCCGGATGCATGATTGCCCGGACCGTTTTGTCGCCGAAAGGATCGACACCGTACTGCTCGGGGTCATGTAACCAGCGCCGGCAGTGCGTATGCTCGGGTGCATCAATACTGGTATAGCCGACGCGTGCCGGCTCCAGGTTGGCGAATGCCTGTGCGATCCCTTGCGCCAGTTTCGGAGGCAGGAAACGCTCGTAACTGGGATCACTGCGGGTGCCCAGGCAAAAGTTCATCACACTGGGAGCAGAGTGCGTATGCGTGGAGGCGATCAGCATCCGATGAATGGGAATGCCGGTCTGTTTGCTGGCCAGCACTTTGGCCCGTTCGCAGACATCGCGGGGAATCATACAGGAATCGACGACGACGATGGCAATCGCCGCCCGGTCATTCTGCAGGACAAAACAGCGGGCTTTGAGTCGATCCAGGACTTTGTCCTGATTCTGTTCCAGAAACAACCCGTTCTGAATCGCCGGCAACGTAGGCGGCGTCACATCGACCGTGGCTGCTCCCGCGGAGAGCCCGCACTCACCGGATGTCGTCATGACAAACAGTGCCGCAAGCAGAATCAGGCTGGCTAAAACAGGTGGCATTGAAATTCGCATCGTCGGTTTCCTCTGATCCTCGGTGAATTACTGTTTTGATTCCTGCGCCGGTTTGCGGGCTCGCAGTTTGGGTGCGAGATATTTCGCGGTTTCGTCAGCGATCACATTATAACCTGCCAGGTTCGGGTGCCGGTCCGAATACCAGCCGGGCAGATGTCCCAGGATCGGATCCAGCTCATTAGCCATCACGACCACCCGGCCTCCCGAGATAAAGGGTTTGACCAGAGCCTGATATTTTTCGGGAACCTTTTCCACAGGATATCGGCGGTAGTTGAGCATGTTAAAGCCCTGTTTGAGCTCAGCAGCATACCGTGGATAAATGTCAAACACTTCCAGCCCCTCTGCTTTCGCAACGCCAAAGATCAGATCGTTGATCTCTTTGCTCACCTCTTCATTGGCGAACGGAATCACTGTCATGGGAATCAGCACCGCCTGGGGATGGTCTTTGCGCAGACGGTCCAGCAGGGCATGGAAGTCTTTGGGGAAATTCTCCGTGAAGTTTTCCCGTTTCGCCCGGTCATTCAGCCCATAGCGGATGAAGATATAATCCACGCCCGGCAGCTTGGCCGCATCCCGATCGTAGCGGCCCGAGTCAAAGAGCCGCTTGATGTATTCGCCGCTCAAGCTGGAGTTGCTTACATGACAGGCCGGCAGATCACCTTCCGCGGCCAGCAGTTGTTCAATGACCGATTCCAGATGCGGTCCTTCCGGTTTCAACCGGCGGGGAATGCTGCCCTCTGTTGTGCTGTCGCCCAGCAGCAGGATTTGAATCTTGCCCTCATGCTCAGCCCGGGCAGAAGTCACAAGCAGCAAGAGCAGGCAGCACAGTGGCAATAGAAATTTCAGGGAACGAATGCGGGGTGGGTTCATCAGTGGAGTCCTGTACGGTGGGTCATTCTGAGCGGGAAGGTAAAAAACGTTTGTCTGGTTGATTCATTATGCTCTACGGGGACGGGAAGATCAATTTACAGATCGGTGGCTCTCCGCGCAAACCGGGGGCTGAGCATCCAGATGCGACGGTGTCTCATAGAAAACACACATTTTTCTACCTGCCTGACTGCCAACACTTTGACGCAAACGCTGCCCTGCTCTGCACATCACTGGCATAGGTTTTGCGTAACTTAATTATTTACAAATGCGGGCACCTCACCCGAATCATACTCAGGTAGATTCACTTGCCTCAGATATCACCGCTGACACCGCCTGAGATATTCCTCACCAGAATCAATGAAACGAATTAACTCTCATGAAAAAGGAGGCAGCAATGGTTTTACTTACCTCTCAATGTCGAAGAACCTGGCTCTGTGTTCTGACGACGCTAGTGCTACTCTTGGGATGTATTCCTCATCGCGAGGTCCAGGCAGAGCCCGAAATGACCAACCAGACCATCAGTGACAAAATCAGTGATGAAATGCTACTCGACCCGGGTGTGGTCTCGACCAGGCTCGACATCCAGACCGAAGATGGCATCGTCACGCTCTCCGGTCAGGTCAATAACATCCTGGCCAAAGAGCGAGCAGTGCGGATTGCTGAAACCGTCAAAGGGGTTCGGGCCGTGGTCAATCGGATTGAAGTCAAACCCTCGCCGCTGCGGACGGATGACGCAATCAAAAAAGATATCAAGACAGCGCTGCGTACCGATCCAGCAACGGAAGCCCGGGAGATTGATGTCCGCGTGAATGAAGGCGCTGTAAAGCTGACGGGCAAAGTGGAATCGTATCAGGAACTGGATCTGGTTAGGAAGGTGGCCCAGGGAGTACGCGGTGTTGTTGATCTGCAGGAAGAGATTCACGTCTTTTACAAGGATGAACGTCCAGACCAGGAAATTGAAGAAGAAGTGCAGGAAACCCTCCGCTGGGATTCACAGATTAATGACCACATGATTACGGTCACCGTCGATCAGGGTCAGGTAAAGCTCGCAGGGGTCGTCGGTAGCGCTGCGGAAGTGCGGATGGCGAAAGCCGATGCCTGGGTCGCAGGCGTGGACGACGTGGATACAGAGCACCTGGAAGTTGATCCCTGGATACGTGAAGAAAAACTGCGCGGCGATAAGTTTGTGAGTAAAACAGAAGAAGAAATCAGCAGCGCAGTGCAGGATGCTTTACTGAGAGATCCGCGTGTGAAATTCTTCAACGTCGATGTCGAGGTAACAGGCCGAACAGTCACCCTGCGGGGAACGGTCGACAACCTCAAAGCCCGTCGTGCAGCCGCCCGCGATGCGAAAAATACGGTGGGCGTCAGCTATGTGGAAAATCGGCTGAAAACGAGATTCAATCAGAACCGTGAAGACTCGGCTATCGCCGCGGACGTCCGCGACGCCTTCTATCGCGATCCCTATATCGAACGTTTCGACATTACTGTCACCGTCCTGAATGACACCGCTTACCTGTATGGGAAGGTCGACTCGCAGTATGAGAAGGACCGCGCCGACGATCTGGCGTCACGGGTTCCCGGCGTCGTCGATGTCAGGAACTTCCTGAGTGTCGCGGAACAGCGGCCCTACGTTTCCGATCCCTACATTGATGATCTCTTCATCGATCAGGATGCTCTCGTACGATATGACCGCAGGTCACCTTACCAGTCGGATAAGGAAATCAAAAACGAAATTGAAGATGAACTCTGGTGGAGCCCGTTCGTCAGTTCCGAGAAGATTAAGGTCTCCGTGGACGACGGTATCGCGACACTCAAAGGGCAGGTCAGTTCCTGGAGCGAAAGAAGAGCTTCCACCGAAAATGCTTACGAAGGAGGCGCCCTGCTCGTTGATAACGAACTGGTAGTGAATAGCGACTAATTTCAGAGCCACTTTACAATACCGTTTCACTTTCAGTGAGCCGCGTCAGCATCTGGCGTGGCTCACACCCATTTCAGCAGAAAGGAATTCAGAAATGAATGATACCACTGTCAAAAAAGTAGACTCAGCCCATTCACCCGAAGGAACGATGGGACAGAAATACCTGGCTTCCGGAGTTTCGGTTTCGATGCGACTCTGGGAAGAATCACCTGGATCGGTCGACCCGCAACCGATGAGCCGGGATTATGAAGTCGTCGGATTCGTCATCAAAGGGACGGCTGAACTGGAACTGGAAGATCAGAAGCTGCTGCTCAATCCGGGCGAAAGCTGGCTGGTGCCGAAACATGCGGTTCACCGCTATCGGATCCTGGAACCGTTCGTCGCAGTCGAGGCCACAGCTCCACCGGCTCATGTGCATGATCGTGACAGTAAATAGCCTCTGTACGATAGCAGTCTGAATTCGACTGCGATGATGGCCCCGTCTGATATTTCGACTGGTCTGAACATGGGGTGCACCCTAGAATCCAGTAAGATCATCAATTCTGGAAACGGGGGCCTTTACCCATGACACACCGCAAGTCAGAGCTGCCACAAAAGCGCTGCGCCGCCTGCGGGCGGCCTTTTACCTGGCGTAAAAAGTGGGCCCGTGTCTGGGAGGAAGTCAAGTACTGCAGCACGCGCTGTCGACGTGACCGAGGACAGACAGAGTGAAAATCGGCATCCTCTCAGACTCACACAATCACCTGGAGCGGACCGAACGCGCCGTCGCGCTGCTGCAGGAAGCGGGTGCCGAGGCGCTGTTTCATTGTGGCGACCTGGCGACACCCGAAATCGTCTCTGCCTGTGCGGTGCTCCCCTTCTATTTCACCTTTGGCAATCACGACGCCGACTCTGTCCCTCAACTCGAACAAGCGGCACAGGGACAGGACATTCATTGTCTGCGCTGGGGCGGCGAAGTCAAACTGGCAAAAAGACGCATTGCCCTGGTGCACGGTCATATCAGCCGTGATCTGAAACCTCTGCTGGCTGCCGAGCCCGATTACCTGCTCACCGGCCATTCGCACCAGAATCACGACTTCCATGAAGGCACCACTCGCCGCATCAACCCCGGCGCCCTGTTCCGGGCGAAAGTCTTCACCGTCGCCACACTCGATCTGGCAACCGACGATCTGCAGTGGATCGAGGTACCCCGATGAAACCATCAAAATTCTACCTCAAATATAATCGCAGCGGACTGGGTTGCCTGCTGTTGATCATCGGTACCCCTGTGGCATTGTTTCTGTTCTGGCATCTGGCACCCTCCAGTTGGATTCTGCGACTTGAACTACAGAATCAATTGGAAAGAATGGCCTATGATACGAGTTGCTCAGCAGGCCCAGAGGCGATTCCGTTACTACAGGAATACCTGGCTCATCAAAATGCCAACACCCGATTTATCACCGTCAGTGCAACTGGTGCCTATATTGGTTCTCACCAGGAAAGCAGTCAGCCACTGATTACCGCAATTTGTAACCTGGCGCTCCATGACAAAAGCCTCAAGGTACGACTACACGCAATAAGCACACTCCGGCAGGTCTTTAATACTTCAACTGAGGTCGATCACACCGTGCTGGAACTGATGAACCACCAGAGCGAAGCCATCCGCTTTGAAGCCAGAGAGTTGCTGCTGATTCGCATTGGCCGCGGAATTGAGGTCTCAACAGAGCTTTGCACGATCCGTGAGCAGTTGAAGCCTGCACTCGAAACAGCAGAAATAGCAGACCCTGATAATTGCGCTGTGAAAAATCTCAAAACGTTTCTGGAGAAGTGTGACATGGCTCAGGAGCAGTAAGGGCAGCGTGGTTTCTATGACCTTAATCGTCAAGTCTTATCAGGAACAAAATACGCTTGATACAAATCAACCTAATCGGGAAACCGACAGACCTGAATGGTGGCCAGCTTCTGAAGCAGCTTTTCGAATTCTGCTTCTGTGATAATGACCTCTTCCTCATAGATGCAGAAACGCACACCTTCGAAAGGCTCTTCATCAAATTCCAGAGACTCAGGAAATTCACAGAAACAAACATCCAAACCATAACTGACCCGGTTCTTGAGACCATGAATTATGTCCCAGAATTCATGGTCACCGATCGCATTAAAAAATGTCTGGACAGGAAACAGCGGATCCTGTAACTGAATTCTTATAGGCATCCTCTGCTCCTATCCAGCAAATGGCAGGTAGATAACTCAGCCCCGGGGTACGCCCAGGCAGATACGAAAGCCGTCGCGGGAATCGGAATAATAATCGCTCTTGAGTCCCAGGCGGACGGCGCAGCGGGCATTGCCGGGCACGTCGTAGTAATTCCCACCCCGGCAGACCGGGCGGCGATTCTGGTCCACTAAATAAACTTCTTCATGGCCTCCCGTGGGATCGAAATGATCGAGGACGATTTCCCAGACGCCGCCACACATGTCGGCCAGTCCGAAACCGTTGCGTCCCATCTCGCCATAATGGTCGACGGGAGAGACAAACGCGAAGCCATCACTCCACGGGGCATTCGCCAGCGGCCAGATTTTGTTGCGTCCGGGTAGAAAATCGACGGCGGAGATATTCAGGCGACCTTCGCCATCCCGCAGATCATCGCCCCACCAGAAATAGTGACTCTCGGTGCTTCCCCCCCGACAGGCATATGCCCACTCGGCTTCGGTGGGCAGGCGGTACTCCAGACCTTCCGGCAGGCGGCCCGCTTTACGTTCTCGCTCGGTCAGCCATTTGCAGAACGCACGGCCGTCGTTCCAGCTCACACAGACGACCGGATAGCAGTCGCGCAGTGGAAATCCGAAACCCGGGTCACGCCAGCTTTTGCCTTTTACCGAAATCCAGGGGTGCGGCGGCGCTTTAGCCGTAATCTTCCAGTTGGGATCAAAGACCTGCGTTTCTCCATCCGGCTTCTCGGCATCGGTCACGTAGCCACTCTCTTCGACAAAGCGTTTGAACTGGCCGACGCTGACCTCGGTCCGTCCCATCCAGAAACCGTCTTTGACCTGCATCGGACGTGGCTTTTCTCCTTCGTAGGACTCGCGCACGGTGCCCGGTGTCGCACCCCCTTCAATCCCTGTTGCCCAGGCTTTTTCCTCCGGAGTACTGCCCATCATGAACTTGCCCGGCGGAATATACAGGACCTCCAGTGAAACGTCTGCTCCCAGATCAATCTGTTTTGAATTGCCCTGCGCTGGTGGATCAGCGGCGGATGATTTCGCGGGCAGAACGACATTGAAAATGACTCCAGATAACAACAGCAGACGCAGCACATTTGTGATTCTCATCAGGCGGGTTCCTTGTTAAGGTAGGCTAAGCGAGCAGGCAGGAAATCTCCGATCATTTACCATAAGGAATCGCAACCGGCAGATCAACAATATTTTTTTGGCCGATCTCCCGATTCGATGAAAGTGATGCCAATGAGTCTTCAGAAAAAACAGGATGGTTACTGGTACGGCGACGATGTGATACCCGGTTTGACAGATCCACTCTGTGTAGTACCATGAGTGGCTGTCTCATCCTGCCAGGATGATTGGTCTGTTGATGTGATCGCGACCGGAGGTTTTATGGGGTATCGAGCTTTCTATTGCTGTTATAAAACCAATGAGACACTCAGCGCGGAAGAAGCCTGTGAGATGGATCTGTCTGTCGCCGCCGATCGGATCCTGGAACTCCTGCAGGGTGACGAGGATTTCTTCGGTCTGATCGACGATCACAATACCACACTGCAATTCCTCCGCAACGGCGATACGATCTGGATGGAAATTCCGATTCCAGACAAGCAGGGAAGTTACGGAAAATACATCCCGCTCAGTGAAGTGAGCGCGCTGGTCGCTGACTTACCCACCCAGATCGATCTGAATGATTTCTCAGAAATGCAGTTTCAACCCTGGTGATCCGACAGGCTGTCTGTACCTATTCCATGGTTAATTGACGCTGGTCGGGCCGCTTCCTATATTCGAGGCAGGTCGTGCTGTGCTAACGCAGTCACGCAAACTACCTTCCCACTTGTTACCAACCTCAGGTTCCTCAATGAACGTGTTTCGATTCTTTCTCACCAGTCTGATGGTCTGTTGTCTGACTTGCCGGACGCAGGCAGATCTCAATTTGTATGTCAAAGCCGATGCTGGTCCCGGGGGCGATGGCAGTCAAGCAAAGCCGTTTCGTCAGATCGAGCAGGCACGCGATGCGATCCGCCGGTCTCGTCAGAATGGTCAGCTGAAAGTGGGAGCCGGTGCAACAGTCCATATTCAGCCCGGTGTTTATCAAATCACTAAATCGTTGGAATTCAATAAGACAGATAGCGGCACCGCCGAGGCACCGATTGTCTTTCGTGCGACTCACCAGGGCCAGACACTGATCCAGGGGGGCGTCAGTCTCGATCCCGCATCGTTTCAGCCGGTCACCGACGCTGCCATTCTAAAACGGCTGCCTGCTTCCGCCCGCGACAAAGTCCGGGTCTGTGATCTATCGTCTATCGCTGCCGGTTCGTTCGCGGAACTCAAACGTTCCTACCGGGGTGTCCCCGTCGGTCCCTGGCTGTATGTGAACGGCGCACCGATGACGCTCGCCCGCTGGCCGAATGCCGCTGCGGACCATGGTGGCTGGGCTTCCTTTTCCAAAGTCGTTGACAAAGGGCTGCCCGACCCCAAAGCCGAGGATCCGGAACAACGCAAACTGCACCCCGGTGCGTTCATCTTTGATGATCCCCGGCCCGCCCGCTGGAACCTGAAGGATGGCGTCTGGCTGCTCGGTTACTGGACTCATGACTGGAGCGACGAAGTCATCCGGATCGCCGACTATGATGCAAAGCAGAAAACAATCCGTCTGGCAGCCCCTCATAATTACGGCATCATGGGTGGCACGTGGGGATCCAAATCACGTCGCTTCTTCGCGCTTAACGTTCTGGAGGAACTGGACGCACCCGGCGAATGGTATCTCGATCGCAGGCAGAAGCAGCTTTATTTCTATCCTGAGCAAAATCAGCAAGCGACCTCGATCGTCCTGGCGACGTTGACACAGCCCCTGCTCAAACTGCAGGACACGCAGCACGTCCGCTTTGAGAACCTGAACCTGGAGTACGGTCATTCGGAAGGGGTCTCGCTGAAGAACACCACCGGCATTGAACTGGCCGGGTGTGTGGTCGCGAACCTGGCCAGTGGCGGTATCTCCGTGAATGGTAAGCAGAATACGATCCGCAGCTGCGATCTGTATCACCTGGGAACACGCGGCATCGCCTTGTATGGAGGCGACCGTAAACAGCTCACACGCGCCGACAATCGCGCGATCAATAACCACATCCATCATTACGGACTCTTCCAGCGAACCTATGCCCCGGGCATCTATGCGAATGGTTGCGGGCAGATCGTTCAGAACAACTGTATTCACGATGCCCCTCATAACGCGGTCCTGTATGGCGGTAATGAGAACCTGTTCGAACGGAATGAAATCTACCGCGTCGTCATGGAGACGGGTGACTCGGGCGCCTTTTATACCGGTCGCGACTGGACCAGCCAGGGAAACATCCTGCGACACAACTTCATCCACCACCTCGGAGGCGGCGACGCAGAGCATGTCAACACGATGGGCGTCTACCTGGATGATTGCGACAGCGGCGACAGGGTGGAAGGCAACGTGTTCTACCAGACCGGCCGGGCCATCATGATTGGCGGTGGTCGCGATAACCCCATTCTGAATAACCTGATCCTCGACTGTCCTATCGGCCTGCACGTCGATTCCCGTGGCATGACCTGGAAACAGTGGAACAATCCCAATGAACCAAGCTGGCAGCTCGAAAAGAAGGCGGAAGCAATGAACTACCAGAGCCCTCCCTGGAGCGAACGCTATCCCCACCTCGCTAAAATCATGCAGGACTCACCTCGTGAACCGCTCTATAATCCGATCCTTCGGAATGTGTTCGTGGACTGCTCAAAGGAAGTCGCACATCTGGACGGTAACGTAAAGAAGCTGCTTGACAAGTTCGACATGGAAAATAATCTCGCCGTGAATACGCGTGGCACATCACGGGGTATCGCCATGACCAACGATCTCAAAGGCTTCACCAACCTGAGCGGGACCCCTGACAAACCCATTCCACTGGGCCTGACAGAAAATTCACAAGGCAAATGGGAACTGCACCAGGATCCCTCCCTGCTGACGAAAGAGATCGGTTTTGAGCCGATTCCCTTTGACAAAATCGGGCTTTATCTGGATGACTATCGACGCAAACTGCCAGAGTAAGACCTCTCCCGATACATAAATGTTCAAGCGGTAACCGGTTCATTCTCTTGCGCCGGTTGCAGCGCGGCTTCTGCTGTTTTCTCCCGGGTCACACGAAAATGGCGACTAAGCAGAAAACCGATGATGCCGAGAAACAGAAACGTAGAGGTATGGTAAGTTCCCAGCAGCTCACTATAGAACTTGCCGATAAATGCGCGGTTCAAAATCAGCACCAGGAACACAAAAAGCCCGATGCCGACCTTGAGCGGCTTTGTAAAATGCTCCTGACTCATGGAAGAGCGGATCAGCAAATAGACACCCGGAAATATCCCCACGCAATGCTGTCCCCAGGTGACCGGCGAATATAACAGGATCAGGATCGACAGTACCGCACATTCCCAGAGAATGCGTTCATCCGAACGGTCGTCGTAATGCCTGCGGAACAGCCAGGCAATAAAAATCAGAAACACCAGCATACTCAGCGAGATGATCCGTCCTGCCGTCACCGGAGGCAGATTCAGAAAGTCCACATACAATGGCGTTTTCATCCGCCCTTCATGCTCTTTGGGGAAATGCATCAGGTAACGGGCAAGCGTGATTCGCAAAGACATATTCGCGATTGGAACCGGGCCGGCAATTCCTTTGGAAGGATCTTTTTCCTTAACACCGTGCATCACGTTAAATACCCAGTGCCGCACTGTGCGATCGTATTCGGCATACCCCAGTTTGAGCATGGGAGATAATGTAAAGCAGGCCGCTGCCAGGAAAGTCAACCCGGCCATCTTCCATTCCCGCTTGAGAATGAACCAGACCCAGAATAAGGAAGGCGTACATTTCAGCGCCATCGCGAATCCCAGAATCAAGCTCCCCTGCAGCTCCTTCTTTTCACGCCAGAGATAAACGGCCAGCCAGGCAGCAGCCACCAGTGCCAGATTCACACCGCATTCCAGCATGTCTCGAATCAGGTACCGGCTCGAGAGCAGAATCGCGACTGTGACCAACCAGAACAGTTCGTTTTTCCCCAACGGAAAATGCACTTCGCTCAAACGGTTCAAAACGCGAACGAGTACATACAGCGCTACAAAGAACAGGGGGTAGACCAGCAGGTACGCGGTCTCCATCGGAATCCATGCCAGTGTGGAATGGACGAAACCCCAGAACGGGGGATACGGGTAATTGATGTTGCGGGTATAAAGGAACTGACCAGTGGCGATGAAATGTCCCGAAGTCCAATGCAAGGGAAAATCACCGGGAGGGCGACGGGCAATTCGCAGGAACTGAATGACGGAGACAATCACAGCCAGTACGATAAACGCGGCACGCCAGATTTTGTTATGTCTGTCAAACAGATCTCTGATCAAATTCACCTCCTTGTTGAAGAATCGTCTTGCCCTGATCGAGTGATTTATATACTAATGCCCTTCCTCTCAGATAGAGGAGAAAATCGAATCTGCACAATGAGGAATTAGCCTCGTCGTTGCGATAAAAATCAGCTGACGGGTGTTCCCTATCAGGTGCAGAAATGAGCGACACTGAATATTTCCGATATTTTTAGCGCAATCAAATAAAAAGTTTGCATTAAAAATCACAGATTATAAACTGAGTGGAACATAACACCCTTCATTTATATTTCGAGTCAACATTTCTAAGAGGCAGATCATTTCAGTACATCTTTGATTCGCTCATCTCTCTGATGAGGGCATCAGTACGTCGTTCTGTCCTCGAACCTTTTCGATTCAGTGTGTACCGCTTCAAAATCACCCTCTTTTGTAGCGCATGCGCATGCAGTTTTGGAGATTCAATTCATAGCTGAGGCACGATTTAGCAGCTAAAAACGACAAACAATCCGACGACATTTCATACAGATATTCATACTTTATTCGGTTTTTTATGGAGAAATCGTCATGAAGAAGCTGGTGTCGATGTTTCATTCGTTGCTGATCGGTCCTGTTACCTTTTGTGTCGGAATGCTGGTCATTCTGTTCGCTTCTCTGATCGGAATTAACCGTCTGGTGGAGGTAGATGCCTCAGGCAGACCGCTGGTCAAGAGAAAGTGCGTGGCAGATCGGCATCCCATCACAACGGAAATGATCGAGCTCACTAAGGACCTGGGTTGGGATGAAAATCCCGCTAACCTTTCCAAGCTCAATCAACTGACCGATTTTCATAGGAGAATGGCTACCGAAACCGTCACCGAGACGGATTCGCTGTCACTCATCAAAAAAGTCGATTTCGATTAGTTTGACAGTTCTACGCACACATCATTTCATTTGCATCTCTTAGATGTACCAAATCAAATTACAGGCACTCTCTGCAGTTGAGTACTCTCAACCTGCGAGCCCGGTCCAGCTCAATCTCTCACGGGCATTCAGTGGGACCGGGGCTCAGTGTTTGTAAATTTTATGACGCGGACGATCTGACAGAATCTCTTCCTTACCCCAGTCGGTAACCGCACGAAAAGCATCGCTGTGGATAAAATCCTGGAATGCCTGTTCGTCGGACCATTCACTGGTAATCATGTAGGAAGCGTTGTCGCTCACATCCTGCCACAAGTGGGATGAGGTATGTCCCTCAGCCTGTTGCAGCGCCTGCTGAACACCGGCAAACTTCGCTTCGAACTCAGCCTGCTTACCATCAATCACCTGGTAGTTCATTCCCACTGTAATCATCGTTTCCTCCTGGTTTTGAATTGCGATTTTCTTTACATCGTATGGCAGGAGTCGTGGTACTACAACTGCGATTCAGTTGTTCCCAGAGACATCCGCACACAGCCATTCTGTGCTCTGATCAAGTTATCAGACTTCGTCTTGTAAACAGATCTTTTCTTTACAGAGACCTGAAATATAGATTCCTTTTAAAACAACTCTGACTAGAATAGCTCGTTGGATATACTTCACAAAACCTGCCAGACATTCAGGGAAGAGTTTCACTTCTGACTTCTGTCATTTCTCATTTCCTGAACTGCATCATTGCAGTCAAATAAGGGTCCGCTGAATGAGTCGCTTGAACTGGCATCAGGCCGTCTTGCAGAACATGATTGATGCCGTGATCGCTGTTGACCGTGATCAGCGAATCATGCTGCTCAACCCCGCTGCGGAACGACTGCTCGGACATGCGCTCCAGCAGATTCTGGGACAGAATTTCTTCGAAACATTTGCGTTCACAACCGCAGAATCCCGAGCTGAAATCCAAAACACTCTCGAAATGGTCCTGGTGACAGGCGAACACGCCGTAATTGCCAGCCAGGCTCCCCTCACCACAAAAGCAGGTTCCCCTCTGCAAATCAGTGGCAACATCAGTCCGATCTATGAGCATCCCGGCAGGATCATGGGAGCACTGCTGGTCCTGTACGATCCCGCCGCCGAAATGGAGCAGCACCTTTGTTCCGAAGACCTGCTCAGTTTTATTGAAAATGCGCCAATCGCAGTTGCCCTGTTCGACAATAGCATGCGCTATCTGGCTGCCAGTCGCCGCTGGATCGACGATTACAAACTCGATTGTGAAAGTCTCCTGGGCCGTTTGCATTATGAAGTCTTTCCCGAGACTCCCACTCATTGGAGAATTGCCCATCAGCAGGGGCTCTCCGGAGCAACACTCCGCGACGAAGAACTCTTCCTGCGGCATGATGGATCCGTGAAGTGGGATCGATGGATCCTCCTGCCCTGGTACGAGTCGCGAGATTCCATCGGCGGTATTATCGTCCTCACGGAAGACATCACCGACCGCAAACATCTGGAGCAGGAAAATCAGGATCTGCTCGAACAACTGGTGGCAGCACAGAAGATCGAATCCCTCGGCAGGCTCGCCGGTGGCATCGCCCACGACTTCAACAACATGCTGAGCGTAATCCAGGGCCACGTCGGACTGGCGCTGCTCGACATCGATTCGGACCACCCCATCCATCATCACCTGACAGAAATTCGCGATGCTGCAGAGCGTTCCACCGAATTGACTCAGCAACTTTTGAGCTTCAGCAGTCGCGAGGAATCCGAACCCCGGCTGATTGAACTCAATCAGTCGATTGAAGGTATGTTGCGCATATTGAAGCGCCTGATTGCTGAGGAAATCGAATTTGTCTGGGAACCGGAAGCGGACGGCTGTATCGTCAAAATGGATCCCTCCCAGATCGATCAGATCCTCGCAAACCTCTGCGTGAATGCCAGTGACGCCATTTCCGGAATTGGCACCATCACCCTGAAAACGGAGAACAGGGAATTCGATCACGAATTCTGTAAAGCACATCCGGACTACCTTCCCGGTCATTTTGTGATGCTTTCGGTATCCGATACCGGGCCCGGCATAGACCCGGCCACACAGGCTCGCATTTTTGAACCCTTCTTCACCACAAAGCCACAGGGAAAAGGAACCGGGCTCGGCCTGTCTACCGTCGCAGGAATTGTGAAACAGAACCAGGGCTTCGTCCGCGTGGAAAATCAGCCCGGCAGTGGCTCGACGTTTGAAATATTCCTCCCCTGTCGTCGCGATGGAAAACCGCTCCCTCTCCTCGAACGCGCTGTACGTGCTCCCGTCGGTACGAACGAAATGATCCTGTTGATCGATGACGAACCGATGCTCGCCAAAATCAGCCGGGAAATCCTGCTCTCGCTTGGCTATCGCGTGATCATCGCCACCAGTCCCCGGGACGCCATCCAGATGATGCTTGATTTTAAGGGAACTGTGAATCTGCTGATCACCGATGTGGTCATGCCCGAAATGAACGGCCAGGAACTTTATCACGCGTTGCAGAAACTCCAGCCGAATCTCAACGTACTGTATATGTCCGGCTACACCTTGCACATCATGGCCGAACAAGGCATCACCAGCGAAGAAAACTCCTTCCTCAAAAAACCATTCTCGCGCAACGAACTGGCCGTCAAAGTCAGACAGGTACTGCAAGGGGGCTGAGCGTAGCTGGAGTGATGTAACTCACACCGCATGCCTGAAATCAGAACAGCTTATGCAGACGCTTCGCGGCGTCAACCTCGATCTCAGCGTCATTCAGAACAGTCCAGGAATCACATTACCGGCCGTCGCGACCTGCACCACTTCGTTGGGCACACCCCGCGTAATCCGCAGTTCGCCCAGGTCGAACAGTGTGTGCATGATGCTGGTCACCAGGTCTTTCCGCTCAATCGGCTCGGTCTGCGGACCGCCGGCGTGTCGGTCTGACTGACCAATCACCTGCCCCATCTTGAGCCCGCCGCCACTCAGCATCAAAGGCGACAGGTTCCCCCAGTGATCGCGACCGCCGCGGCTGTTGAGTTTGGGAGTCCGTCCCATTTCGCCCGTGCAGACCAGCAGAATGTCATCGCTCAGGCCCCGCTCGTGCACGTCTTCCAGAAACGCAGAGACCGCGTGATCGAAGGGGACGCCCATGTAGTCCATCCCCTCAGCCACACCTGCATTGTTATTGTCCGCGTGCATATCCCACACAAAATTCGTGGTGATCGTCACGAACCCGCAACCCGCTTCGCACAGACGTCGCGCCATCAGTAGCAGTTTTCCTAATGACTGTGCGTTATCGATGTACCGCTGATAGTTCTTCCAGCGCTTGCTGATCGCTTCAGGACGAACCAGCGGCGCCGTATCGTAGCGGGCCACAACTCTTGGGTCTTCCTCTGACAAATCGAAGGCTTTGGAAACGCCCCCCAGGATCACATCAAACGCCTGTTGCTGCAACTCCGACGAAGCGGCAAACGTGTCACTCTTCTCAGCCGCCCAGCGGGCGCGATCCAGTTTCGCTAACAGCACGCGTCGATCGTCCAGGCGATTCTGCGGAATCGACAGCGTCATGTTCGACTGC
The DNA here is from genome assembly GCF_009720525.1 of Gimesia benthica. Lineage (NCBI taxonomy): Bacteria > Pseudomonadati > Planctomycetota > Planctomycetia > Planctomycetales > Planctomycetaceae > Gimesia > Gimesia benthica. The sequence continues at coordinate 3,654,719 of NZ_CP043930.1, forward strand.
ATGTCTCCCCCGGCTCCGGGAACAAACGGTGCATACGCACTTCCCATCTGCCCGGGGGAATCGAATTTGCCGAACTTGGTAATCGCCGGCATCATCTTTTCATCAATAGCACGCGGATACAGCACCGCACTCGTGGGCATTCCGTTATCAGGATGATTCGCCCCCACCACACGGGAGTAAAGCGCACCCAGGTTGGCATCGAGCGTATCTTTATGCACGATCGGTTTGATGTCATGTCGACTGTCCCCCGAACGGTAAGAGCGGACAATCGACATCCGGTCGGCCTGTTGCGCCAGTTTCGGAAACGTCCCTCCGAACGTCACGCCGGGAATCTTCGTCGCCACCTCACCTGTCACGCTGTGAATGCCAGACGGCGCGGTCATCTTGGGGTCGAACGTCTCAATCTGGCTCGGACCGCCGTGCATGAACAGGAAGATCACCGACTTGTTCTTCAGCAGCGTTCCCGACCCCGCCGCCTGCGCCTGCAGCGACAGCAGACCAGGCAGGGTCAACCCACCCAGCGCCAGACCGCCCACGCGCAGGAATTCCCGCCGACCGTTTCGATGATTGTGATCACAGAATGAAAGCATGATTTTACCCGAGCCTAAGAAAATCGCCTGTTCTGAATATCGTCCAATATATCGACAAGCGTTGATGTAATCCAGACGAAAACCGGTCTGAAGCAAAATCGGGACTGTTAATCTGATCCCCGGTTTTCTTTCGGTTCCTCTGCCGGTTATGATGGGAAGGCTTCATACGTTTTGATTCTGAAAGTCTTATCGAAAGGGACCCCGGATGCGCTTGCTCCTGATGATCGCTCTTCTCTGTCTCGTCTCCACACCGCTCCAGGCGGCTCAGAAACCGAATATTCTGTTCATCGCCATCGACGATCAGAACGACTGGATCGGCTGCCTCAAAGGTCACCCCCAGATCAAGACCCCCAACATCGACAAAGTCGCCTCCCGCGGAACTCTGTTTACCAACGCCCACTGCCAGTCCCCCCTCTGTAATCCTTCGCGGACCAGCCTGATGACCGGCCTGCGACCCACGACCACCGGCATCTATGGACTGGCCCCCTGGTTCCGCAACGTCGATCGTTTCAAAGATCGCGTGTCGCTCCCCCAGTATCTGGAGCAAAACGGTTATAAAACTTACAGCACCGGCAAAATTTACCACGGCGGCTACGGTCGCAAGAAAACCGATAAAGAATTCAACGTCATCGGCCCCCCTGCCGGGGTCGGCGTGAAGCCTCCCAAAAAACTGGTCAACACCCCCAACCCGCATCCTCTCGTCGACTGGGGCACTTTCCCACACAAGGATGAAGACAAAGGCGACTGGAAGGTTGCCAGCTGGGCCGTGGATCAGTTGAACAAAAAACCGACCGAACCCTTCTTCCTCTCGGTTGGCTTCTTTCTGCCGCACGTCCCCTGCTACGCCACGCAGAAGTGGTTCGACCTCTACCCCGCGGACACTGTCCAGCTGCCTCCCGTGCTGGATGTCGACCGCAACGACACACCCCGCTTCTCCTGGTACCTGCACTGGAAACTTCCCGAGCCCCGGCTCAAGTTTCTCAAGGAAGCCAACGAGTGGCACAACCTGGTGCGGTCTTACCTCGCCTGCACCAGTTTCGTCGACAGCCAGGTCGGACGCGTCGTTGACGCACTCGAGAAAAACAACCTGGCCGAAAATACGATCATCGTGATCTGGTCCGATCACGGCTGGCACCTGGGTGAGAAACTGATCACTGGCAAGAACACGCTCTGGGAACGTTCGACCCGCGTCCCCCTCATCTTCGCCGGTCCGGGCATCACCGAAGGCGCCGTCTGCAGTAAGCCGGCCGAACTCCTGGATATCTATCCCACGCTGGTCGAACTCAGCAGCCTGCCTCCCCGTACCGACCTCGAGGGGCACTCGCTCGTCCCCCAGCTCAAGGACGCCAACACGCCCCGCAAGTGGCCCGCCATCACGTCCCATAACCGCAACAACACCACGGTCCGCACGGAAAATTATCGCTATATTCACTACGCTGACGGATCGGAAGAGTTTTATGACATGCAGCAGGATCCCGCGGAATGGAAAAATCTCATCGGCGATCCCAATTATGCAAAATTGATTGAAGAACATCGCACCTGGCTGCCCACGGTCAACGAAAAGCCCGCGCCCGGCAGCAAGCATCGCATCCTGCGGTACGAAAACGGTCAGGCAAACTGGGAAGAAGAAGACATCAAAAACGATGATCCGATTCCTGAGTTGTAAGCAGTTTTTCACAGCCGAAATTCATCCTGAATTTGTACAAATGATCGCAGACAATTTGAAACAGTTTTAACTTTCACTCATGTCCTGCCGGTTACAATTTCACTCAAAAAAATCTGCCATTTTTTTGGGCACCACCATTCAAGTTCTGTCTGAAAACTTGCCGAAGTATCCGTGTATAACAACGAACCTGGAAGTAAGTTGCCGGCGATGAACCCAAGACAGTTCGCAAGAACTGAGTAGTCGTCAGTGATGCTTATGACCAGACTAAGTGTTACCTAAACACAGGAGAAATCCTCAGGGGACTGGAAGCTTGGGCTTTCCAGTCCTCTTTTTTTATGCGCCGCCAACAGAGCCACATCACGCCACTCCTCCCTTCCACAAATCTTTCTCCTCCTGCATCCGACCAGGGAAACTTTTTCACCTGATCAAACTGAAAAGATTGAACTTGATCGACGGTTCGCAAAGCATAAAGTATTGCAATTGTGCTTCGCGCGCGAGGCGGACGATGCGTGCACTGGAACACCGCGAACCAGTGACACAGCAGCACCTGAATCGACGTCGAATTTTCCACCTTTTCACCGAAACATCCGGAACAGGTTCTGCATGTTCCGTAACATTTCAAATCATTTCGCAGCACACTCAGAGCATTTCGGAGCAAATTCAACATCAACTCACCCTCTTTCAAAGCGGAAGCACAGCACATTTCCTCTTGACCCCCTCACGCCGTTCTACAAAATGCATCCACATGACACACATTCAAATACATTGATTCAAGCGGCACGGTTTTAACCGTTGATGATGGCCATCTTATTTCCGTCGTAGGGGCGACCCTATGTGGTCGCCCGCCTGGCAGGTCACGAACCACTCACACGATTTCCCTGGCCTCTGAGAAAACTCTCAATACACCGGGTACGCCCACATGTAATTTGATCTGAGCACAGCGAGCCGGAAACGGTCAGTGTTGCGTTCAAAAAAAGAACATCACTCGAATCGAACAAGAAATTCGTTTCCTCGTCGACCCATTATCCACATCGGCACCAGTCAGGAGAGCTGAATCGACGGCAGCTGTCCGCAAAAGATCAGTGAGCGGACATCGATATACATAAACACTAACACAGTCATAGGTTCAGTCAAATCGGACAAAAACATCAGTTTACAAGTCTGAACTGAAAAGACTATAAATCCTGTCTCACAGGTTGGACTGTTAAACGGATTAAAATTCACCGATGCAACGACTGCAGAAACTGCCAGAGTATTACCAGCCGCGCGTCTATATCGTCGAGGATGACGAGGCGGTCAGGGACTCCTGCGCCATGCTGATCCAGAGCAGCGGATTGAGTGTGGAAGCCTTTTCCTCCGCCGAGGAGTTCTTGCGCAGCACCGCCGCCGATTCCTGTGGCTGCCTGCTCACCGATCTCCAGCTGACCGGCTGTAACGGACTGGATCTGTTAAAACAGATGAAGTCCGCCGGCTACCGTCTGCCCGCGATTCTGGTTTCAGGCTCCCTGGATCCAACCACCACCGGCTGCGCCGTCGAAGAAGGCGCGTTCGCAATCCTGGAGAAACCGTACCCGGTGCAATCACTGCAGGAAGCCGTGATCACCGCCATCGAAAATGATTCCCAACAGCGCACCTGTAAGTAAGCGACACAACCTCAGCGGGCAAACTCGCCCTTCACCGCAAACGCCAGCTGCCCATATTTCCCCTTGTCGTCGGTTTGCAGGTGCACCCATTCGGAAAACCGGCTCCGTTTCCCCTGCTGAATATCCGCGTCTTTCTGAACGGTCACAGTCACCTTGTACTGCCGCCCCTCTTCGACCGGTTCGATTTTCACTGATACATGCTTGCCGCTCGTTTCCGATCCTACAATCTGAAACGGCGCGTCTTTCCTGGTCGTCACCATAACAGTACCTACCGCCGCCTCTCCCTCAGTTTTGGGAATCACCAGCGGATGCGGATCGGTCGCAATCAGAGGCACCGCCTCACCGGTCACCTGCAGCTGCAACTCTCGCCGCTGCGGATCGTTCGTCTCGACGGTTACCGTATATGCATGCTGGCCTCGCTGCGAACCCAGCTTGTATTCAAACTCCAGCACCGTCGATTCGCCCGGCTGCAGCACCTGCTTTTCCACCTCCGGATAAATCTCATTCCGCGATGCCGTCAGCTTGCCCAGCCTGAGCGGCCCCTCCCCCCGGTTAGTCAGCTCAAATTGTGGATGAATCGTCGAGAACAGGTTTACGGTCCCAAAGTCGAAGGTCGCCGGTTTCACACTGACCTCCGGCGGATGGGCCAGCGTCTCTGCATCCAGGGGGGGCAGCCCGCTCTTCTCTTCCGCAGCCGCGGTTTGTGGACCTTCACTGGCATCATAGCTCAAAAAGGCAATCGCCGTCATTCCCGCAAACAGCGCCAGCATTATACTGAACGCCATCCGCACGGGCCGTTTCATCAGCCTGCCGCGGGACTCTGTCTGTTCCACCGCCGGCGTCGCCCTCGTTTCGGATTTCACCTCCAGCAACGTGTTCAGCGCCACAGCCAGCCAGTTGCATGCAACCTGGTGCTCAACTCCATAAGCACTGTCATTGACGGGAATCGTCTCCGCATCACGGGTCACCAGTACCACCTGCCAGTAGCTTCCCAGCACACCAAAGCGGGCATCAGCGTCATCGGCATGTTCCTGCACACGCACTTCGACAATCTCGTCAAACTCATACCGCCGCCGCGACCAGCTGAAAAAACCGATGTGCCCCGTGCGAACTTCCCGCCGTCGTGTATCGATGAAGATCCGATCCCACAGACCGATCGTCGCGAAAAGAAACACGCCCCCCGCCAGGCAGACCGGAACAATGGTCATTGCCAGAAACGCGAGGACGATCTGCAGCACATGGAACCCACCCACGCCCTGTTGAAAAGTCCCCCAGTACGCGGGCACATCACACAACAGTTGATACAGCAGAAACAACAGCGTCGCCACAGCCACAAGTACCACGGCATGAAACCGGTTCAAACAGTAAACCCCGGGGGACGTTTCAGACAACCCCGCGCGTTGCAGCACCTGTTGCGGATCATCCGTCGGTGGTAATGCACTCCCCTCCGCCGGAGGTTTCCCCTCCGGCCAGATTGCCGCCCGGGCCTCCTGGATCAGCTCCCGATACTGAGTCAGCTCTTTCGCATCGACCCTGGTTTCTCCCTTAGACAGATCCAGAAACTGTCCCTCTACGCAGAGCAGCACTTTACAGTGATAGCGGTCGCGGGAACGGGTTCCCAGGGCCTGACCACTTTCCACGAACAGATCCGTCACCGACGACAACGGAAACGTGAGTGACTTTCTGCCGAGCACCGAAATCCGTTTCCACCGCACCTCGCCGGCGGACAAATCGAACACCACGCTTGTGTAAGTTCCCACCCAGGCGAACGCGTACGCCAGCAGACTCATCGCAGCGAAAAAGAGCACCGTATCCTGGTAAGGCGACCAGTCGACCAGGTCTCTACTGGATTTTTTAATGAAATCCGCGGGCAGCAGCCAATCGTCGCTCAGTTGGAAAAACATCGCCCCCATGAAACCGATCACAGCCAGCGACACCAGCAGCGCGAGAGGAGAAAAATCGGTAATTCGGATTCGCTCGTTCGATTGTGAAACCTTGATCGACACAGAACTGCTCACAGACGGGAGTGCATAAAGTTGCTAAGTAACCAGCGCCCGGGCGAGAAGAAAGCAGACGTCCGAACCTGGTAACGGCTCTCTGCAGTATATCAACCCAACGGAGCCCCGCCAAAAAAGGATCACGCGAAGTCGCGCTATCTTCGTTTTCGAAAAAGAAAAATCGCAACACCCAAAAAACTCCAGAAGACACTGGGTGCCACCTGTCGGCTTGTTATTTAGACCGGACACATGGCACCCGGCAGTGCTGATCCCCCCAAAGGAATCATACCAGGAACTCCCGCATGGAATTCGGGGTGAACGCAGTGTACTGGAAACCGTCGGAGCAACGGCAGGCAAAATCTCTACCGCATCCGACTCGCCTGGTACAACTGCTTATGCCCCCGCGCTTCAAACTCCGCCACCATCTGCCGCGCCGCCGCTTCACTGAGCCCCTCAGCCATCACAAACCGGTTCCCATCATCCCCCTGCCGCCACACCGACCATTGGCCTGTGTCTAAAGCATCTCTGTTCTCTGTTTGATCGTCGTTCATTCTGGTCTTCTTAATTACAATGTTCGGTTATAGCCTGCAGCTATCTCCCAGCCCATCAGCGAGAACTTCTCTTCCACCTTTATGACACAGCAGAACCGATTCAGGATCCATTGTAATTTCCAGAGGAACTATTTTAGACTCATCATAGCCTGTCACACTTCAATTAATTTTCGTGTATTTCGTGCCTTTCGTGGTTCATCATTCCATCCATTCTCACCCTCACCTCCCGACCATGTTATAATCGAAACTGAATTCATCTACGCAAACTCATTCTCACACTCACACAAGGCACACCACATGAAGCTGCTCACTCTGGTTGTGGCGACCCTCCTTGCTCTGCCACCGCTCCACGCGGACGAACCTGCCCTTTACCCGCTCTGGGACGACACCCGGCCCCTGCCCGCCGCTGCAGATATTCCGGAACTCAAGAACGTCCGCTTTGAAGTCATCAAGAAATGGGACCAGCCCCGCGACGGCTACACCTTTCTGCACGGCGTCGGACTCTGCTGGCACAAGGGAAAACTCTACGCCTCCTTCGGACACAATAAAGGGAAAGAAAACACCGTCGGCGAAGAGGCCCAGTACCGCGTCAGCAGCGACGATGGTAAGACCTGGAGTGACCTCCAGCTGATCGACGCCGGCGACGAAGAGAACCTGGCGGTCAGTCACGGCGTCTTCCACTCACACCAGGGTAAGCTCTGGGCTTTTCAGGGCGCCTACTACAATCACATGCAGAAGATTCACACCCGCGCCTATTCGCTGGATGAAAAAACGGGCACCTGGAAAAAGCACGGTACGATCATCCAGAACGGATTCTGGCCCATGAATCAGCCAGTCCGGTTGCAGAACGGCAACTGGATCATGCCCGGCCTGACCGGCGGCCCCTACGCAGGGGATCGCGTCTTCCCCGCCGCCGTCGCCATCAGTCACGGTGACAACTTCACGAAATGGGACTACGTGCAGATCCCCGCTGCCAAAAACATCACCCGCATGTGGGGCGAATGTGCGCTCTGGCTCGATGGCCAGCGCGTGTTCAATCTCGCCCGCTACGGCGGTGGCACCCAGGCCCTGCTCGCCATCAGCGAAGACCAGGGACAGACCTGGTCCCCGTCCCGCGTGAGCAATCTGTCGATGGCCCCCTCCAAACCGGTCACCGGCGTCCTGAGTAACGGTCAACGCTACCTGGTCAGCAACAGTGCCCAAGGCATCGGCGGTCGGCGGTCCCCCCTGACCATCGCCGTCTCCCGTCCGGATGAAAACGTCTTCTCGAAAATCTACGTCATCCGGAGGTCGCTGCACCCCGATCAGCCCGGAGAATCCGCCAAACGACTGAGCCTTTCCTACCCCTGCGCCCTGGAACACAACGGCAAGCTGTATGTCGGCTACTCCAACAACGGCGGCCGCCGCGGCAACCTCAACAGCGCCGAACTCGCCGTGATTCCCATCGCAGAACTAACCACGGACTGACAGAACCTTTCGTGCATTTCGTGCATTTCGTGTCTTTCGTGGTTCTTCATTAATCAAGCATTGAATCACCCGATCAGTGTAACAAACCCGGAATATCCTCTCATTATTGACGACCCGCGTCCCGCAGACTACTTTATTAATAGTGTTAATGCTTCTCTCACCCGAAAAACCCCGGAGTGCAATACGCCATGTTCGAAAATGAAATCGCTCTCAACCAGCTGCAGATGAAACAATTCGAAACGATCATGGCCGATCTCCCGGAAGAGACGCTCTTCATGCCCGGACAGGGGCACGGCCATCCCCCCGCCTGGATCCTCGGCCACCTGGCCATCGTCGGGGAAATGGGACAGACCTTTCTCGGCGGCAAACTGACACACACTTTCTGGGTGCAGGCATTTGGCCCCGGCTCCACCGATGAAGTCCAGCCCGACGAAGGACTCAAACGAGACTCGCTGATCGCAGCCGTCCTCAGTGCCTACGAAACCCTCCGTTCGCTCGCCTCCCAGGCATCGCCCGCCGATCTCGAAAAGCCACACGGCATCGAACTCTTCGATGGCACTCCGGTCCAGACGGTCGGCCACGCGGTCGCGCTGCTCCTCACCAGCCACTTCGGCTTCCACCTCGCCCAGCTCTCCAGCTGTCGACGGGACCTCGGTCAGGGATATCTGTTCTAAATCCACAGCGAACGCAATTCCATTCTGCTCGACCTGGAATGTACGGGGACCCATGTTGAACGGTGGCCCTTGTTATCGAAACAGTGGTTACATAAAGAAAATTAGCCGCTGGGCGTTAGCCCCGGTTGAAACGACTTTGGTATTATCCCTCAGAATAATGCAACGCTACCTGCGCGAGAAATACGTTCTTTACACTTCGGAATTGCATGCCTCCCCGGCATAGTTTAGTCTGAAGGCACGCGCTGACACTCAGCTTCCCCCGCGGAGCAACATCATTCACACCGCATCCGAAACAGGGCTATCCACCATGATTCACCGCGCTGCTACCTTACTGCTGACTTGCGCACTGCTGACAGGCATGCACTGCACCACAGACAGCCTCTCTGCTGCAGAGCCGGCGACCATCGTCACCTTCGGCGATTCCACCACCGCCACCCGTGGTCCGCTGGTCGTTTATTCCATGATCCTCGCCAAGGAACTGCCGCAGCAGGGGCTTCCCGTCAAAGTGATCAATGCGGGCATCGGCGGCAACACCACGCAGAACGCCATCGCCCGGTTCGAGAAAGATGTGCTGGCTAAACAGCCCGATCTGGTCGTCATTCAGTTTGGCATCAACGATTCCGCCGTCGATGTCTGGAAAGATCCCCCCGCGAAAGCCTCGCGCGTTTCACAGAAACAGTACGAGGCCAACCTCCGTTCCCTCATCGATCAGTTGCAGCAACGTGATATCAAGGTCATTCTCATGACCTCGAATTCACTCCGCTGGATCCCGCGTATCAAAAAACTGTATGGCAAGCCGCCCTACGATCCCGATGATCCCCAGGGCTTCAACCTGTTTCTGAAAGACTACGCCCAGTCAGTCCGTGAGATCGCCCGCGAGAAACAGGTCCCGCTGGTTGACATCTACGCCGCCTTTGAAGAGTTCGACAAGCAACCCGATCAGTCGACCGACGACCTGCTGCTCGACGGCATGCATCCCAATACCGCCGGCCAGCGGAAAGTCGCCGATCTGCTGATTCCCCAGATCAAAAAAATACTCGCAGCACCGCAGAAATAATCACCCGCCGGGCTCTCTTATGAAATCCCCTGTGTTGAGTCGATTTTTTCTGCAAGACGCTGTATGGTAGAAACCACCAGGCCCCAACGCTCGTGAATGCCTGCAGTATAAACCTATCTTCTTCCCAGGCCACAATGCTACCAGGGTGAGATCCTTATGCAGACACTGTCGTTCCTCGATTACGCCGTCATCTTCGCCTATCTGATCGGAACGCTGGGGCTGGGACTCTACATCGGCTCCAAGATTAAAACCGGTTCAGATTACTTTCTCGCCGGTCGTCGCCTCCCCTGGTGGGCTATCGGCATGTCACTTGTCGCGACCGACATCGGTGCCGTCGACATCATCGGCACCGGAGGCGCTGCCTTCTCGCATGGCCTGGCTGTCGGTAACTTCGAATGGATCGGCTGCGTTCCCGCAATGATCATCGGGGCATTCGTGTTCATTCCCTTTTTCTGGCGGAGCGGCGTAACCACGATTCCCGAATACATGGAGCGGCGGTTTAACGTCTCCGTCCGTTCCGCGCTGGCCCTCTGCTGGATCATCTTCATGGCCTGCAATCTGGGCATCATGCTCCTCGCCTCTGCGAAAATGATGAGCCTGCACCTGGGCATGAGCGTTAACGCCTGCATCTATCTCACCGCGGTCCTCGTCGGCATCTATACCATCTCCGGCGGACTCGCCGCCGTGGTCTACACCGACATGATTCAGTGCATCATCATGATCGGCGGTTGCCTGCTGGTCCTGGTGATCGGCATCATCGATGTCGGCGGTATCGACGAATTTCAGGCCAAGATCAGAGAACGGGAACTCGCCCAGAAAATGGAACCCGTGGATGGCGCGGCAAGGGAACAGGCTCCTGAAACAGAAGAGGAGGACCTGCTGCACACCTCGCTGATCCTGCCCGCCGATGCAGACACCCCCTTCCCCTGGACCGGGATCTTCTTCGGCCTGGCTCTGATTCTGAGCCCCGCTTACTGGATCGGTAACCAGGCCATCGTGCAGCGTTCGTTAGGGGCGGCCAGTGAATTCGAAGCCAAGGCCGCGTATGTCTGGGGAGCCCTGCTTAAAAACCTGGTCCCCGTGGTCGTCGCGGTGCCCGGCCTGATCGCCTTTATCAAATTCCCCGAACTGACCGATGGAGACCAGGCCTTCCCCGAACTGATTTCGCATCTGCTGCCCGTCGGTCTCAAAGGGCTGTTCCTCGCCGCGTTCCTGGCGGCGCTGATGTCCAGCATCGACTCGTATCTCAACTCTGCCTCGACCATCGTCTCCAACGACTTTTACAAACGCTTTTATCGCCGGGACGCCAGCGATGTCTCCCTGCTCATGGTAGGTCGCGTGGTCACGTTTCTGCTCGTGATCTGGGCCGTCGGCTTTTCCTTCTTCCTGATGAATCGCAGCGAAGGCATCTACACCATTTTCCAGACGCTGATGGCCTTCTTCCAGGGACCCGCGTTCGCCCTGCTGATCACCGGCCTGCTCTGGAGACGGGCGACCGGCGTCGCCGCCCTGACCGGATTCCTCGTCGGCGTCTGCTTCTCGATCACTCTGTTCGCCCTGAATCAGCCCGACGTCTACACCGCCCTGGGCCTCGAGCCCCTGTTCCAGATCTCCGAACCGTTCCTCTACTTTTCGATCTGGGCGTTTGTCGTTTCATTCTCGCTGATTGTAATCATCAGCCTGTGTACCAAACCCGAGCCCAAAGAAAAAATCGACGGCCTGGTCTTCAGTCTCCAGCCCCGCAGAGGTGAAGCATGACCCCACTGCATCACATTGGAAATTTCGTCCGCGATCTTGTCGTCCAGATTCCCCTCTGGTGCGTACGGGCCCTCTTTGTCGGCACATTGATCGCCGTCCTGGTCTGGGTCCTGAGTCTCCCCCGCGAAAACACAACCCCGGAAAACGCCACCCACTGGTACCAGAACCTCAAAGTCTGGGCCGGCCTTGCATTGACGATTCAAATCGTGATCTACAGTTTGTTCTGATAGAGTCACGAACTGTGATCGAGAGGTAGGGGCGAACCCATGTGTTCGCCCGCCTGGCGGAGAACAAACTCATTCACGCTCACAAGGGATCCAGATACATCCCTAAAAAACAAGGGGTGGGCCCGAATAAAATTCGGGCCGAGCGCAGCGAGCAGGAAACTGACAGTCTTGCGTTTATTAAACCAGAAACCTGTCTTAGCACTCAGCTCAAACTTATTTAGGAACGATGAAAATCACTTTACACGTTTGAACTGTCTATTTCCTGTTGTCTTCGACAATCCCGAATTACATTCGGGACCACCCAGGGATAGCTAATCATACGTAAGGGGTCACACACGGTTTGAGAACAACACGCAACCCCGATTACTCCACACGAGCCTGTCGCCGGGAATACAACAGAAAGCTGATCAAGGGCACCACGATCAGCAGAGCCAGCACGATCAGCTTGGAAATGATCCAGTGAGAACCATCCATCAGTTTTTCAAATGCCGTCTGCTTGACGTAATAGTTTTCTTCCACCAGCAGATCTGAAACATGGTAACCGACCGGAATATCCAGGACGAAGATCGCTTCATCGATCCCCCCCTGTGATACCTCGGTGACGTTGATCTCCAGACCCAGTTTCACCAGGCCCTGCTTGTCTGGATCGTCAGCTGGTCCGTAATAATCCTTGCGCCGAATCCGTTGCGGAATCCAGAAGTCTGTGGAGGGATCCACGAGGCGATAGCTGAGTACCCGCGTTTCCACGGGGTGCGGCTCACCCGGACCAGACGTCATCTCACGTTTGTGAACGTATTCACCATGGTCCAACGAAATCCAGATATCATCGCCCGGCTTCTGCAGATGCACGCATCGCTCACCGTCAATCTCTTCGATTCCCACGACGTGGTAGTCTCCCCTCGCAAAGCACTCCGGAACGGTCGGCTCCTGTGTGAATGGCACTCCATCACGATAGAACTGGTGTCCCTCAGCCATGTGGAGATACTTGTAATAGTCTGAATGGCCAGACGAAAAGAAGAATCGCGCCGGGTAGATGGTCGCTTTTTGACTCTGCTGATCCAGGGCAACGGTCCGGTGATGCAGGAAATCGTAAACGGATGTCCGATGAAAAAGCGAACCGTCTTCCACGTTCACGCCCGTCACATCGATATACAGTTCAGGCCACCTGATGACATTGCAGATCGTGGCGTTCCCGGACAATCCAAATTCGAACTCCGGATTTGCAAAGGCACCCAACGTATACGTCAGCGAAAGCCCCTGCGAATCCCGCAGCAGCCTGTCCTTCGTATCCTGAATCCGCCGGGTGATCGAATCAATCGTGAGCGCTTCTGTCTCTCCTCTTTCATCACACCAGCCCCGACTGACGCTGCAGAGAAAAACCACCACGAAACACAGACCCCGCTTCACAAATTTCGAGCAACCACGATAAAACATTCTCTTCCGCTTCCTGTTACAGGAATCTCAAGTAGGGGCGACCCTGTGTGGTCGCCAGCCTGGCAGTACGCAAATCCAACTCACTCTCACAACGGGCAAGGCAAACATCATCGAATCAGAGGGTGGGCCCGAATAAAATTCGGGCCGAGCGCAGCGAGCAGGAGGTCTCAGCTCACGCTGACATTCCACAACAGAGCATCGAACCAATGTCTAACAAGCTCACCCCCGCAAAATCGAACCAATCGGCGTTGCCCCATGGTCAGCCAATGGAATCGGGCGGCCGATGTTCGACATGTTCTGCTTCTCCGGATCGAGGCCCAGTGCTTTACAGATCGTGGCCATCAGATCGGGAACAGTGACTGGCTGATCGGTCACTTTCATCCCATCCTCGCTGGTCTTGCCGACCACCTGTCCGCCGCGAATCCCACCACCGCCGATCACTGTCGACCAGGCTGCGGGAAAATGATCGCGACCCGTGTTCTGGTTAATCTTCGGCGTACGACCGAATTCACCCATCCACACTACCAGCGTCGAATCCAAGAGCCCCCGTTGTTCCAGGTCACTCATTAACGTTCCCCAGCCCGGGTCGAGCACTTCGCTCAGACTCTTGACGGCTTCGAAATTATCCTGATGCGTGTCCCAGCCGAACGCGTTCGAACCCTGCACCCCGTTGAGCGAAACCTCGACAAAGGGAACTCCCTGTTCGACGAGCCGCCGGGCGAGCAGACATCCCTGGCCAAACCGGTTCCGACCGTAGGCGTCCCGCAACGCGTCCGGCTCCTGGTCCAGTTGAAACGCTTCGATCGCCTTGGAACGCATCATTCGCACTGCCGCGGCATACGCACTCCGATGACTGCTGGTCGGCACTCCCGGGTGGGTTGCCTGAAAGTCGTCTTCCAGGTCTTTGAGAATCGAGAGCCGGGCATCCGCCTGCTTCCGGTTGATTCCCTGCGGCAGTTCCAGATTTTTCACTTTCAGAGCCGCATCCAGATTCATCTCATCGTTCTGCACGAAGCCCGCCCCTTCACCGACGACCAGCGGCGCATACTGGGGCCCGAGAAAACCGGGTCCGTACGCGTTGGGGCTCAACGTTTTGTTCGGGGCGATACTCACAAAGTTCGGCAGCTCGGATTCATCACGCCCCAGCTCTTTACTCAACAGCGAACCGATGGCCGGATAACTCAGCGGACCCGAGGGTAGATAACCGGTGCGTAATAAATATGTCGCCCGCGAATGATCGCCCTCTTTGGTACTCATGGAGCGAATCGGAACCAGGTGCTGCATCGCCTTCGCCAGCTGAGGCAGATGCTCCGAAATCTGAATCCCGGGGACAGAAGTGTCGATCGGTTTGAACGGACCGCCGTTCTCATGGTCCGGCTTCAGATCGAAAGTATCACACTGACTGGGCCCGCCCGACATCCAGAGCAGAATACACGAACGTTTGCGCTGCGGATTCTGCGCCGTCTCTGCTGCCAACCGTCTCATCCAGCCGGACATTCCGGTCCCCAGCACACCCAGGGCCGAGAGACGCATGAAATCGCGCCGGGAGATGCTGCCGAATCGCTGTCTGTCTTTACCTGTCATGCGCGCAACCTCTGATAATTTCGTGTTCCACTTCATTTTAGCCGTTTTTCTGAAACAAATGCGAGACTTTTCCGGTAAGAACCGGCAGCCCCCCGGTTCGTTTTTTTGTTTCGAAACACTGCCCCTGTCTGGTAAGATTCGTGAAACGGTTCTTTTTATTTATCAATTCCGCGATCAGGTCCGATTTTATGTCGATGGTTTCCAGCGTGCGAACTCTGTCTCTCTGTGCTTTACTGCTCTTAGTCCCTGTCAGCAAACCGGTTAACGCTGCTGAAAAGCCCGTGGCACTCTATCAGCAACAGAAAAATGTCGTCTACGCGGAATTGCACGGCGTGGGACTGTTGATGGATATCTTCACCCCCACCGGCAAGTCCAACGGCCTGGCGATTGTCGATGTGGTTTCCGGCGCGTATCACTCAGACCGGGGCAAACTCCGCGATCACGAGCGGGCGCAGATGTTCGACATCTTCTGTAGTCGTGGCTACACCATTTTCGCCATCCGACCTGGATCCATCGACAAATTCAACGGACCCGAAATGCTCGAGAATGTGAACCGCGGCATCCTCTGGGTCAAAGCCCATGCCGGCGAATATAAGATCGACCCGGATCGCCTGGCCCTGCTGGGTGCTTCCGCGGGTGGCCACCTCGCCTGCATGGCGGCCGTCTCCGCTGCCGAGCCCACTGCCAAAACCCGCGTCAAAGCCGTCGCCGTCTTCTTTCCCCCCACCGACCTGATGAATTACGGCGGTCTGAAACTCGACATCACCGGCAGCGATCGCCTCTCGCAAGCCATCCGCCAACTGATCACCCCCAAAGGAGCGGAGACCATCGACGAACAGAAGCTGGACGAGCTCCGCACCTCGTTCTCCCCCGCCCGCCTGGTTCAGCCCGGCCTGCCTCCGTTCCTGCTGATTCACGGCACCGCCGACTTCACCGTTCCCATCCAACAGTCACGCACCATGGTCGCAGCACTGGAAAAAGCGAACGTCCCCGTCACGCTGATCGTCAAACAGGGAGGCGGCCACCCCTGGCCCACCATCCACGAAGAAGTCGCCAAAATGGCCGACTGGATTGACGGGCAGTTGCAGTAATTATTTCCAATATTTGAAGGGAACCTTTTCTGCAGAATGATTGTCATAAAAAAACGTCGATATGATTTCAACCAATTATATTTTTAGGACGTTCATCTTGTTGAGAGATGTCTAACTGAATTGTGTCATTGATCACGTATATCAGACCTAACCAGGATAATTAGATGAGTATTTTACACAATGCAATTCAAGCAATGGAGTGTGGAATTGAAGACTACGGAGTAGGTACTGATTCCCGCCTTAAGTCAGCTATTAGAAATGTACATGCCGGTGTTTTGCTACTTTTCAAAGAAAAATTATCTCGGTTATCCCCTGAAGGAACTGACGATGTATTACTTAAACAACATGTCCGACCAGCATTTGATGGAAACAAGATAATTTGGAAAGGTCGAGGCAAAAAAACCGTTGACTTCCAATCCATCAAAAATCGATTTAAAGATTTAAATATTCTCGTTGACTGGACTAATTTTGATTCTATCAACTCGATCAGGAATGAAATCGAACATTACTATACAACTGCAAACAAGCATACTATCGAAGAAGCAATTGTAAAGTCATTTGTTCTTGCTTCAGATTTTTTAGAGAAACATTTAGGCCTTGATGCAAAGTCTCACTTTTCACAGGACACATGGAATGTTTTTATTGAAGTCAAAGCTGTTTATGACAAAGAGAAGGAGAGATGTATTCACTCACATGCTAATCTTGAAACATCATCTAATTTCATTTGTGAATTTGTAGATACCTTTTCTTGTGACAACTGCGGTTCAGATCTGATATGCATTACTGAATATAGCTCAGGAGAATGTCGAGCATGTAGTAAATCTTGGAATCGTGAAGATTTGATTGTCAGAATTGCTGAGAAAGGCTCATGGATCACAAGCACAATTGGTGATGAAAATGATCCTACAGTTATCAATTGTCCAAATTGCGGAGAGTTTGCTTTTTCTACCGATGAGATGATTTGTGGATGCTGTGGTGATAGTCAACAACCGGACTGCGAACGTTGTGGTACAAGAATTCCTGTAGAAGAATTAGATGGTTCTCAATATTGTGGATATTGCAACTATCAAATGTCCAAATATGAATAAATAGAACGAGCTGAGCGCAGCGAGCAGGAAACTGACTGTGTTGCCTTCATTCGAGAACACGTCTGTCTTTGCTCTTCTCTCATCACAAACTAAAATCGCAATGAGCAATATCACTTCGCGCGTTTGACCTGTCAGTTTCCTGTTGCCTGCGGCAATCCCGAATTACATTCGGGACCACCCGGAGATTGCTCGTTTGAAATAAAAATATTCCATCTGGAAACAGTTTTGTGTGCCATCTGTCGTCTTGCCCGACAGTGTGAGATACGGGCATCTACCAACCACCCGGCGGAATGCTGAGCTGATCTCGTTACGGAATCAGAACCGCAGCGTCGTCTGCACGTAGAACTGAGTTGCGGTATTCCGTGGCGGAATGTTGGTCCCGACGAAGTCGCCATACCAGAACCAGGAGTAGCCGGCCTGAATATTGAAGTTCGGGTTGAACTTGTAGATGGCGATCAGGTCAAGTTCCTGTCCGATGTCGCGGCTGCCTCCCAGCGTTCCCACCGGGGCACCGGCGACGTTATACAGGTAGTCGTTGCTGGTGGCCTTTTCGAACCAGTGGAACGCACTGACCAGGCTTACCTTCTTCGCCGGCTTCGCATTCAGTTGCAGACTCCAGTCAAACAGGTTCTGACCGGACAGGTTGTCGATGATCCCCCCAGTAGGCGTGGCCGAGCGGGTAGAGCGTGTTGAACGTATTGTTCGTGCTTCCGTTGGGATCGTGGTTCCCTGAACCGTAGTAGAACAGACCACTCAAACGGGGCTGCCAGGGAACCGTGGTCCAGGTGTGACCCAGTACGGCGGTCCAGAACCCTGCCGATACACGCTTGCTGTCATCATTCCCGAACTGATAAGCACCTTCGGTTTCAAAGTCCCAGATGCGGGTAACCTGGCAGCATTCGTTCTGAACTTCCCAGGAGTTTTTATAACGTCCCCCCAGGGTATGACGTGAACCATCGGGACGGTTCGGCGTGTTGGTTTCATCACGCAGCCAGAGATAATACAGGTCGATCAGCTCAGGACCTGCGTCCAGAAATGTCATGTAGATACCGCTGAACGTCACCGAGGTATCCGGCTTATCCCGGCCGTTATCATAACGGGAAAGCGGTCGATTACCGGCTGCTGCGTTAACGGGGTTGGTGATGAAGGCATCGAAGTGTACCGAATCGGTATGGTGAAAGTATTTGAAGCCTTCAAAGTTCCGGCGGGTATTCGACCAGTCCAGTGGTGAGATCAGGTGCTGTGAACCGTACAACATTTCCTGTCGACCATAGCGGAACCAGCCAGGCGCCCCATCCCATTCATGCAGTTTGACATCAACAAACGCGTTCTGCACATTCCAGCGGTTAATATCAATCGGCGTAGGAGGCAGATCGTTATCGAAGATCGAAGCATCAATGCCTTCAAAATAGACGCGGACAAAATCGCTGATATGCAGATCGAAATACTGACGCCAGCGCCACAGATTATAATCGGTATTGATGGGTCCGCCGGGACGCAGTCGGTTTTGTTCGTGCATCCAGCGGTGCCGTAGTTCGCCACCCACCGACAGAGTGTAAGGCGAACATTCATCGCCCAGCGGCATCTCCTTCAACCGCTCTCCCAACAGCCAGGGATGGTTGGGATTACTGAGGTAGCTGCCAAACGTATTGTCGTAGAACAGAGGCTTATACGGATCGGCGGGCGGTTTTACCGGTGAGGGATCGTCGAAGATGATCTGGTCTTCCGACTCCTCAGTTTCATTCAGGGTCTCCGGTTGCGGATTCTGTTCTGACTCAATTGGGTCTGCGCCAGGCTGAAACACTTCCGCGACGGGTGTCAGTTGAGCCTCTTCACCTGCAGTCTCAGACTGTGCTGCAGGCGCGGGGGGAACAATGGATCCCAGATTTTCCGCTTTGAGTTCGGCAGCCGTCAAAGAGGAGAGTACACAACCAACTGATAAGAGAGAGCGTAAACGCATCTGGCGGATCCTGTCTGTGACATCCCTGAAAGTGACTGAGAGCGCGCTGAATAAAAACCAGCCCCGGAAGAACTTCATGTACCGCGAGCTTCGATCTTGTACGTCAAGACCGGTAGCTGACTTAGCTACTGGCAAACATCGGAACATATCAGGTAATCCAGACATGCCGAGCGTTCCGATTTTCAGTAATAACCGGAACTTAGTGTCCAAACGGACTCAGGGCAGGCACGATCCCCCGGAACGGTAAATCACCAAAAATCCCGCCAGGCAATACAACCGCTACAGACAACCGGGATTCCGGATTCGGAAAGAAGACTGAATTATTCGCGCGGAGACGCGAGTCTTACCACTGGACACCCAGCATGAGAGAATTCAGACCACTGCCGATTCCCAGCAGGGCAATTTTGGCGTCGTCCTGCAGAATCTGATCCTGAATCCCGAGCGCCCATGCCATGGGGAGGGCTGCGGCTCCAGTGTTACCCAGCCGTTCAACAGTCGGGTAATCCAAAGCGGGATCGAGGCCCAGCTTGTCCAGCAGCAGTTTCCGGTGGGCTTTACCGACCTGATGTGTGAACACCTGGTTCACATCCTCGTTTTCCCAACCCAGCGTGGTTTTGGTCGCTTCCCAGGTCGGAATCGCCAGGTTAACTCCTGCTACCAGCAGGGATTCGGAATCGGTCTGCATCCGCGGACGGTGATCGCCGTGCTTCTGGGCTTCGACACCCCCGGCACAGAGCTCGTGGCTGGACGTGTCAGTCTGGAAACTCCCCCCCAGCAGACGATGACCGGTTTTACTTAACTTACGGTCACAAAGCAGGATCGCTGCAGAACCACTGCCAATCGTCAGGGAGGCGAAATGATTTTTGATTGATTTGCGGGTCAACGTGCTGTCTTCCAGCAGATCATCGATGGTCCCTTCCACCAGATCGCGTCCGACTTCGGTTCCCACCACAATCCCGGCACGAATCTGACCCATTTCGATCATATTGGCCAGGAAAACCATACCGTTTAACAGACCCAGGCAGGCATTACTGACGTCCAGAACGAGGGAGCTCTGGGGAAGTTGTGTGGCATGATGCACACCACTGGCGGTCGCCGGTTCCAGCTGATCGCGACAGACGGAGCCATGAATCAGGCCGCCGATATGTTTGCGGTCGAATCCACTTTCGTCGAGCATTTGATTTACGGTCTGCGCACTGATCGAACCGGGGAGCGTTCCGGGATCAAAAAAGCGGCGTTCCTGGATACCCGTCATCAGCTCAAGTCGGCCTGCAGGCAGACCTAATCGATCGTAAACCGGGGCCAGACGCGCTTCGAGTTCATCCGAAGTGACAACGTGGGGGGGAAGCGTACAACTGACAGCTTCGACGCAGACATGCTCATAACGCATAGGAGGTAAAATATTCCCATCTCATCAGATCATAACAAACACGGTACGCTGCGCGGCGGGACTGGGCCAATGCGCGCAACGCGAACCGTCCTATTGAATTGAATCTGGGAACTAAACTCAACCTAAGCGCTGGTAATTCTCAAACCTGAGCAGCACTTTCCTGGCGCGGTGAAGAATTCAGAGTCTTTTCGAGAGCGGTAATTTCTTCCAGCTTCTCGGTCCGGCTACGGACGTATTCAGGTGTGGGATCTTCCACTCGCAGCTTTTCCGCACTTTTAACGTAGCGCAAACCTGACAAAAGGAGGTCCAGTTGTTTTTCCGTAATATTGATATTTGCGATTTCTGCCATAGGTAAACAAAAACTCTCTCGAGGTGATCCGGAGAATTCAGTCCACAACAACCTCCTGCTGCTGTTACTGACACCATATTAGTCAATCACCAGACTAAATTTCAACCAGTTTTTACAAAAACACATCCTGTCTGGCTGCTTTAATTCATCGACCTCTCAATCAAGTCCGCTTTGAAACCATTTCTGGTGCTGTTGAATCCCTTACAGCCGGACTGATTGTATTGATCGACAACGTCTTATTTACTGATCATTACATCAGTCAAACTGCCCGTAAATTACCATGTGAGAAGGCTTCGGCCATCGCCAGAGGTACTTCTGCTTCCGCCAGGACGACTTTCGCCTGGTTTTCCTGAGTTCGGGCTACCATCTCCTGTTCGGAGGCAACCGCCTCAGCACGGCGTTCTTCTGCCCGGGCCTGGGCAATTCGTACGTCCGCTTCTGCCTGGTCTGCCCGCAGGCGGGCGCCAATATTCTCGCCCACATCAATGTCGGCGATATCAATTGAAACAATCGAAAACGCAGTCTGGGAATCCAGGCCCCGGTCCAGCACGTTGCGGGCAATCACGGACGGATTCGCCAGAACTTCTTTATGACTTTCACAGGAACCGATGGCGGAGACGATCCCCTCGCCGACACGAGCGATAACCGTATCTTCCGTAGCGCCTCCCACCAGCTGGTTCAGGTTGGTTCGCACCGTGACGCGAGCACGGGCTTTCAGCTGAATGCCGTCTTTCGCGACGCCATCCAGAGTCGGCCGACCACTCTTCTTTGGATCGGGACAGTCGATGACTTTGGGATCCACGCTGGTTTCCACCGCGCTGATGATGTTTCGTCCTGCCAGGTCGATCGCACAGGCGGTATCCCAGTCGAGTTCGATCCGGGCCCGGTGTGCAACAATCAGGGCATGCACCACACGATGCACATTGCCCCCCGCCAGGTAATGGGCTTCATAGGACTGCGTGGGAATATCTGTCAGCCCCGCCTGGACCGCCATGATTTTGGTGTCCACGATCACCGAAGGTTTTACCTTCCGGAGCGACATGAAGACCAGAGCTAACGGGCCGATCTTCGCACGGGAAAAGAAGGCCTGGATCCAGAGCTTGAAATACCGGGCGAACAACGCCAGAAAGACGATGCCCAGGATGATACAAAATCCCCCGAGCAGAAATCCCGCGATTTGCCAAAGATTATCCATAGTCTGCTTAACTCCCTGCAAGTAGTTGATTTCGAGAGGTCTCTCTCCCGCGTATCATAACGGTCTGATAGTCAGTTCCGAAAGGATTTTTGCACGCTTTTTCTATTTTTCCACACCTACCCGTATTGGATACGGAATTGGACTTCTCCCGGATCATTCTGTTTTTGAAAAGAGTTTTCGTCGGGCGATTGGAAATCAGCAGGGCTCGTTTTATTCTGGAATGGAGTCGGCACCCCTCGCCCGCCCGGGAATCGGCTGCCTGAAATGACACTTTCCGATCGAATCGAACTTTTTAAACACAGGAACCGAAAATGAGCATCGAGGCAAAAATTCAGGAACTGAATCTGGAACTCCCTGAAGCCCCCAAACCAGGTGGAATCTATAACCCCGTCGTCCAGGTGGAAGACATGCTGTATATCTCCGGTCATGGCCCCGTCAAAACGGATGGCTCTATGCACAAAGGACGGGTTGGTGAAGAAATCACCGAAGAACAGGGTGTTGAAGCAGCCCGCGCTGTTGGTCTGACCATGCTGGCGACCCTCAAACAGTACCTGGGTGACCTGAATCGCATCGATCGCTTCGTCAAAGTGCTCGGCATGGTCAATGCCGCCCCCGATTTCAAACATCATCCGCAGGTCATCAACGGCTTCAGCGATCTGATGGTGCAGATTTTCGGCGAAAATGGTCGCGCCGCCCGCAGTGCCGTCGGCATGGGTTCACTGCCCGGAAATATCTCTGTCGAAGTCGAAGCCATCGTGCTGCTCAAGAAAGAAGCCCGGCCCTCCATCTAATCTGGATGCTCCGAACGCTCCTTTTTCTCTGAAACTGATATTCTGAACACGCATTTTACCCCGATTCACCTTCCCGAATCGGGGTAAAATGATTAAAAACAGCTTCAACTCCGTTCAAATTGACGTTTTACGGGAAGGGACACCTTCTCACTGTGAGAAAGGATTCTCATCGTGCCTGCGGCAGATCTGATTATCTTCGGAGGAGGCATTGCCGGCCTCTGGACCCTGAGCGAAGCCACGCGGCGGGGATACCGGTGTCTTCTGCTCGAAGCCTTCGAACTGGGCAGCGGCCAGACCATTGCCTCCCAGGGCATCATTCACGGCGGATTGAAATACACGCTGCAGGGCATGATGACCGGATCCGCACGCGGAATTCGCGAGATGCCACTGATCTGGCGGAAATCCCTCACCGGCGAACAGACCCCCGATCTCTCGCAGACCGAAGTCCGCTCACCCCACTGTTATCTCTGGCGAACCGAATCCCTCTCCTCACGGCTGGGAATGTTCGGTGCCAAAATGGGTCTCCGCGTCGCACCTCGAAGTCTGACCGCTGACGAAACACCATCGGTCCTCGCCGGCTGCCCCGGTTCCATCGGCGTCATGGAAGAACAGGTGATCTCCCCCTTCAGCCTGATCAGCAATCTGGCACAAACGCACGCCGACCAGATTTTTAAATATGATCCCGCACAGCTGACCTTTCAAACAGACACACACGGAAACATCACCGCAATTCAACTGCAGACCACCGAGGGCGATCCACTTACGATCAACCCTCGTTCTGTTCTGCTGACTGCCGGCAGCGGTAACGAATCGCTTCGCACCCAGGCACGCCCGGATGCCGTTTCTCAGACCGCCCCCTTCATGCAACGACGCCCCCTGCACATGGTTCTCGTGCGGGGTAAACTGCCACCGTTCAACGGGCACTGTGTCGACGGCGCTAAAACGCGGGTGACGATCACTTCGGATACCGACTCTCAGGGACGCACGGTCTGGCAACTGGGAGGACAAATCGCCGAACAGGGCGTAGGTCAGTCACGACAGGAACTCGTCGCTCACGCTGCCCGGGAGCTAAAGGCTGTCATGCCCGGGATCAACGTCGCTGGCCTGGAATGGACTTCGTACCAGGTTGATCGCGCCGAAGGAGCCACGAAGTCAGGCCTGCGACCCGAAACACCTCAACTGGTTGTTGAAGGGAATCTGATCACCGCCTGGCCTACCAAACTGGCTTTGGCACCACAGCTGGCAGAAGATGTGTTCGACTGCCTCAAGAAACAGGGAATCTCGCCTGCGTCTGGCGAGAACTCCGATCTCACGGCACTCCAGAAATTAGCCCGCCCCACAGTCGCGCTGCCTCCCTGGGAGACAGCATCGGAGTGGCTGACGCTGGAAGAGAACGACGCACGTAACACCGCCGCCTGAAGCAGAAAGACTTATCCGCATGCAATATCGTCCCCTGGGAAATACGGGTGCTTCCATCAGTGCTCTTGGCTTTGGTGCGTTCAAAATCGGCCGCAATCAGCAGATCAAATACAGTCAGGCTTACGACCTGCCCGCTGACGACACCACCGAAACGCTACTCAACTCGATTCTCGATCTGGGTATCAATCACATCGATACGGCACCCGCGTATGGCATCAGCGAGGAACGTATCGGCCGCTTTCTGTCACACCGCCGCGCTGAGTTTCTGCTGTCGACCAAAATCGGTGAGACCTTCGAAAACGGACAATCAAACTACGACTATTCTCGCGCGAGTCTGACCGCCAGCCTGGAACGGAGTCTGCAACGCCTCAAGACCGATGTGCTCGACATGGTCCTGATTCACTCCAACGGAGACGATCAGAAAATTCTTAACGAGAGCGATGCCGTCGAGGTCCTGCAGTCGTTTCAACAGGCGGGCAAGATTCGCTGGATCGGTCTCTCAGGAAAAACCGTGGCAGGTGGCACTGCAGCTCTGAAGTGGGCTGATCTCTTGATGGTCGAATATCACCTCGAAGATCCTTCCCACGCAGAACTGATTCAACGTGCTGCGGACCAGGGTGTCGGCATTCTGGTCAAAAAAGGGCTCGCTTCCGGACATCTCCCCCCCGCGGAAGCGATTGCGTTTGTTCTGGAAAATCCGGGAGTCAGTAATCTCGTTGTGGGTGGCTTGAATCTCGCACACATCAAAAATAACTGGCAAACCGCGGGTGCGGTTTCTCTGCGACCAGCTGCGTAAGTACGCTTAATCCTCTATGAAAAGGGGACGCGGGAATTACGCAGGAAGATTTAATATTGCGCGATTCCTTGGCTTCTGATTGCATTGACCGTGATTTCTCGCTGAACGTCCGCATTCTCAACTCGTGGTCGGCTTGGCATTCATGACCCGGAGGGCTATAAAAGAGATTGTATTGAGAACCCTTCGAAACCCCTGATGAGTTTCCTGCCATGCCGCCCAAAGTTGGCCTGTTTATCCCCTGTTATGTTGATCAGCTGTTCCCGCAGGTGGGGATTGCCACTCTGAAAATCCTCGAGCATTTCGGGGTCGAAGTCGACTATCCCGAAAGCCAGACCTGCTGCGGTCAACCGATGGCCAACACCGGCTGTACGAATGAAGTCGGACCGCTGGCAAAACGCTTCGTCGAGATTTTCAAAGCATACGACGCCGTCGTCTGCCCCTCGGGAAGTTGTGTCTCGATGGTCACGCATCACTACGACGAATATTTCCAGAACGATGCCGACTACGAAAACCTCAAAGGTAAAACCTATGAGTTCACAGACTACCTGACCACCGCACTGGGAGTAAAACAGTTCGCGGGTCGCTTCCCTCACAAGGTCGGCCTGCATCAGAGCTGTCACGGTTTAAGAGAACTCCGCCTGGCCAGTTCCAGCGAAATCGTGGGCGAACCCTTTGGAAACGCCCGGGCTCTGCTCGAAAGCATCGAAGGGGTCGAAATCACGCAGCTGCAGCGGCCCGACGAATGCTGCGGCTTCGGGGGAACGTTCTCCGTGGCGGAAGAAGCGGTCTCCTGCATGATGGGCGAAGACCGCGTCCACGATCACGAGCAGGCGGGCACCGAAGTCCTCACCGCTTTGGATATGTCCTGCCTGATGCATCTGAATGGCATCATCCGTCGGCAGAAGAAACCGATCCGGGTGATGCACATCTCCGAAATTTTTGCTGAGTGTTTATAACATGCCTTCACATCCCCAATTAGCAGCAGAATTCATCGAGAACAAAGACCGTGCGCACTGGCATGATCAGTCGCTCTGGTTCGTTCGCTCCAAGCGGGACAAAGCCGTCAACCAGCTCCCCGAATGGGAACTGCTCCGCGAACAGGCTTCACAGATCAAACAGCACACGGTTTCCGATCTGCCAAACCTGCTCGAAGAATTCGAACGCAACGCGACTGCCCGCGGCGTGCACGTCCATTGGGCCCGTAACGCGACCGAGCATAACGAAATCGTCCATGGCATTCTGAAACAGCACAACGTGAGCCGCGTAGTCAAAAGTAAGTCGATGCTCACCGAAGAATGTCATCTCAACCCTTACCTCGAACGGCATGGAATTGAGATCATCGACACCGACCTCGGCGAACGCATCGTCCAGATGCAGAACATGCCTCCCAGTCACATCGTCATGCCCGCGATTCACATCAAGAAGGAAGAGATCGGCGAGCTGTTCCACGAAAAACTGGGCACCGAAAAAGGGGCCACCGATCCCCAGTACCTGACCGAAGCCGCCCGCCAGCATCTCCGGCAGAAGTTCATCCAGGCCGAAGCAGGTATTACCGGGGTCAACTTCGCGATCGCGGAGACCGGCGGATTTGTTGTCTGCACGAATGAAGGTAACGCCGACCTCGGAACCTCGCTCAATAAATTGCACATCGCCTGCATGGGCATCGAAAAACTGATTCCCCGTGCCGGCGATCTGAGCGTCTTCCTCCGGCTGCTGGCCCGCTCGGCGACCGGACAGCCGATTACCACCTATTCCTCGCACTTCCATGGACCGGCCCCCGGACAGGAAATGCACATTGTTCTCCTGGACAATGGTCGCAGTGAAATATCCGGCAGCGATGAATTCCGTCGCTCGCTGAACTGCATTCGCTGTGCCGCCTGTATGAATACCTGCCCCGTCTACCGACGCAGTGGCGGATACAGTTACAGCAATACGGTTCCCGGACCCATCGGTTCGATACTCGGACCGGCCCGTGATCCAAAGGAGAACTCTTCGCTGCCCTTCGCCTGCAGTCTGTGTGGATCCTGCACCGACGTCTGTCCGGTCAAAATCGATCTGCATCATCAACTGCTCACCTGGCGGAAAGAAATTCGCATCAAGGGCTTTCTCCCCTTCTCCAAACGGATCTCCATGAAAATGATGTCCTGGATGATGCAGGCACCGAAGCTCTATAAACTGTCCGGTAAGCTGGCACGCTGGATCGTACCAAAACTACCCCGCTTCCTGCTGTATAATCGCCTGAACGACTGGGGAAAACAGCGGGAGCTGCCCGAATTCCCCAAACAGAGTTTCCGGGAATGGATGAAAGAGAATCATGACAAAAAGTAAAGACGACATTCTCAGCAAGCTCCGGAAGCAGTCGGTCCCTCCCGTCGAACTCCCCAACCTGGAAGCTCCCGAACTCAAACAGCGGTGGATTCAGTATCCCGATCCGACGGCGCAGTTCACCGAGGTTCTTTCCGGCGTTGGTGGGATCTGCCTGGAGGTCAAAGACGTTGCCGAAGCGACTCAGAAACTCGCAGAAATGCCTGCGTTCACCGATGCCAAAAAAGTCTGTTCGCAGATCTCCGAATGCGGCAATCCGAATGTTTCGATCCCCGAAATCACCGACCCCCACGATTTCGAAGACATCGATTTTGCCATTCTTCCCGGCGAATTCGCTGTCGCAGAAAACGGTGCCGTCTGGATTACCAACGACGGCGGACCAGCGCGTGTGCTCTACTTTCTCGCACAGCACGTCGCCCTGCTCGTGCCTGCTTCCGCAGTGATCAACAACATGGCCGAAGCTTACGAACGACTCGCTTTTGCGGAGAACAGCTTTGGAACCTTCATGTCCGGCCCATCCAAAACGGCCGACATCGAACAGTCACTGGTGATCGGAGCCCATGGCGCACGCTCCCTGATCGTCTTCCTCGTCGAAGACGCATTTCAGACGAACTGACGGGAAATTCCAAAAATCTTGTAACCCGTTTCCGCTCAGACAGGTACACTGATACAGACGCTCCGGTTCTCGCTTGAGCTCCAGTTCGTCACGTATTCTCATTGTCATCTATCCGTCGATTCTTCTTTGATATGAAGGGGTTCCTCAGTGCAGACATTGTCGAGAACTTCACTCTTTCAACGCGTGACTCTGACCCTCTCCTTTCTGGCCATCAGCACCCTGGCCCTGGCGCAACCCAAATCGGACGAACCCCGCAAAGACAAGATCGACTGGAACCAGCCCATCGCCGTGGCCTCGATCGCCAGCATCGACCGGGTCCTGGATGACGTCGACTATATGTTCTCCACCATCGACAAACCCGAGTATCCCGCGATGATCAAAGGCTTCCTGGCCCAGTATCGCAACCTGGAGGGCATCGATAAAACCAGACCACTGGGCGCCTTTGTCTTTCTGAAAGAAGGCATCTCGCCACAACCCGAAGTCGTCGGCTTTATCCCCATCAAAGACCTGGATGCTCTGAAAACGACACTCGAAGAAGTCGGCATTTTCCTCAACCCGGTTCCCGATCAGGAGAACCGTTACACGGTCGCCCTGCCACAATTCTCCCTGCACCTGAAAATGGCCCATGACTACGCCTTCGTGCAGATCAAAAGCGAAGCCCTCGACCGCGACTTTTACAACCCCGACGAATTCACCAAACCGCTGGCAGAAAAGTACGACATCGCAGCATCTCTGCTGCTGAAGAATGTTCCCGAGCCAATGCGAATGATGGCTGTCGACCTGGCCAGTGCCCGCATCGACGATCAACTGCAGAAGAAAGAGAGCGAAACGGACCTCCAGTTCGAAAGCCGCAAAGCCACAACCATGATGATCTTCAAGCAGTTCCAGACAATTGCCAAAGAGGGCGCCGCGTTGACCTTTGGTTACGAACTCTCCCGGGAGAAAAAACAGATCCTGCTGCATTTCGGTATCGATGCCAAACCGGGAACCGATTTAACAAAACAGCTGGAAGCACTCTCTCAGAAAGCCAGCCAGTACTCCTACCTGAATGCCACCGACTCCGATGTGCTGGGATACACGATCGTTCCCCTGCACAAAGACATTGAACAGAAGATGCTGCTCGACGTCATCGAACAGTCGAAATCCAATGTGCCTCCCGTGTTTTTCGGCAGCGAAGCCAACCCGGGACCAGCTGCAAAAGTCTTCAAGTCGGCAGAATCAACGGTCAAGTCCGGTAAACTCGATGCCCACATTAAACTGGTTCAGAACGGCGACGAGAAACTGGCATTGATTGGCGCTTTGAAACTCCAGGAGGCGGCTTCGTTCCGCGAAGGCCTGCAGGAATTCTTCGATCTGATCTCCCAGGCAGAAGATACCAAAGGCATCAAAGCCAATGTGGCGGAGGTCGAAGGTGTCGTCATTCATCAGATCTCTCCCGATAACGTGAAAAACAACGCCCGGGATATCTTCGGGGAAAACCCCGTCATTTTCCTCGGCTGCAGTGATACAGAGTGCTGGGTCGCGATGGGCGAACCATCGAGCCTGGAACTGCTCTCCGCCTCGATCTCCGCAGCAGCCAAACAGGGTAAACAGACAAAACCCGGCTCCCCCTTCCTGTTCTCTTTGAAGTTCGCCTCGATTCTCCCCCTGGCCAGTCAGAAGAATAAGGATCCGGAATTTGTGGAATCCGCGAAAGTCGCCTTCGCTACCGGTGGCGATCTGGTAACCTTTTCTCCTAAAATCACCGCCAGTCAGTTCAGCCTGAACCTCGAACTGGGTGAAGGGTTCATTCGGCTGTTTTCCCTCGCGATAGCCAATAGATAGTAGAATTCCCCGTATGTCTGAGTCCGAAATCGAAACACTCCCTTTTCTGACACCAGACTTACCGGGGATCGGCGGCCAGCTGAAACAGACCCCCGAGGACTTCGTCGTCGACGAAATTCCCGTCTACGAACCCACGGGAGCCGGCGAACACCTGTTCCTCTGGATTGAGAAACGGGACGTCTCCGCCCCCTACCTGGTGAAGAACCTGGCCCGCATACTGCAGATCAATCCACGCGATATCGGCGTCGCCGGACTCAAAGACCGCTTTGCAGTCACACGTCAATATGTGTCTGTCCCCGCCGAGTGTGAACCGCTGGTTGAAACCTTCGAATTCACCGGTATCCAGATTCTCAAAGCAACCCGACACGAGAACAAACTCAAAACCGGGCACCTCAAAGGGAATCGCTTCTCGATTATCGTCCGCGATACGGAAGACGACGCCTTCGACAAAGCGCAAGCGATTCAGGAACAGATCGCCCAGACCGGTTTTCCGAATTACTACGGTGCCCAGCGGATGGGTCACGACAACGAGACCTTCGACATGGGGCTCAAACTGCTCCAGGGAAAGCGGGTCCCGGGAAAATACATGCGAAATAAAGCCCTCAAGCGGCTGGCTCTCTCGGCTGTGCAATCGGCGCTGTTCAATCGCGCGCTCGCCAACCGGATTCTCGCCGGTCAGCAGCAGAGCGTTCAAATGGGAGATGTCATGCAGGTCTGTGCGTCGGGGGGACTGTTCGTCGTTGAAGATGTCACCGCCGAACAGCAACGATTCGATCAGGGAGAAACCATGATTACCGGCCCCCTGTTCGGTCCAAAAATGAAACAGCCGACTCAGGAAACATCCGCACAGGAACAGCAGGTCCTAAACGACTTTGGACTGGAGCCCGATCTGTTTAACCGCTATAAAAAACTGACCGCGGGAACCAGGCGCCCCTACCTGATCCGGCCGGAAGCACTCCAGCTGGAACCAACTGAGAATGGGGTACGCTTCGAGTTCACGCTCCCCTCCGGCGTGTATGCGACCATGCTGCTCAGGGAGTTCATGAAAACGGAACTCGCCGGGGATACGACCGAGACAAGTTAACGAAAGGATGTCGCTGTGAAAGTTCTTATCGACCAGAACGAAATCAACTCACGGGTAATCGCGCTCGGACGCGAACTGGCCCAGGAATACCAGGGCCGCCCCTTAACGATTATCGGCATCCTCGCCGGCAGCCTGGTTCTGCTGGCAGACCTGATTCGTGCCATCGATGTACCGCATCAGGTCGGACTGCTCCAGGCATCCAGCTATCGCGGCAAATCAACCAAACCTGGTGAGCTATTCGTCAATCTGGATTATCTGCCCGACCTCAGCGAACGTGATGTCCTGCTGGTCGACGATATTTTCGATACCGGGAAAACCATGCAGAAGGTCATGGCACAGATCAGCGAACAGGAACCACGCTCACTGAAAACCGCAGTCCTGCTCTGGAAAGAGGAAGCCACTGAAGTCGATTTCGGACCGGACTATCACTGCTTCAAAATTCCCGATCACTTCGTCGTCGGCTATGGTCTGGACTTCAACAACGAGTATCGGCACCTTCCGTTCATTGCTTCCCTGGAAGGCTCCGATCTCGTCTGATTCGCCAGCTGAAGACCTCGATGATTAAATATCGAGGTTCTTCACATCCAAAGCATGCTTCTCGATGAACTCGCGGCGGGGTTCCACCACGTCACCCATCAGGACGCGGAAGATCTCATCGGCGGCAGCGGCATCTTCCATACCGACCTGCAACAGAACCCGGTTCTCGGGATCCATGCTGGTGTCCCACAACTCTTCTGAGTTCATTTCGCCCAGTCCTTTGAAGCGGGTCAGTTTCAGGCCTTTTTCACCCAGATCACGCAGCGAGGGAAGCAGCTGACGCAGACTGCTGAGCTTGACGTTGCTGTTGCCGCTGTGAATCGTAAACGGGAAGATCGGCTCCCCGTTCCGGTTGCCGGGCGAATAGAAATCCTTCAATGCGATACCGTAACCCTTGAGCTGTTTCAGGTACTCATTGATCGAGCGGATCTCGTGAATGTCCGTGACCTGCAACCCATCATCTTTGCCGAAGTCTTCTTCATCCTCTTCGGAATCGGATGAGGAATCACCGTTTTCATCGGCAATCCGCAGTTCTTCGCCCCGCTTCTGTTCTTCCTCTTTCAGGAATTCTTTCATATCATCCTGCGAAGTGAACCAGAACTGTTCCTTACCCAGAAAGATTCGGTATTGAGGCAGCAGTCCCTCGTCAGTGGCGTGATTCTGAGCCAGGAATTTCAGGTCAATCCCGCGGCGGTCCAGTGTTCCCAATGGCTCTTCGAGTTCGCCCACCAGCTTGACCAGCTTATCGAGCATTTCCGTTTCGAATACGGTGCCGTCTTCACAGGTCAGGTTCGCATCGCCCAGAGCCAGTTCTACCAGCTCGTTCATCATCTCTTCCTGGGTCTGTACGTAGCGCCGTTTTTTACCCTGTTCGACGCGGTACAACGGAGGCTGAGCAACATAGACACAGCCATGGTTCACCAGTTCCCGCATGTGGCGGAAGAAGAAGGTCAGCAGCAGCGTACGAATGTGGCTACCGTCGACGTCGGCGTCGGTCATCAGAATGATCTTACCGTAACGACGTTTGGTCACATCATCAAACTCAGCTCCCGGGGGAACACCCACGGCTTTGAAGATGTTGGAAATTTCCGCGTTATCCAGCACTTTGACCAGCTGGGCTTTTTCCACGTTCAGGATCTTACCACGCAGCGGGAGAATCGCCTGAATGTTCGAATCGCGACCGGTATCCGCAGAACCACCGGCCGAATCCCCTTCGACCAGGTACAGTTCGGTGATGTCCAGCTCACGACTGCGGCAGTCGCGAAGTTTTTCAGGCAGGCCGCCGGTCGTCAGCGCACCTTTACGCCGTACCATTTCGCGGGCCTTCTTGGCGGCTTCGCGGGCTTCTGCTGCCAGCAGACCTTTCTGAGCGATCTTCTTGGCAACCGAGGGGTTCTCTTCGAAGAACTTCATCAGCTTCTCGTTGACAACCGTCTGCACAATCCCTTCGACTTCGCTGTTACCCAGCTTGGTTTTGGTCTGCCCTTCGAACTGGGGATCGGGCACACGCACGGTAATCACTGCGGTCAACCCTTCGCGGAAGTCATCACCACTGGGTGTGAAGTCCTTGAACAGGTTGGCTTTCTTACCGTACGCGTTGATCGAACGGGTCAGAGCACCACGGAAACCGGAGAAGTGCGTTCCCCCTTCGATGTTGAAAATGTTGTTGGCAAAGCAGCGGACATTTTCGGTAGAGCCATCGTTGTGCTGGACAGAGATGTCGACCTGCACCCCTTCCATCTCTCCCTGGATCGAAATGATTTCCTCATAGAGCACATTCTCCGTCCGGTTCAGATAGCGGACGAATTCGACCAGCCCGTCTTCGTAGTGGAATTCATCCGTCTGTCCCGAACGTTCGTCGATGATCCGGATTTTCACACCCGCATTCAGAAACGCCAGTTCCTGGAGTCGCTTGGTCAGCGTGTCGTAGATGAACTTCGTATCGGGGAAGATCGTACCATCGGGTTTGAAGGTAATCTTCGTTCCGCTCTTTTCGGTTTTGGCCAGCTTCTGCAGCGGTGTTTTCACGAGCCCTGCAGCGAAGTCCATGGTCCAGACGTGACCTTCCCGGCGGACTTCCGCTTCGAGCCATTCACTGAGCGCATTCACCGCGGTAATCCCGACGCCGTGCAGACCACCGGTTCCGGTTTTATAACCCCCTTCGCGGTCGAACTTACCCCCGGCGTGAATTTCGGTCAGCACTACTTCCAGAGCCGGCCGGTTGTTCATATCGGGCATTGCCCCGACGGGAATTCCTCGACCATCGTCGCTGCAGCTCACGCTGCCATCCGCGTTGATTTTAACATTGATCACGGAGGCGTAACCGTTCACACATTCGTCGATGGAGTTATCCACGATTTCATAAACCAGGTGATGCAGACCCCGCAGCGTGGTATCGCCGATGTACATCGCGGGGCGGGTGCGAATCCCTTCTACACCTTCCAGGGCTCGAATATTCGATTCATCATAGCCCGCTTTTTTCAGATCTGCCTGACTCTCTTGTTGATCGCTCACTCTAATTTCACTCCCGTGAATTCCTGAATCGTTACCCGTTAGGATAACGATCGCTGATTAGTGACGGACGGC
Source organism: Gimesia benthica (assembly GCF_009720525.1). NCBI lineage: Bacteria > Pseudomonadati > Planctomycetota > Planctomycetia > Planctomycetales > Planctomycetaceae > Gimesia > Gimesia benthica. The sequence continues at coordinate 3,688,418 of NZ_CP043930.1, forward strand.
AAACAGAAATTTCCCATTCCATTTTACCCCTGCCTGCTGTCCTGATTTGTTTTCGATTTCAATCGGAACCGCATGTCGCGGACATTCTGTTTTCCATACTCTTTCTGCAGCTTCTGCAGCAGCGACATCTTGTGAAACGAATTCAACTCATTCAACAGAGCTGAATTGTCGACACCGATCTGCACGATCCGGTTCTTGATCCCCAGGATCGTGGTCTGGCTGGCAATCTTTTCGCCGGCCACCTGTTGCCAGGCCTGTTTCAGTCGCTGATCTCCCTGAACCCGAGCCAGCCCTTTCATCGCAATCAGTTCCGAGAGCACCTGGGAGACAGGTGTCGCGGCCGGAATCGCGCGGCAGGTCTTGAATTCGTATTTCTCTGACATGAATTACCGTGCCTGTGAGAGGGGCATGATCACGTAGGTGTAACCATCGTCGGTCTTGAGGACGGCAGCGCTGTCGGAATCGATCAGCTGCAGCTGGATATGAGCGGCGGAATCCAGAGCTTTGAGGAAGTCTGCCAGGTAGCGGACGTCAAAGGTGATGACGATTTCCTCGCCTTCAAAGGGAATCGGGATTTCAACCTTCGATTCCCCCACAGAGGCAGCCACACTCTTCAGCGTTAACAGGCCACTGTTGAAGATAAAATCAACGCCCCGGGTTTCCACGTCGGTCACAATCTGAGCCTGACGGACGGCACCGAAGAAGGTTCCGACTTCCAGGTCGATACTGTGAGTCGCTTCTGGTGGAATGACATCCCGATACTTGGGAAAGCGGCCTTCTACCAGGCGAGCAAAAATTGTCGAACGACCACTTTTGACGATCACGTCATTGGCCCGAATCGCAATCTGGATGTTGCCTTCATCGCCGGTCAGGCTCTTTTCGATCAGCGTCATCGCCTTGGCAGGGATCACGGGCCGATTGTTTTCATACGCCTCTGATCCCTGATAGGAACAGGCGGATTCTACCATCGCCAGACGACGTCCATCGGTCGCCGCCAGCGTCAGCTTATCCCCTTCCACGTCGAACAGTACGCCACCCAATGCATAGCGGGTGCTTTCCGGATCGGTCGCGAATACGGTCCGCCGGATCATTTCCCGGAAGGACTGCATGGGAATTTCGAAGTAATTTGATTCTTTGAATGTTTCTACTGCGGGAAATTCAGAAGGATCGTGGACTGACAGACGGAATTCGCTCTTGCCTGAGGAAATCAGAATAAAGTCCTGTTCGGTTTCCTCGTCCTTCTTCAGTTCGATCTCGACCGAATCGGTTGTGGATTCTTTCAGGATCGAGACCAGCTCGTGAACCGACAGCAGGATCTCTCCGGGAATCGTGACATCCACTTCATCGAAGTCGTAACGGATGCTGACTTCGAGATCGGTTCCACTCAAGGTTGCCTTGCCGTCTCCTGCTTCGAGTTTGGCGCACTTCAGGATCTCCTTGGGAGTGCGTGAACTGATGACGCTTCCAATGATCTGGAAACCGGACAACAGGGCCGATCGTGAACAACTGAGCTTCATGTGTGAGTCAACTTTGTATTAGATTTTTGATGGGTAAATTGTGCTGCCCCGCATGTCTTCTGGAACTCATTCTGGCAGCGATAAGATATCGATTTTCTGATGTCTGTATTTTATGTGATTCAAAGCATTTTCACAATCATCGGAGAGACGCGAATCTCGACATGCCAGGGGTTTTTCAGAACCCTTTTTCTCTAAAAATTAATTAATTTATTATTAGTATTATCTAGGCGAGGTAGATTCTGTTAAGAAGTGAGGAGATATCGATATAAGGTGTTACTATGAAACATCTTATATCGGTTGTCGACGAGGCTTTGTATGTCGATAACCTGTCAATGGAATGTGGCGCTGCAGGGGAGGCAATGATGAGAGTCAGCAGGGGGTGTGGAGGCTACTTTTCAGCGCGTTCAGAACCCGAAAATGGCTCCACATTTCTCAACCGGAAATCAACATGTTATGCACAAAATGGCCACCAGCAACCGGGAGAATTCGAGATGGAATCCTTTATCTGACCGGTCGGGTCTCTGTGATTTCACTCTCTGCTATAACAGGTATACTCCCAGTTGTTGCTTAATGCGAGAAATCTGCTGACGTAATCCAGGTGATTTTTCGAGATCGGTCTGAATTTGACGACAGGCATGAATAACCGTGCTGTGGTTCTTCCGATTGAAGTAATTTGCGATTTTGGCTAAAGATTCATCGGTCAGTTCCCGGGAGAGAAACATCGCACACTGCCGCGGCAGAACATACTGTTGTGACCGGTTGGCAGAACGGATTTCGGCCAGGGTTGTTTTAAATTCCCGGCAGACCGCGCGCGTGATTTTCGCGGTACTTGTGCGGGGAGGTTCGAGGTTGCCCTGCAGATACTGTTTCACGAAGCGACTATCCAGGGGCTGACGATTGATCCGACTGACGGTTTGCAGCTGTTTCAGCACCGCAAACAGCTCACGCGGCGAGAGGTCTTTCTTTTGTGCGATCAGCGTCAGCTCTTTTTTCGGCAGGGGAATTGCTTCCACCTCGGCCCAGAATTCCAGTAATTCCTGTCGGCTCTGAAATTCCAGAGGCGGAATCGCCGCACAGATCCCGCCATGAAAGCGATTGGTCAGCTTTTTCAGAAACAAGGCCAGTTCCCCGGGCGGCTTCGTCGCAGACACGATGATCCGCCCCCCTGGCCCAGAATGTCATCGAGAGTAGACAGCAGCTCCTGCTGCGTGTGAGAGCGGTTTTCCAGGCTATGCACGTCTTCCAGGATCAGCAGATCGAGTCCCCGCAGCCCTTTCTGAAAGTCGGTAATTTGCTGGTTTGATGACGCCAGGGCAAAGCGGGCGGCAAATTCGCTCGCGGTCAGGAGTTCCCATTCTGCCCCGGGATGCAAGGCGAGATACTCGGGCAACAGATGATGAATCAGGGCTGATTTGCCGCATCCGGAGGGGCCATACAGGTAAATCAGCTGGGGATCCGGCGTCTCAAGAGAGTGCAGTAACTCGGAGACAGCCGTGCTGGCATACTGATATTCTTTCAATATCTTGAAAGGTGTCTCGAATGACTGCTGCTGAGATGGACCGGATTTTGACATCATCCCAAATCTTTTTCTCAGTAATGTCCCGCAATCGGGGAGTATTACAGCTTAAACATACGCGTCTGGCTCTGTGAACTGATGATGGCCGAATCCGATTCGCTGATGAAATCGACTGACACATCAAAGTCACTGCAAATGTTCTCCATCACGGACTGCAGCTCGAGGATGTCGAGCGATTTGGGTACCGCCACCTTGATCATCATCTCAAATGTCTGCCCATCGGAGGAACTGGTGGCAGACAGGTCAATGATGTCCACGCCATCCTGTCCCAGCTGGGATGAGATGCGTCTGAGAATCCCGGGACGGTTGGTTCCCGCGATGGCCAGCAGGTACTTGATGCAGTCTTCCGGAGGCAGCATGGAAGGCACGTCTACATCCGGGTCTTTAATGGAAACATCCACATTGAACGCGTTACAGATTCCCTCAATGTGTTCCTGGATCAGGGTTGGATCGCGCTCTTCAGGGAAATCGGCGGCAATCACGATGTTGAAAAAGTTCTGGATCACTGCAATGCTGGCTTCATGCAGGTTTGCGCCCAGTTCATCCATGGCGGTTGTGACCGCGGCCATGATGCCTACGCGGTTCGCAGATAAAAGTGAGATAATGTAACGTTTCATACCAGACTCCGGTTCTGTCGAGATAGACAAACTGATCTCGATGCGCATCGTTCCTGAATCGAGAGGGAATCGCTATTGTAGCGAATGGGGGTTCAAAATTGCGATAAGGAAACGAAAATAATCTGAAAGTCTGTCCCAGTCCTTTCCCGTCAGACTGAGGAGGCTTTTGTACTATCATTCGTGCTTGCATTGCTGTAAGTTGTTATCTGCCAACAGCTCAGATCGGGTAACCGATCGTGGCTTTTTCTGCGATCTATTCAATATGGGAACTGGTTTATGGTTCGCCTTGTTTCACTCAGCATCATTTTCTGCCTGATCCTGTTCCTGGGAGTGACCTTCTTCAAGGTAATCATGCCGTTCCTGCTGCCCCTTTTTCTGGCAGCCGTGGTCGCCATGGTCAGTCAGCCCCTGCTCCAGTATTTCATCAAACGGGTCCGGGGCCACGTCCGGATCGCCGCAGGCATCACAACCACGCTGATCATTTCCGCAATCTTTGTTCCTCTTTGTGTGGGGATTTTCCTGGGTTCCCTGCAGCTGTTTACCACGGTGGTGAATGCGCTGGATGAAGCCAACTGGAACAAAACCGTGCAGTCGGTCCGCGAAAAAGTGGAGGTCAGTAACGTCAAACTGCATCAGTTTGTGGAATGGTCCAACGAATACCTGGGAAAAGAGGAAGCTCCAGAAGAAGGAACGAACAACCAGGAACAGTCGAAAGTCGCTGATGATTTCGTCCGGAAGAATCTGCAGGCGACTCTGGTTCCGATCGCCAAGCGTTCGCTCGGTTTCGCCGCTTCGACCGTGGGGATGCTGGGGACCATCTTCTCCGCAGTGATCGCGTGGATCATGTTTGTGATTGCCCTGTATTACTTTCTGGCCGATGGATACGTGCTCGTCGAATCGACGCAGTCCCTGATTCCCGTACACCTGGATTACCAGCGGCAGTTGATCGATAAGTTCCAGAAAGTCGTGCGGGCCGTGGTTCTGGGAACTTTCCTGGCGGCCATTGGTCAGGGACTGATGACTGCGATCGCCTTATACATAGTCGGCTTCGAGCATTTCTTCATTCTTCTGATCCTCGCCACGATCACGTCGATGGTTCCCCTGATGGGATCCTGGATTATCTGGGGGCCCTGTGCCGGCTGGTTGATGTACCAGGGAGACTGGGGGGCTGCGATCTTCCTGACCCTGTTCGGGACGCTGGTGGTCGGCACGTTGGACAACGTCATCCGTACCTATGTTCTGCAGAGTGACGCGAAACTGCATCCCCTGCTCGCCTTCGTCAGTGTGCTGGGCGGACTGCAGATGATGGGACTCTGGGGTGTGTTCATCGGCCCGATCGTCGCTTCCTGTCTGCACGCACTGGTACAGATCTTCAATGCCGAGCTTCGTGCTTTCTCCAAGGAGAAATTCAACAGCAATAACCTGCTCGACCTGGTTCCTGAAGAGGAAAAAGCAAAACAGGAAGATGAGCAGCAGTCAGGACCCAAAGCAGAGACAGAGACTACCAGGGCAGATGCACCTGTGGAGGGCCCGTCGCCAGAGACGGAAACAAAAGCAGAGTCTCCCGAGTCACCGGAATCCCCGCCAGAGCAGAAGCAGGAGAAGAAATCGCCTGAGTCGGATTAGTGGCTGGTACTCAGCGTGAAGATCGGCAACAGCATCGAGAGTGCAATAAAACCGATGATCGAGCCCATGCAGACCACCATCAACGGTTCGACCAGGGTCGTGGCGGACTTGATGGCAATTTTGACATCCCGATCAAAGTAGTCGCTCAGCTTATTGAGCACCATTCCCAGTCGGCCCGTCGATTCGCCGGAAGCGATCATCTGCTGCATCGTGGGGGGAAATAATGATTTGCCTTCCAGTGCCTCGTGAATCTGTTTTCCGGTCGTAACCTGCTCACTGATCTCCATCCAGCTCTGTTTGAAATAGACATTGTCGGATACACCAGCGCTCAGTTCGATGGCTTCCAGCATGGGAACTCCCGCGTTAACCGTTGTGGCCAACGTACGGATACTGCGGCTGATGGCCAGTTTTTTCAGCATCGAGCCAAAGACCGGCATCCGAATCAGACACCAGTCGAACGTCGCTTTGCCCCAGGCCTGATTCCGCATATAGAAGAAAAAGCCGATCACAGCCGCCAGAAACAGCAGTAGCAGATACCAGTAAGAGGTGATGGCCGTCGAGACGAAAATCATCATTTTCGTCGGTGTGGGGACCGCAGCACCACGGGCTGCGAACATGGGCATCAGCTTGGGAAAGACGTATGTCAGCAGGAAAATACAGATGCCGATACACATCACCAGCATCACGGCCGGGTAGATCAAAGCCCCTTTCACCTGCTGAATGGTTTCCTGTTCTTCTTCAGCCTGCTGTGCGATGCGGTTCAGCATCTGCGGCATCGTACCGCTGGCCTCGCTGGCTTTGATGAGGTTCACATAGGTTTTATCGAACAACCGTGGAAATTCACTCAGCGCGCTGGAGAGGTCGCTTCCCGCTTCAACGTCTTTCTGAATGCAGGCCAGAATCTCGGCGAGTGTTTCGTTTTCAATCTGCTTCGCAATTCCTTCCAGGGCTGTGGCCACGGGCACTCCCGCGTCGACCATAATCGCCATCTGGTTGGTGAAATAGATCACGTCCTTTCGAGAGACCCGTTTTTTACGGGTTGCTGCCAGCCCCTTGGATGACTTTTCATCCGCCTCTTCCAGGGAGAGCAGATACAGACCTTCCTGGCGCAGCTTGGCAACCGCCTCTTCCCTGGTCTCTGCGACCAGTTCACCGGACTGATTCTGTCCTGTCGTGTTGCGTGCGATATATTTGAATTGCATGGTTCTGCCTGTCCCTCATCGATCCTGTTAAGCCAGTAATCCATGAGAATATTCTTTGCCCGACGCTTCGCCCTTCAATTCCTGCAGGTGTTCGTCCACGGTTTCCGCGTCGACTTTACCGTTTAACAGCAGTTCTTTGAGAGCCTGTTCCATCGTCTGCATACCCAGGCGACGGTTCGTCGAAATAATGCCTGGAATCAGATGGGTCGTCGATTCGCGAATACTGGTTTGAATTGCCCGATTCGTCAGCATGATTTCCACAGCAGCCACACGGCCGTTGGACATCGCCGCTGGTAATAAGCGTTGGGTAATGACAGCCCTTAACGATTCCGCCAGATGGCTGCGGACCTGGGATTGTTCTTCCGGTGGAAAGACTTCGACCAGTCGATCGACAACTCCCGCTGCGCTGGAAACATGCAGTGAAGCGAGTACCAGGTGACCGGTCTCCGCAGCCTGCAGGGCAACCCGAATGGTATCCAGATCCCGCAATTCCCCGATCAGAATCACATCCGGATCCTGCCGCAGGATATGTCTCAGCCCCGAGGTGAACCCGGGACAGTCTTCGCCGATCTCCCTTTGTTCGATCAGTGATTTCCCGTGCTGGAACTGGTATTCAATCGGATCTTCCAGGGTGATGATATGTTTTGAATCCCGCTGATTAATAGCTTCGACCATGGCCGCCAGCGTGGTGGACTTACCGGAACCGGTCTGCCCGGTCACCAGGATCAGCCCGGTTTTGAGCCGCGTCAGTTCTTCTACGACAGGGGGCAGCTCCAAACTGCTCAACGCACAGACTTCATTGGAAAATCGACGGATGGCAGCCGCCAGAGAACCGCGCTGCACATGGATATTGAAACGGAAACGCCCCAGCCGCGGAATCGTGATCGCGAAATCGACGTCCTTCTGCTTTTCGAGAATTTCTTTCTGTTGCACCTTCATCACCTGGTCGCACAGATCACGAATCGTTTCGGGATCCAGCGGTTCCAGGGCGGTGGTGCGCAGCTGACCGTCGATACGGAACATGGGCGGTGCGTCGGTTACCAGCAGGATATCCGAAGCATCACTGTCCACAGCCGCGTGTAACAGATCGTTCATTTCCATCGGGCGTTACTCTCTATCTCTTCAGCGTGATGCCGTTATGAATGGGAACGGATCAGCGCGGGTTTTTGGGGAATCCAGCCGTCATCACTGACTTTGATGGCTTCTTCCACTGTCGTCAGTCCTTCCTGGGCTTTACGCAGAGCGTCATACCGCAGGGGGATCATGCCATTGTTCTGTGCATATTCTTTGACTGCTGCCACCGTAGGATTGGATGAGATGATTTCCCGCAGATGATCATCAACGGTCAGAATCTCATGCACGCCGATTCGGCCGGAAAATCCGGTATTGCGGCACCGCTTGCAGCCTTTGTTCTTATAAAATTCGTTCGCTTCCAGGCCGACCCGTTCTACCGCCAGTTGCATCGCCTTGGGCAGTTCATACGGTGTTTTGCATTTCGGACACAATTTACGACAGAGTCGCTGCGCCAGTGCCATGTTGACGGCTGCCGCAATCAGGTAATCGTCAACGCCCATGTTAATCAGACGGGTAATCGCGGAAATCGCATCATTGGTGTGCAGCGTACTGAAGACGAGGTGCCCGGTCAGGGCTGCCTGGATGGCGATCTTACCGGTTTCCTGGTCGCGGATTTCGCCCACCATCACCACATCCGGGTCCTGTCGCAGCAGACTCCGCAGGATCGTGGCGAATGACAGACCGATTTTTTCATTCACCTGGAACTGATTGATAATCGGCAGCTGATATTCGATCGGGTCTTCGACCGTACAGACATTTTTCTCAATCGAGCTGACGGCATTCAGAGCCGCGTACAGGGTGGTACTCTTACCACTACCGGTAGGCCCGGTCACCAGAATGATGCCGTTCGGTTTTTCCAGCTGTTCGGTGAAGTTTTCCAGAACTTCGGAACTGAAGCCCAGCTGTTCGAGTGAAACATTGACGCTGCGGTTATCCAGAATACGAATCACGACCTTTTCACCGCTCGGCATGGGAAGCGTACTCACACGCAGGTCGATTGGACGTCCTTCCATCAGGACGTGAATTCGTCCATCCTGTGGCAGACGACGTTCGCTGATGTCGAGGCTCGCCATGATCTTGATACGCGAAGAAACCGCAGGCGCCAGATGCACGGGCGGCTCAAGTGCCTGGTGCAGCACTCCATCCACGCGATAACGCACCCGCAACTGCTGTTCGTTGGGTTCGATGTGAATATCGCTGGCCCCCTCGCGGACCGCATTGTAGATAATGTAATTGACCAGTTTGATGATCGGACTCTGGCCGGCAAACTCGACGTCGAAGCCGATGTCGTCGATCGATTCTTCAATCAGTTCGACATTGGTGCCGTTCGCATCATCGATGATGTCGTCGATCACGAACACGTTCGTGTTCGGCATGTAGGTCTGCACCATCCGGCGGATTTCGCGGGCGCTGGCAGCGACAATCTGGATTTCTGACTTGGTCAGGTCGCGGAGCTGGTCGACCAGGAAGACGTTCGTCGGTTCCGCTACCGCAACAGTCAACACGTTGCGGACTTTGAACAGGGGCAGCACCGTATGCTTTTCCACAAATTCACGTGGCAGAACATCGAAGATTTTCGAGTCGAACATGCGGCTGTCGAGCTGCACGTAGGGAATGCGATATTCCAGAGCAAGGCATTCCAGCACCTGCTCTTCGGTGCAATATTCGTTGTTGACCAGCAGCTCACCCAGCAGTTGACTGCCATCTCCCTGAGACTGTTCCTCCAGCGCGGACTCCAGCTGTTCTGCGGTGACATACTCTTTGAAGATGAGCAGATCACCGAGCCGCATTTTCGGTTGTAAGAGGGAATTGGTATTCATGACTGGTTCTTAAATCTTTATTGAAAGCTGGAAACCGCTTCGATCACCGAATCGAAAATATCGATTCGCTGGTCGAGTCGCGTCATTTCCAGAATTTTCTTGCCAGGTTCTTCCAGGCCGCTGATCTTGAGGTTCCCTCCGTGTTCCCGGGTCATATCCTGCAGATCGAGTAAGGCCGTCAGGCCTGCACTGTCCAGAAGATCGCTGCGATCCATCTGCAGGACAACCTGGTAATGCTGTTCGTTAATCGCGTCTGACAGCGCATGGACGAAATCTCCGGACGTGTCATCCGTCAGTTCATCCGGTGTATGGGCCACCAGAACATTGCCAAAAACTTCCGTTGTGATCTGCATGTCTGACTCGCTTATGTACCCGGTTTCCTGGTGGCGTTCGTATCCAGGCCGACCACCTGATTTCGTCCGCCTTCCTTCGCCTTGTAGAGATATTCATCAGCCACCCGCACCAGTTCTTTCGTGGTTGTCGCAGGGTGCCGAAATTCTGTAACGCCAAAGCTGGCAGTAACTTGCAGTTGCTGTCCTTCGAACAGAATCGGGCAGTTTTCCAGGGTCTCACGTAAATCTTCCGCGATCTGACGTGCCTGGGAATATTCGTGATCCAGCAGGACGCCAATGAATTCTTCACCACCGTAGCGTGCCAGTACGGCATTATCGGGCATCACGGTTTTCCAGATGCGGGCGACCTCTTTCAGTACGAAGTCACCGGCCTGGTGCCCGTAGGTATCGTTGAAGGATTTGAAGTGATCGATGTCGCTCATGATGATGCTGAGGCTCGTGGACTGCGCTTCTGCGCCCTTCACCAGTTCATGCAGTTTTTCCTGGAAGGTCGCATGGTTATACAGTCCGGTCAGACCATCGCGGCTGGCCATCTCTTCAATGCGTTTGAACAACTGTGAATTCTTGATGCCCAACGCGTAGATATTGGAAAGAATGTAAATCAGGCGGCCAATAGTGGGAGAATCCACGTCGATTTTATCGATGATCAACAACCCGATCAGTTCTGAACCCACGGTCAGCGGTGCAATCGCATCCGGCATCTGTGGATCGTCTTCGATGATCCTCTTAAGACGGTAATCCTGGTCGGCATCGTTTCGCATTACGATCTGACGATGTTCGATCACCCAGGCGGCTACGCCATGATTGGCTGCAGGCCGGTAGTCCAGTCGGTCGCGGGCTCGCGCGGGCAGTGCATTTTTCAGTGCCCGTGATTTTGAATCCCAGAGATATACCTGACATGATTCACATTGCAGCGAAGCTTTGGCCGTGCTGATCACGGTCGGAATCAAAGATTCGTTGGATTGATTGGTAGAGATCCGACGACCGATGTCCTGCAGCGTCAGCAGGAGCAGTGGATAATTCACGCCACTCTCGACACTTGTGTTCTCTTTCTGCTCGCTGACTGGTTTGTCATTGATTTCTGTAATTCCCGATTTCGAAGCATCGGCAGCTGCCTGTTTCTGAGTCTGGTAAAGCTGACGGACCAGTTCGTCATTCTGGTCGTGCATCTGAGACAGTTTGTGACGCAGTTTGCCCATGTAGAGATCGATCAGCAGTACCAGTCCGACAAGCACGCTAGCGCACATAATGCTCGCTGGGTAGGTACTTCTGACTTCTTCCAGGTCCGGGCGAAAGAAAATTTCGGCGAAGCAGGAACTGATGGAGAGTACTGTAATAGTCCAGTAACAGACCCGAGGTGAAGAGACCGCCGCCAGAACAGTCGGAGGTGCCAGTAGCAGCAACGGAGCCACCCCCAGGGGCCAGTGCATGTAGGCACCCAGGAAGACCGCCAGTGGACACAGGCAGACTACCAGCAGGGAGTAAGACCAGAACTGGATGGCAGTGTAATAATTTCGCATGAGATAAAGTTTCAATAAACTGAATTTGAGCGACTAACCAATCGTGTCCGGTGCCGTTTGCAGAGACTCCTGGACCTGTGTTAACAATTTCTTGGGGCTGAAGGGTTTCACCATAACATTGGTAATTTTCAGATTCTGCATATATTCATCGTGATCGAATTCGAAACCTTTCCCTGTCAGTAACGTAAGCGGGATTGATCGGGTTGCTTCAAATTCGCGAATTTTTTCGCAGAGTTCCAGACCATTCATCCGGGGCATCTGCAAATCGGTAATAATCATCTCGGGAGCACGTTCCTGAACCTGTTCCCAACAGGCATAGCCATCCGGAAAGCTGACGACTTCCAGGCCCGCTTTTTGAGTTTCATACTGACCGCACGCACAATGTGCGAATCGTCGTCACAAACATAAACCAGATGACTCATTGCAGTGTTCCTTGGGTTCTTTCCATCTGTCGAACCGCGCCAGGGCGGGTCACGAACGCTTTCAGTTATACGGTTACCGGCGATGCCAGTTGTTTTTTCTTCTTCTGTTCTTTATGTCCCAGCGGAATGGTGACCGTGAAACAGGTTCCTTTATTGACGACCGACTGCACCGAAATGGAGCCATTATGGACGTTGGTCACAATGAAGTGAACCAGAGCCAGACCCAGTCCCGTACCGGCCGCAGAGCGGTTGTTCTCGGGTACCCGATAGAACCGATCAAAAATGTGAGGCAGCGAGTTTTCTGGAATTCCCATCCCGGTATCCCGGACTTCGATGACTGCCGTATTGTCTTCCATTCTGCTCCGCAGGCGGACTTCGTGTCCGTGCGGCGTGTATTTTACTGCATTTGACAGCAGGTTGATGATTGCCTGACCCAGCATGTCTTTATCGACATGTACGGGCAGATAGAGCTCGCTCAGTTCGGAGGTAAACGTAATGTCTTTTTCACCGGCATTGGGCGAAATGACATCAGCGGCCGATTTGAGAATGTCATTCAGCTCACAGTCGTGCCGCTTGATTTCTACGACACCACTTTCAATGCGGGCCAGATTCAGCATGCTGTTGACCAGTCGAGTCAGACGGTCAATCTGTTCGTTGATAAAGCCATAGAGTTCTTCGGCTTCATCTTCTTCGCAGTCACCGTCCAGCAGCATCTCGATATAAGCCTTGATCCCGGCCATCGGTGTTTTCAGCTCGTGAGCGACGGACGACACAAACTCGGCGTGCCGTTCCTTCTCATTATTTTCTTCGCCGATGTTTTCCACCACGATCACGGTTCCCAGCAGCGCCTGACTTTCATCGAACAGGTTCGTGGCGATGGCGCGGTAATGGGACTGGAAGTCGAGTCCCGTTAACTGGAACTCGCTGCGGCGGCTTAACGTGGCATCTTTGCGTTCAATGGTTTTAGTGAGCAGGCTGGCGATCTCGCGAATCACCACATCGCTGCTGAGGGCCTTATTGAGTGCGAGGCCGGATTCACTGGTGTTCAGCGTGCGGTCCGCTTCCGGAATCACGAACTTCGATGCGGCCTGGTTCGAAAACTCCAGCGTGTGTTGTGCGTCGAAGACGAGTACCCCGGTCTCCAGATGATCCAGCACCGATTCCATCAGGGCCTCTTTCTTCGAGAGGGCATTCAGACGGGCTTTCAACATCGTCTTAACCTGTGTGGTCGATACGAGTTCGGTATCGGACTCTTCAATTTTCTGAATGGCTTCCGCGAACAGGTTTCCGAAGAAGTTCTTCTGCTTCAGTTCCGGACGCAGTAATTCGGGATTCCGCAGACAGGCACTGATCTGATCGCGGTCTTTCTGCAGGGATTTCACCAGCCAGGCCCAACCGACGAGTGAAGCCACCAGCGAGGCGGCCAGCGCCAGCATGGGAGAAGCTAACTGGCTGGTTACCAGGAGGTTATCTACACAACTCATGAAGAGCAGCAGTACCACCAGAACCCAGTATTTGCCATAACTTTTCATTGCCGAACACCTTCTCAGCAGAGTGACGATACTGCTGAAAATGAAATACCCTGTTTCGAATCCAGATTGGAGTACTACAGAGCGCACTCCACCAATTAAGAAGTGATCTTAAATCACCACTCTAAATCTAGGTTACGAAATCGGGGTTGTCCAATTTCTGGAGCGAGTTTGCGCTGGGCAAATGAATCTTGCGCAAAAATACGCAGTTCAGGTGATTACCTTACCGCCGTCTGTTGCGCAGGAAGCAGGGCCGCGACCTCTAACAGCGTGGGATCAGCGGGCCATTTTTTACGGGCTGTAGCGATAATGGCTTTCGCGTCAGTTGTCTGGCCCCGGTTGATTGCGCATAACCCGCGCAATACCTCTACGTGGAGTAACTGGTGCTGGTGGGCAGCAGATATTTCATCGAACAGTTGTTGCGCCTTTTCCAGATCTCCCAGCCGCAGCGCCGTGTCGCCAAACGCGATTTTTTCTGAAAGTGACAGCAGTTCCCGGTCTGCTTCCTGGCAGATGGAGAACTGTTCAAAAGCTTCCTGGTACTTCCCGGCGTGATACAGACAGCGGGCGCGGTGTTTTCTCCAGACGTGGTTTTCGGGCAGATGATTGATCACCATCGCATAATATATGCTGGCTTCGGACCACTGCTGATTGACCTCACAGACGCGACCCAGGGCGATGGGCAGTCGTTTGCTGCCCGGCGTCTTATGCAGCGCCCGTAACAGAACTTCATGAGCCTCATCGGTGCGGCTGGTCTGCTCCAGAAAAGCCGCCAGTTTCAACGAGTAGTTTTCTTCATGCGGTTTCAACGCGATGGCACGCTTCAGGCAGGCGATCCCTTCCTGTGTCTGGCCAGCCTGAAAAAACAGGGTTCCGATGGCACTCTGTTTGGCGGCGTCTTGAGGGCTCGCAGCGCGAATCGCCCGAAGCGACTGCAGAAACTGTTTCCGGTCCCCCATGTCGTAGGAGAGCTGGGCCTCAATTTCAAACGTCCCGATATGCCCGGGATCTATTTCCCGTGCCGAGGCGAGCAGCGACCGGGCCTGCTGCAGTTCTCCCTGGGAATAATGCTGTAATGCCTGATCTACGAGTTGATTCGCCCGTTCATTGAAGGGGGATGTCCGCTCGGTTCGTGAGGAAGTCTCTGAGGTCTGTGGTGTGGTTTCCTCTTGCAGCGCCTCACCCGACATCTGCGTCAGCGTGGAAATCGGCACCGCCTGACAGCCGCAACAGATCAGCCAGACCAACGCACAGGCGATGCAACTGAGATTCCGCAGCATGCTCAGGGCACCTCCTCCACAATCGGAGCCGGCATCTCGGGACCAGACAGTGGAGGCAGTCCGATCATCTGGCGATTACGGTTGATCAGTGCATCTTCGATGTACTTCTTCAACTGAATTGCTTCGGTGTTGTTCTTATCCAGGCGGACGGCAATTTTGATGTGCTCTTTGGCTTTAGGCAGATTTCCAATCCGCAGGTATTTCTTGGCCAGCTTGATATGCATCTGGACAATCCGTACCTGGTTGATCGGCAGGAAGCTCTTCTTGAAGTTATCAATCCGTTCTGCACCCTCGTATCTCTCGGCCTGACCTTCAGCATTGGCCTCTTCAGGATGTACGATTCGCGGTGTGATCAGCACGATCAGCTCGGAACGGGTCGTAATTTCCCGCTGCTGGCGAAACGCATTGCCGATCACGGGAATCGCACCTAAGAATGGAACCTGATTTTTGGTATCGGAGACGCGTTCTTCAATCAGTCCCCCGATGACAACCGTATTCCCGTCGCGGACCATGACGTTCGTAGTGACTTCGGTGGTCTTCAGGTCGGGCAGATTCGTCGAGGAGTTAATGGTCGCCGAACTGCGTTCCGGGTGAATTTCCATCCGAATCTGACCATCGGGAGTAATAAAGGGTCGCAGGTTAAGCACGATACCGGAATCCAGGAAGTTCACGTTCTGAATCGAAGTATTGCCGTTCTGGGTCACTGTGGAATAACTGATGCGATCACCGATAATCAGTTCTGCTTTCTGTTTGTTCAAAGCCCGCAGCTGAGGCGAGGCGATCAGGTTGGTTTCCGTGATGTCTTCCAGTGCTTCGATAAAACCGCTGATGTCGCCGTGCAGGAACCCGTATTTGAGTCCTGCCAGGTCAGCCACAAACTGTCCGGTTGGTGGGACGATCGACGAACTACCCGACCCTGGGAAACCACTGGCAGCGTTCAATGTCTGACCGTTACCATCGACAAGCAGGCTCTTGTTATTCCCACTGAGCATGGCGAAGTTCACACCAAACCGCATGTCATCATTCAGCGTGACGTTCAGAATCATCGCTTCAATGACCACCTGCAGGGGAGGTACGTCCATTTTTTCGAGCAGACGATCTACCTCTTCCAGGATTTCAGGGTAATCGCGAACCAGAATGGAATCGTTCTGAGCGAACGAGTCACCGCCGGCACTCGTTTCATCGGGAGAAATCCCGACTTCGCTGGGTGTGGTCAGTGAGACGATCCCCACGTTTTCCGTCAGGATCGGCGTGATCAGCTGCTGTAATTCCTTGGCACTGATGTAAAACGGGGTATAGAGCTTGGTGACGACTTTCCGGCTCGACTTCTTTTTCTGTTCCAGCTCAGCCTGGGTCATCACATAGATAAACTCCCCTTCTTTCTCTGAAGTCAACTCGCGCGAACGCAGGATGGCATCCAGGGCCTGCAGCGGCGTGACATTCTTGAGGTTCGCTGTGATCGTCCCCGAAACGCTCTGCCCGGCCAGGATATTCATGCCCGAGAGTTCCCCCAGCATGTCCAGAACCTGCATGATCTCCGCATCCTGGATCTGCAGGGAGAAAGTTTCCCCGGCTCCCTTATCGGGGCTGACTTTCAGGACCGGCTCTTTTTTCGCTTTGGAATCGGCAGGGGCGCTGGTTTCACTGGCGGCGGGAGCCGGCGGTGCTGTGGCCTGTGGTGCAGGCGTTTTCGGCTGTGCAGCTGCGTCAGCCTTGCCTTGCATCCCATCCAGTTTTCGTTCGAGATCGCGCAATTGATTCATCTGCTGCATCTGTTGCAGGAGCTTGGTCGCCTGTTCCAGACGATCCGTATTCTGAGCCAGTTCCATTTTGGACTGCTGCTGGACTTCCAACTGCAGATTGGTCAGTCGATCGACCTGACGGGTCAGGCTGGCAAGCCGCATTTCCATTTTCTTCTCAGTGGGATCCACGCGCTCAGCTTGTACTTCCTCAGCCAGGTGAAACTGGATCGCGCGGGAACGCTGCGGTGTTGACGGAGTATCGACAGGCTGCTCCAGTGTGGGATCGACAAGTGTCCGCGTCTGTACGGTTCGTGATGTGGTCGCTGCAGTCTTGACTTCCGGCGTGACATACTGTGGCACCGGTGTCGCCTGCACGGTACGGGCCACGGTTTTAATTTCAGGCTGCCGATCAGGTTGTGCTGTCTCAACGACGCGCTGCGCAGGCGCGGGCTGAGGGGCCGGCGTAGAAGCAGCTGTTTCATCTGAAACCTCAAGCAGAGGCTCTCTATTCGTGGGAGCCTGTTGCTGCGGTGCCGCACTGCGCGCAGTGCGAGCATGGTGAGGTGAGATAAACAGGGACTCTGGTGTCTTGACGTCGGTCATGGCTGCGATTAACAGCAGCGAGAGACCTGTCAGCATTGCCCAGAAAGCCGGTATAAAATATTGTCGTTTCATGTTTCGACCATCATCCGTGATCGTTCGAATCAGTTGAGAATCAGCCTGTGATGCGAACCGTCTGATTATTCAAATTTAATAAATGCGGAAGGATCGTTTTGAATTTTTAATTCAAATGTCTGATCGCCCTGTCGCAAAATCACACTCCGGTCTGCGACCTGTTCCAGAACGTAGGTCACATTGTCATACTGGAATGGTTTACCTTCGTAATACAGTTTTTTGTTGATCATCGCCGCCTTGCGAAATTTACCGATGATCGTAGTCGTCAGGACGATCTCGTCGGGCAGTGCCTTGATTTCCGGTTCCTGCTTCTCCATCTGAACCTGTTTGGGTTCGGTTTCGGGCGGCTCTTCGGCAAACAGAATGGGGGGCGAGAACTGGTCTCGATTCACCTCAAAAGGATTGCGTTGAATCGCTCCCATCTGCACGGACTGCACCAGCGGATCTGTGTGCATCAGGGAATCAAACTGTTCCCAGGAGTGAAGCGTGGTTTCTTTGGGATCGAGTTGGGTGAAACTCATCTCCGTCTCGACCGGAGGCCGTTGTGGAATCGGTGCCGGACTCACTTTCGCAGGCGTCAATTCTGGGGCTGATGTGCTCCGCATGGCGCGATAGAGAGGCGGAATCCAGAAGTACAGACCGACCAGCAGTAACAGCCCTAACATCAGGGTTTTCTGCCAGCTGACTTTCAAATCGTGTACTAATTGTTGGCTGAACGATTTCACGTGTAGTTCACCACATCTGGAATAGATGACTGCAAGAAGGGAAACGGATCTAAATTCGGTTCATAAGCGAGAACGCCTGTTTTCGAAGTTCACCTCAGGGATAGCTTGAAGGGGAGTGTCTCTTTATCTTTTATCGGTTGAAAGAAAGGACCGGCTGACCCTATTTTCCTTAAAATCGGAAAAATCGCTCTCTGTGTCGCGTAATACGTAAACTGACAGTTCGACGGTTCCTTTGACAAGTCCCGTATTTTTCCCGTTTTGACTCGTGAGCATCAGATTGGAGACGGTAAACAGCCGACGATCGGTATCCAGACCATTCAGAAACTGGATCAACCCCTTGTAAGGTCCGCTCACATTGACGGTGAAAGGCTGCCTCAGATAGGTCGCATATGTCACAGGCTCACCAGGGTTCAGAGAAGAAACCGTCAGCGAGGAACTATTTGCCAGCTGTGCCACCCGC
Source organism: Gimesia benthica (assembly GCF_009720525.1). Taxonomy (NCBI): domain Bacteria; kingdom Pseudomonadati; phylum Planctomycetota; class Planctomycetia; order Planctomycetales; family Planctomycetaceae; genus Gimesia; species Gimesia benthica. Next base: position 3,706,556 of record NZ_CP043930.1, read on the forward strand.
TGCAGAACCCGGTGCGTATCTTTATCTGTCGGGATGTGTTTTTTCATGCGAGTGATAAAGGCCTCGCGCTGCTGCAGCTGCTTTTGCAGCTGTTCCAGTTGTTCAACCTTGGTGGGGATCGCGCGGATCTCTTCCTGGATGGAAGCGATCTGCTTGTTGAGCTGCTGTTTGCTCTTGAGCCCCGGCAGGTAAATCACAAAAGTAAACAAGGCGACCACTACCGCCAGGCTGATGATGGTAATCAGGCTGTCGCGACGTAATTTTTCATTCATGGCCATAACCTCCTGTCGGGGGGTGATCCAGACCGGCGGTCAACCGGTGATCGAGTGGGGGAAGAAACATGCCTGGTGCTTTCACCACGATGCGCAGACGGAACTGCCGCATCGGTTCTCCTTCGAACATCGTCTCGTTGGATTGAATCAGATCGATGGCTTTAAACACGCCCAGTCGATCCAGGTTAGACATATAACCGGAGATCGAAAGATGGTCGGGGGCGATCCCCTGCACCAGCAGCACCAGTTGTTCGTCCGTCCGGTGCTGTTTCAGCTTTTCGAGATCCAGCTTTTCAGGAACCACGTTCTCTGGTGTTTTTTTCAGTTTGACGTTCGCCGGCTTCTCTTTACTCGCCACTTTTTCAAACAGGAATTGAAATTCGTTTAACGAGACATATTCAGGCAGAGAGTGGCTCGTGATTGCCAGGAGCTGTGCCGGTGATTCATCCAGCAGCAACCCGGCCAGCAGATCGGCCCGCACGTCGGCAAGCTCAATCTGCTGTGTCAGCTGTGCAGGGTCCTGCAATTGCTCATGCATCTGCTGGATGTGCTTTTCCAGCGTCTCCTTTTTCGTCTGCAGTTCGTGCTGAATTTCCCGCTGTCGCACGGTGCTTAAGGTCACCAGCGTGAGGAAGATGACGACAATCGAACGACGCCAGATCCGGTTCCGGTGTCGTCGTCGCACTTCGCGATAACTGGCAGGTAAAAAATCAATTTCAGGTATCATGATCTCGCCCTTAACGGGTTGCTGACAAATCCGGCTCTCGGATTCGCTGGTAGCTATCTTGTTGGTATATGGTTTGTCTCAGATGTTTTCTGAGACATGTGTTATTTGTCGGAACTTTCTTTCATGGCCAGTCCCATGGCGGTACTCCATCTGCCAGGTCGTTCCAGAATCGAGGTGGAAGTCGGCCAGCTCTTCAAGCGTTCGAACGGGTTTCCCATCCGGCAGTCCGTATTCAGTCGCTCTGAAAGAAAGTCGATCAGCCACGGACTCGACTCGTTGCCTGTAACGATCAGCTGGTCCAGTTTCTTCCCGCGGAAAGTCACTTTGTAATATCGCAGGCAGTTCTCCACTTCTGTGCTGATCGATTCCAGCAGAGAGCGGATCGAATCAATCACCGACCGGTGCAGCTCATCACTGGCATCCAGCGTCGGAGAATTGGTCACAATCTTTCGCAGGCGAATCGCCTCGGTCAGTGGCAGATCCAGGTTGTCAGCCACGGCCCGGTCCAGGTGATTACTCCCCTGCATAATATATTTCAGAAACAGTACGTTCTGCTGATCGGCGAAAATCACGGTGGTGGCGGCGTCACCAAAATTCAGATAACAGCTCACCGAGTTCAGTTGCAGCTCATGTTTCTCATCATGAAAACAACGCAGCGTGGCCGATGGCTCAACGTCAATCGCCTCTGCAGTCAGCCCCGCCTGTTCCAGCAGATTCAAATGCCGCTCCAGAATTCCGTTATGACAGGCCAGCAGGATCACTTCCTGCTTGGTGTTCGATTCCTGCCGTACCTGTCCTGCAGGCAGATGACGGATTTCCGCTTCCGCAACCGGGTAAGGCAGACGTTCTTCCGCCTCCCAGGCGACCACTTTCGCGATTTCTTCGGTCGGCAGTTGAGGCAGTCTCACGTTTTGAATGAACAGTTCCTGCGAACCCAGGCAACTGATCACACGGCGGCCTTTGAAATGGTGGTCAACCAGGATCCGCCGCAGTTCAGCGGCGATCTTTGTGTCGCGTTCATCGGCAGTGAGTCGGTCATCCAGGTCGAACTGCTCCTGGGCAATGGCATGCACGACCCGATTCTGTTTCGGGCCGGTCAACTGCACCAGCGTGGCCGAACTGGGGCCCAGCTGCAAACCGATGGGTGTATATTGTGAACGAGGTAAGGAAATCATGTTGATTGATTCTGTCTATTATCAGGTATTTCTATAGTTTCAGTTGGTCTGTATTTCATCTGCCCACGCCTGGCCTGTAATCCAGGAGACCGTAATCGGGATGGAAAAGGTGGTCCCGTTGCGGGTCGTGGAGATGACAATCATGGTATCTTCGCTGCGTCCCGGCCCGGTGCCTCCCATCGCTTCAAAAGCCAGGTCGCGTACTTCGGTGTCAGAGGTCTTCAGATAGATCTGGCTGATGACGACCCGATCGGGCAGGTTCAAAGTATCTTTCTGTACGGATTGAATGTATTTCGTTTTGTCCGCGGATGACCCCGCCAGGCTGTTCTCAGGCACAGGTGCGGTACCTGCCCCGCTGTGTACGATTTCGTATGTCTGCGTATTGAGATCGAATTCCACCGTGTATTCGGTGTTGAACTGAATGGCATGATTCCGGGCCAGCCGCAGGTCAGCCACCAGCATCCGCGCTGTGGTCTCCAGGGAGTGTGATGTACTCGAGTCAATGGAAAGCAGGGAGACCGAAGCGAGGATCGAAATCAGTACGACCACAATCAACACTTCAACCAGCGTAAACCCCGAACGTCCACATTGATTCTGCAAAGTGTGCAGGCTCCGCGGTCGGGTGCACTGCATGCTGCAAGCCCCTCTGCTGTGTTGCCAGGTTGTTTGGTGTCGGTTGTTAATCATGATTCTGTCGTTTAGTTTGTTTCGTTCCAGTCAATCAGTGACCAGCGATAACCGGCGAGTTCCGGGTTGGCATCGCCGCCGTCGTAGGGTTGAAATAGCGGAGGCTCCCAGCGATATTCCCGTGCGACCAGGTTTTGGATCTGCAGCGTTGGTTCGAGGCTGATTCCGTAGGTCTGGTAGTAACTGTCCCACCCGGCAAAGTTACCCGGGTACTCCAGCCATTCACTGAAACCGATGTCGCTCATTCCCAGAATACGTCTCAGATAATTCGTATAATTCCAGTTGCTGAGCCGGTCGTTCCAGAGAGAGCTGTAAAGCACCCATTCGTTGATCCGGTTGAAATCAAAAGTTTCTGCACAGACCGGTCCACGGATTTGAATCAAGTTGCGTTTGTGTCGTTCAATGCGATAAGAGGTAGGGGTGGACTGTTCTATTTCTCCCCGAACCGTTAACTGCTGCTGACCGTGATCAAAGCCAACGATGGGATACCAGCTGCCCGTCGTGCCCGTGTTCCCTGTACCCGTTGTTTCCAGCCAGATCGCATAGTCACCGTTCGATGTCAGGCTGCTGAGAATTTTGTATTCCTGCAACTGAATCGTGCTGTAAGGTTGACCTTGAGGAGCTGCAGTTGCCGTACCACTCAGACTGATATTGAGAGTGGAAGGATAGCTGAGCGAGCCGCCGCCCCCTTTCACGCTACCCTGACTGACGGTAGCACCTTCGATGGTGGTCTGCGTCTCACGTCCGAACTCAATATTCTGGGCGACCACGCTGGGTAACTGGGGCCAGAGTTGAGAATCCGTCACGATGGCGTCCCCACTATCGTCTTTCCAGTTGAAGGCGGTCAGGTGGATCTGTTTGCCATAAAAATAGATTTTCCCCGTACAGACCAGCGTTCCCTGAATGGTCACGCGGTCATACACGCTTAGATTTCCCGAGCGATAATAGATACCCAGGGGGTTGTCGGCCGTCGGTTTCAAAGTCCGGTTATACAGAGTCGAACCCAACCTTTCGGCCTGATATAGAGGACCGCCTTCATACAGTCGGTAAGAGGAGAAAGCGGCATAATCGGTGCTGGGAATGGTCAATCGCTCGGCAGTCGTTGCCCAGCTCACTTTCAGGTCAGACAGATCATCGCGGACCGCGTAATTCGGGTAGTTATAAAAAGTGATATTCCCTGCAATCGGGTGGGGCGTGGAGATCCGGGCATCCGACAGGCTGGTCGCACCCTCGGGAAATGCAACAAACCGGTTCCCCACATCCTGCAGATAGGTATCCCGGACCGTTGACCCCCAGGCCGGATCGTTGAACATGTTATATTGGTCATAGATCCAGATGTTCCCGTCGAAGCGAGTGGCCGGATCGAAGTTGAGTGACGTGTAACCCTGCTCTGCGAACAGCACATAATCAGTGACACGATCGAAGTCGCCGTCATTGTTGATCTGGTCAGAAGCCACCGCAGAGTCGCCCGGCAGAATCGTCCGTCCCTGAAGTCGCGGTACCAGCCGAACCCGGGCTGTAATCTCGTGTTCTGATTTCATGTTGGAATCGGCGGCTGAAGTCCAGGTCCCCCGCGAAGAGACATTGAGTTCGAGTACCGAACTGAGCGAATTACCGACGGCTGCGAAAGAAACCGCATAACTGCAATCGCCATCCGCGTCCGCTTGAAATGGTCGCTCGTACTGATCGCTGACGCCTTGCCAGTCAAGTGAATTCAGTCGGTTAAGAGCATCTGAAATGCCGGCCCGTGCTGCATTTCGTGCCAGATCGCGACGTGATCCATTAGCGGAGATTTGAGTCTGTACGCTTTGTGTCTGAATGAATGAGTATGTTAAGACCAGCGACATGCTCAAGGCGAACATCACCAGGATCAGCGAAACTCCAGATCGCGGTGCGCACTTTGAGCGGTCATGGCAGTGCTGATGCACCGAGCCATGTTGTCGCAGGCAGGCCTTCAGGAGTTTATGGTGTGTACGCATACAACCTCGAACTGGATCCAAAAAACGGTAATGCGGTTTCCGAATTGATGTCGGTTAACGTGTTCTGTTCTGCGGTCTCAAACTGGATTTCATAATTCACGGTCACCTGACGCAGCCCGCTGGTCGCACTCACAGTGCCCTGCGGCCAGGAAAGATTCATCCAGGCACTCGTACCAGGAGTCGTAGCCTGCAGACTTGCATCATCGGGGGTACGGGTAATCGTGAAAATCAGATTCGACGCCGTTGGTCCCCACGGGCTTCCCGAGAGCAGGTACTGACTGTTCTTCAGCCGCTTGCTCAGAAGCGCCTTCTCCGCCTGGCTGGACTGGATCGCTGTGCGGATCGTGTTGTCGAATGCGGAACTGTTAAAGTCGATCTCCGCCGAAGAATCGGGCAACGCGATTTCGACAAACTGATGCGCGTCTGCGGGATCCGAAGTGTAAATCAAAATTTCGTTCATCCGGGGCAGCCGGTTTAAGGTTCCATTCTGGCTGATCCCCCCGTTACGTCCGCCGGACCAGACCACCAGAATGTCCGGGACATCAATGTAATTCCAGGCGCGGGTCACGACTGCCAGCCCCACTTCGGGAGCCTGGCCATTCACCTGGTAAATGCCAGCCTGCGAGATCATCATCCGCATCCGGTCGAAGGACGCGTTGATTTCGGCCTGAGAATCTTCTATTCCCTGCGTGTGTCTCCAGGCGGACTGCGTGGCGGTGACGATTCCCGCAAGTGCCATGACCAGAATTGCCGAGATCGACATGGCCATCAGCAGTTCCACCAGAGTAAAACCTCGCGCGCGTAAAGTAGTGCCTGCGCAGCAGCAAACGCAGTCCGAATGGCGGCCACTCGCACGGCGTGTTTTGTTCTCGCGTTGATCAGGGTGATAGTGGTACATAGCTGAAAATACGTGTGGTTTCCTTAATGGTCTGTCTGGGAGCACCGGCCTGCATCGCCAGTTTGATGGTGACTGTCACGCGACGATAATCGGTGTCGCTGGTTGTTACTTCCCATTCCGAACTGCTGTTCAGGCGAATTTTTTCCACGGTGACTTCGCGCGTGAGTCGCTGTAAAAAATCGCTGTCGGGTTTCAGTAGTGTGGGACGGGCAATCGGGTAGGTGCTCAGAACGGTCAGTGGCTCACTGCCCAGTGCATAACCGGTCTTATTCTCCGGCGGCGTGGAGGACCATTTGTGATAGTCATCCAGATCATTGAATTGACTGCGGTTTCCGGTCGCGGTGGGACGGGAATCACTGGAGGTCGGGAACCGAACGGCTGACATCTCTTCCAGCAGTTGATCTGCCAGGCCTGCGCCGATATTGGAATTCAGGGTCGAGTAGCTGGCACCCAGAGAAGCACCTATGGCAGAGAACAGAGCAGTACCGGCAATCGCTGTGATGGTCACAGAGACTAACGATTCTACAAGTGTGATTCCGGTGCGGCGAGATCGCTGCAACCTGTGTCTGGTTGCCATGACCTTTTTCCATAACAGTCCGCCTGAGGGTGCCGATCGAATTTGCCGTTCGTTCTTTCACAAAGCAGCAAAGGCGACCTGGATATCCAGCACCATCCAGACAGATGGTTTAAGATAAAAAGCGCGGCAAGGTCCCCTCAAAGCTCCCAGCTTTCCTTGCCGCGCTGTAGATCCTCGCTTCGGTGAAGAAGCGGAGGAAAATGATGTTCGTATGTTGGCGAGAGGATTGTTGCCCCCTCTCTGCCAGTAAAAGTAGGTCAGCTTTCCCGGGAGTCAAACAGAATTAAAAAAGATCTCTGAAAATCCTCAGCGTCGGGGCAGTTTTCGTGAAGATCCCCGCTTTGCGAAATACTACAACTGCGGGAACCGCTACAACCGGCGCGCGAGACAGACCGGGAGCGTTGTTGAAAGCTTAAAAGTCAGCAGAAAGACTGGCCGCCGACGCGCCTATTTTTGCGCCTGTTCAATCTGGTCACGTGAAGCGACCGCTGCTTCGCGGAGATCGTCGCTGGTATTCTGGTTGTCAATCAGCGATTGAAGTTCGGTCAACGAAGCTTTCGCGGGCTGACCCATCTGGCCCAGAACCTTAATAGCCGCCAGCTGGACGTCGCTGTTCTCATCATTCAAAGCCGCCTGGATGGCCTCTACCTGCGCGGTCGAATGTTCTTCCAGGTTTCCCAGCGAATAGACGGCCGTCAGTCTTGTATTGGGATCGCTGTGTTGGGTCAGCTCGATCAGCACCGGAATTGCCTTGTCGCGGTGTTTGGGAAAATGCGTCAGGGTTGAGGCGGCATTGACCTGCGTGAACGGGGATTCATCCGACAGGACTTCCACCAGTGCAGGGGCCGCCGCTTCCGCATCAGGTCCCAGGCTCGCCAGATACATGCTGGCCAGTTCACGTGCTCCCGGATCGGTATGGGAAAGCCCTTCGGTCAATGTGGGAACGGCCGTCTTACCGAAGGCGGCCAGCTTTTTATCGGCAGCTTGCCATTCATCGGGATCGGGTTCGGTACGGATCGCGAGCAGTTTTTCGAAAGCCTCTTTGACCTCGGCCTGAGGATCGACGGGTTCACTGACACTGACGGTCTTCAATTCATCTGTGTCCGGCTCGGGCACGGTTTCTTCGGTGCCCTCCGATTCCTCGCTGACAGCCGCTTGAGCCGTCTCAGCTTTCGAGGAAGCATCACCACTACTACAGCCCTGCAATCCAGGCAGGCACCACAGACATCCAATACTCAGTACAACGAAAAACGGTCGCATGTTCCGGGAGTCCATTCACTTAAGAATCCTGAAAAGTTTATCACACCGCCGAATGATAGCGGATTCTGGTGATTGTGTGGATAGAAATCAGAAAATCATAAACCAATCTGTCTAATCCCGCTTTGAAATCAAAAATCGCCATTAACTTGAAATACCCCAAACTGCTATAATTTCATCACTATCATACAAATAAACACCATTTAAACCTCTCCGCTGACCAGAGGAAGATTTCATGCAGCGATTGAATAAAAATGTGCTCAGTCTGCTTTTCCTGACCGCTCTGCTGGGGCTCTGCCAGCCCGCGTTTTCACAAAACAACGAATATTTCCGCAACCTGCGTAACGAGATGGTCACGCGTTACATTGAAGGCGAGGGCATTAAAAACCAGCGCGTGCTCTCATCCATGCGTCAGGTGCCCCGCCACGAGTTTGTCAGTTCGAATCTCAAACATCTGGCCTACCAGGATCTGGCGCTCCCCATCGGCTACAAACAGACGATTTCCCCCCCTTATATCGTCGCCTACATGACCGAAACCATCGATCCTCAGCCGACCGACAAGGTGCTCGAAATTGGTACCGGCAGCGGATTCCAGGCAGCCGTCCTCTCTGGACTGGTCAAGGATGTCTACACGATTGAAATTGTCGAGGGTCTCGGTAAGAAGGCCGCGGTCCGATTGAAACAACTCGGTTACGATAACGTACACACCCGGATTGGCGACGGTTATCTCGGCTGGCCGGAAGAGGCACCCTTCGACAAGATCATCGTGACCTGCTCACCGGAAAAAGTTCCCCAGCCGCTGATCGATCAGCTTAAAGAGGGGGGCACACTGCTGATTCCCCTCGGTGAACGGTATCAGCAGGTGTTTCATCTGTTCCAGAAAGAAAAGGGACAGCTCAAACACAAACGCCTGATTCCCACCCTGTTCGTCCCCATGACGGGACGCTCGGAAGACAATCGGGAAGTCAAACCGGATCCCCTGCATCCGGAAATCGTTAACGGTACGTTTGAAGTTGATGCCAACCAGGATCAGAAAGTCGATAACTGGCACTATCAGCGCCGCGTCTCACGTATGACGGAAGAGGCACCCGAAGGCAAATCCTATCTGCAGTTTGAAAATGACGTCCGCGATCAGCTTTCACAGATTCTGCAGGGGATGGCGATCGACGGCTCCAAAATCAAGAGTCTCGAAATCAGCATGCAGGTCGGTTACCTGAATACGGCACAGGGAACCAAGGCTTATCAAAAGCCCGGACTGATCATTCATTTTTATGATAAGATCCGTCGCAATATCGGGCAGGCCTACCTCGGACCCTGGATTGGCAGCCGCGACTGGCACCAGGTAAAAAAGACCATCAACGTGCCACCTCAGGCCCGCGAAGCCGTGATTCAATTGGGTTTGAACGGAGGCACGGGAACACTTAAGGTCGACGATCTCAAAATTGAAAAGATCGACTGAAGCCGGCTTCGGATTTCAGATTCACCTGTTTTCTCAGCATCGATCAAGATCCGCGCACATCAGCCGAGATGCGTCGATTCGCCATCGTTCCGTTTAAAAACGGGCTGCACACCTTGGAAAACAGCGTCTGAGAATTAAAATGGAAACAGGCGGGTATTTACTTTAGAGAACCCGCCCGAATCAATCAACGACGTTCAACATAGACAATCCGAGTGTCAAGCAGCGCCGGTTTCCATATGACAGAGGTCAATTGGGGTGACAGCGCGCTACTCTCCATCACGATGGGATAATCAGATGCCCTTAAATCATTTTCAGCTCGTCCAGGAAGCAGCAGGTGCTCATTTTCCCGATAAGGACCACGCGTATCCTTACCCGGCACATTACGGAGATCCCCAACAGGAGTACCAGGCCGGACATGAGTCAGCGGTGCTCTTTGATTTAAGTGATCGCGAGCAGGTCGAACTCAAGGGGGCCGACCGTCAAAAGTTTCTGCACAATTTCTGTACCAATGATATCAAGAGCCTCCCCGTAGACCAGGGTTGTGAAGCCTTTGTCACCAACGTACAGAGTCGTATCCTGGGGTACATCACGGTATTCAATCAGGGGGATTCACTCTGGCTGGATCTCGCGCCCGGTCAAAGTGCGGCTCTCACCGAACACCTGGACCGTTACATTATTATGGAAGACGTTGAACAGATCGTCCGTTCGCCGGAATTTGGCTGTCTCTATCTCACCGGTCCCGAGGCAGGTCACATCATGAGTAAACTCGACATCGCAGCACTCGCAGTGAATCAGCAGCAGCGGGTGACCGACAGTGAAGCCGAGCTCACTGTGCGCCGCATCGACTGGTTCGGTCAGCCCGGGTATCTCTGTTGTCTGCTCCACGAAAAAATCGTCGCGTTCTGGCAGCAGCTGATTGAAGCCGGTGCAAAGCCCGCCGGTCAGGAAGCATTCGAGGCGCTGCGAATTGAAAGTTGCTTCCCCCTCTCTGGTATCGATCTGACCGATGAAAACCTGGCACAGGAAGCGGGACGTAGCAGCCAGGCCATCTCTTTCAAGAAAGGTTGCTACCTGGGACAGGAACCGATCGCGCGCATCGATGCACTGGGGCACGTCAACCAGGAACTGAGAATCATTGCCCTTGAGGGCGACGAGTTACCCGCTCCCGGAACTCCGGTTATGGCGACAGTGAAAGACAATCAGAAAGAAGTCGGCAAGATTACTTCTGCTGCGAAATCTTACGGCAAGTATCCCGTCGTGGCACTGGCGATTATTCGCAAAGAAGCTTATGAGCCGGGAACCAAAGTGGAAGTCGTCATGGAAGAACAGGCTCTGGAAGGTACGGTGCTCTGCTCGATGGAATAGCCGTCCATTCTCTCTGATTGCCCTTTTCCCGGCGCGGTATATTCACCGACAGTCGCTATAATCAGTCAAAAAACGGTGAATTATTCCATGTCTCGTGAGACGCTCCAGCTTCGATTACTCAAAACCAACCTGGCCTTCTTCGCACTGGTGCTGTTGGGCACGACCTGGCAGCTCTGGACACCACAGACGCGCTTTCCCCAGATTCCACTGTTCGAGTGGGTTTCCGCGCTCCCCGCAGGCATCGACTGGTTGACGTTGACGATCATGCTGACCACCGCGGGGTGTCTGCTCTTGTTTTCTGTAGTGCCCCTCTGTCTGCGCAAGCCGGCTCCGGAGCCCGGCGTGAACTGGCAGCGGATTTGTGGCCTGTTGTTTCTCGTTGCGTATGTGGTTTCAGTGCTCTTCGATCAGCATCGCCTGCAGCCCTGGACCTACCAGTTCGCACTGGGCCTGTTGCTGCTGACGTCGCTCACTCCGGGCCGGGCGATTCGGTTGCTGCGCCTGTTCGTGATCAGCATCTACGTCTATTCGGCACTCTCCAAATGCGACGCCAGTTTTGTACAGACGCTCGGTCGTCAGCTCGCCGAGGGGCTGTTTTCGTCTATCGGAATCTCGACGGCCTTCTGGTCTCCGAAAGCGCTGGGCTGGATTGCCGCGACGTTTCCCGTGGGAGAGCTGCTGGTCGCCGCCGGTCTGTTTTTCTGTCGTACCCGAAAGCCGGCGCTCGTCGCAGCCATCGGGATGCACGTCTGTCTGATGCTGGCGATCGGTCCCTGGGGTTTGAATCATTATCAGGGTGTGTTGATCTGGAACGTTTATTTCATCATCCAGGATCTGCTGCTGTTCACGCGGAACCCGACCCTGGATCGTCCCCGCGCCGTCAAAGACGATGCACAGCTCCAGGCAGAGCGGCTGGCCCCTGCGCGCGTGCCAGGTATAGAACGCGTTCCCCTGCTGCTGGTCTGGTTCGCCATCCTGGCACCGCTGTTAGAACCGACTGGCTACTTTGATCACTGGCCCGCCTGGGGACTGTATGCCAGTCGTCACGACCGTGTGGTTCTGCTGATCGATGAAGAGGCCCGCGCGGAACTCCCGGCTGCCCTGCAGCCGTTTGTCGATCCGCCCCAGCCTTTGAGCACCTGGTGCCGGGTTCGGGTAGAACGCTGGTCGCTGGCAGAACTCGGTGCGCCCCTTTATCCGCAGGCCCGCTTTCAGTTGGGGGTCGCCATTGGAGTGGGGCGCATGCTGGACCAGCAGGCACCCGCAGCGGAGGGAACACCACGCATTCGGATTCTGTTCGAAGGCGCAGCAGATCGCTGGACGGGCAAACGTAAAGTCAGTGAATACACAGGCTTAAAAGAGATCGATGCCCAGAGAGATCGTTTCTGGTTGAATACCCTGCCCCGCCCGGTCGCACTGGCGGACTGAGAGAACCTTTTGCAAGAAACAGGGTCTATCCGGAGTGCCTCGGTTGCAATTCGGGCAAATTCAAAATACAACGGCGTTTCTAAATTTAAAACCAGCTTGTATCAAGCTTAATACCAGATTCACTTGGACCATTTGAACATTTGAGGCGTAAACATGGCTTTGATTAACGATCACTACCTGAAGCTCAAGGCGGGTTATCTCTTTCCGGAAATCGGACGTCGCGTCAATAAATTCTGCGAAGAAAACCCGGATGCAGCCGTGATCAAGCTGGGCATCGGCGATGTGACCGAACCCCTGCCCGCCGCCATTCGTGAAGCCATGCATAAAGCCGTTGACGAAATGGGTGACCCCACAACATTCCACGGCTACGGTCCCGAGCAGGGTTACGGCTTCCTGCGGGAAGCGATTGCCAAAAATGATTTTCACTCTCGGGGCATCGATGTCGCTGCAGATGAGATTTTCGTCTCCGACGGTTCCAAGTGTGATACCGGGAACATCCTCGACATCTTCGGTGCCGACAATAAGGTCGCGGTGACGGACCCCGTCTATCCCGTCTATGTCGATACCAACGTGATGACCGGCCGCACCGGAGCCGCTGATGAGAGCGGACGCTATGCAGGCCTGACCTATCTGCCCGTGACGGCAGAAAACGACTTCGTGGCAGAACTGCCCGCATCTCCTGTCGATCTGATCTACCTCTGCTATCCCAACAATCCGACCGGAACCGTCGCCACCCGCGAAACGCTCAAGAAGTGGGTCGATTACGCGAAAGAAAACGGCTCGATCATTCTGTTCGATGCTGCCTATGAAGCATTCATTACCGATCCGGAAATTCCACACTCGATTTATGAAATCGAAGGCGCTCGGGATGTCGCGATCGAATTCCGCAGCTTCAGTAAGAACGCCGGCTTCACTGGAACCCGTTGTGCGTTCACCGTCGTCCCGAAGTCATTGAAAGGGAAAACATCGACCGGAGAAACTGCCGATATTCATCCGCTCTGGAACCGCCGACATTGCACGAAATTCAACGGCGTTTCTTACATCATCCAGCGGGGTGCGGAAGCAGCTTACTCTGATGCTGGTAAAGAGCAGATCCAGGGACTGATTTCCTTCTATCTCGAGAATGCACGTTTGTTACGTGAAGGTCTGGAAGCGGTGGGCATCTCAGTCTATGGTGGCGTCAACGCACCTTATGTCTGGCTCAAGACCCCCGGCGATTCAACCAGCTGGGACTTTTTCGATGAACTGCTCCAGAAAGCACACCTCGTCGGAACGCCGGGCAGCGGCTTTGGTGCCTCCGGGGAAGGTTACTTCCGGTTAAGTGCTTTCAACAGCCGGGATAATATCAACGAAGCGGTGACCCGTTTCCAGAAAGTCGTGAGCTAGACTCCTGGATTGATTTGAACGGAGAAGTACGAGAGAAACCCCTGTTTTTCAGGTCGAGGATGCTTTATTGTAGACACTTCCGGGGCGCCTCTCCTATAATTGAGAATCTGATTTCGTCCAAGTTCCTCTCTGCGAGAGGACACCATGCAATACACCCCTGCTAATTCCGGGCGCATTTCGCGAGTGTCCGGAATCTCGCCGACCCGTATGGTCTCTCCTGTAAATCTTCGTTTTCACTATTCACCGAAAGGTTTTACTCATGTCAAAATGGCATCTTACTGCCTGTCTCTGTATTGCGTTCTTCGGATGCGCGTCTCTGGCGCAAGCTCAAAATGAAAAATCCCAGCTGAAAGATCAGAAGCAGAAAGTCAGCTACGGTATTGGATACAATCTCGGTCAGAATCTCATGCGGGATAACCTGGATCTGGATCCCCAGGTTCTGGCAAAAGGCATCATGGATGCCATGACCAAACAGAAACCACAGATGACCGAAGACGAAATTCGGGCGACCCTGCTCGCATTCCAGCAGCAGCTGCAGAAAGACGCTCAGACTAAAATGCAGAAAGAAGCCGAGGCAAACGTTGCCAAAGGCAAGAAATTCCTGGCAGACAACGCCAAGAAAGAAGGCGTCAAAACCACCAAGAGTGGTCTGCAGTATAAGGTCATCAAATCCGGTTCAGGGAAAACTCCTAAATTGACCGATGAAGTGACGACTCACTATCGGGGCACCCTGATCGACGGCACCGAGTTCGACAGCTCCTACAAACGGAAGCAGCCAGCAACATTCCCCGTCAACCGGGTGATCGGTGGCTGGACCGAAGCACTGCAGCTGATGAAAGAAGGCGACAAATGGCAGCTCTTCATCCCCAGTGATCTAGCCTACGGCGAGCGGGGATCAGGACCTGATATCGGACCCAACGAAGTCCTCATCTTCGACATCGAACTGCTGAAAGTGAACTAAGCTGATTCGCTAGTTGCACAAACAGTGTGTATGAAATATCAAACCGGCGTCTTTTCGAAGGCGTCGGTTTTTTTACGTCTGATGTGAATGACCTGATGTCTGGCTGTAACGATTTTTCAGGTCCTGTGGATTGTGGATTGCCCAATTCCGTCGAACTGATGTTTTTATACATATCCAGTTTCACAGATGTTGTTTTTTGTGAGCTAGAGTTCACGGTGACTGAAACCATTAGTCTCAATCTACCGCCATTCTACGCCAACAGAAAACAGGGCCAAATCAGATATGAACTCGCAACAGCATCAGTTACTGGAGGAGTCACAAGCGACTTATTCACAGCCAACCTGCTCCGAATGTGGTACGCACGAACCCTGGGGACTCTCTTCCTGGTGTCCGAAATGCGGCTATTATCCTGCGTTAGGCAAATGCGTCGGCCAGCCGGATCTGCCGGCAGGCGCCGAGGAAAAACCTCAGCCGCAGACCATCTGGGAGTTGATTCCCGAATGGGCCTGGGTCCTGGGACTGGGAGTCATCGGTTCGATCGGACTGAGTATCGCAGGGCGGTTTCTCACCCAGAACCCGGCAGAACTCTGCCTGTGGACACTGACCCAGGCGAGCGCAGGAGCGCTGATGTTCCTGATCGGTCAATTTATCGCCTATCTATATGCGGTTTCCAAATCAGCGGAATTCGGGATCTTGAGTATCGTTCTGAACCCGTTCAAAATCTGGCGACCCACCATCAGCCGGTTCCCCGAAGGAGCCTGGAAACTCGACATAGCGGTCTGGGGACTGACACTGACCGTCGGGGCTTTTGCGATTGTAGGTGGATTTGAATTCGATTCCCTGTTTGATGACTGGGGAGTGCGTAAGACCGCCAACGTGAACCTCGTTTCTTCCATCGTCGATCAGGCGAAAGAACATGAAGGTGACGGTGCCGACAACCTCGAAGATGCTCTGAATGACTTCGCTGGTGGAACCGAAGAAGAAGGCAAGGAAATGATTCCCGAAGAAGAGGGAACCACAGGACAACTGCCCGAGTTCGACTGTCTGCTGGTCGGTTACACGACCCTGCCTGACGGACGGATCGATTCCGTTCTGCTGGCGTCCTCGTTTAATAAAAAACTGACCTATGCCGGGAAGCTCAACGCGACCGACATTCCAGCAGACGTACTGGAAGAATGGCAGCAGCGACTGCCCAAACTGGAGCAGTTCGCACCGTTCGTCAAAGTCAAAACCAAGGGGCCGACCACCTGGATCAAACCGAAGATCACCGTCAACATCGCCTCCAAGGGTTGGGCTGAAACCGACCAGCAGTTGATCAAACCACAGTTTGTGTCACTGCTGCAGGAGATCAGTGTCGACTAGGCACCGTGTTGGAACATTGTAGAATGCAGAAACGAACCCCGCTGCGAAGGTAGCGGGGTTCGTTGTTTTACCACCGGAGGATTGCCGCCGCCCCTGTTTTCCCCGGCGGGGAATGCTAGAATAAGGACTCAGGAAATACTTCATTCAGCATACGGGCAGTCAGCAAGCATGAAACCGGAATTGGAACGTTACAGTCGTCAGGTCCTCTTTTCTGAACTGGGTGAAGCGGGGCAGACGAACCTGATGCAGGGCCGCGTCTTACTCTGTGGATGTGGAGCGCTGGGAACCGTACTCGCGGAAACACTGGTTCGCGCAGGCGTGGGACAGATCAAAATTGTCGACCGCGATTTCGTCGAGATCAGCAACCTGCAGCGGCAGGTTCTGTTTGATGAGTCGGACGTCGCAGCCAAACTGCCCAAGGCAATCGCAGCTGCTGAAAAACTGAAGAAGATCAACAGTACCGTCAATATCGAGCCGATTGTCGCCGACATCGACCATACCAATATCCTGTCCCTCGCCAAAGACGTCGACCTGATCCTGGACGGCACCGATAACTTCGAAGTCCGGTATCTGATCAATGATGTCTCACTGGAACTGGGCATCCCCTGGATCTACTGCGGCTGTATCGGCAGTACCGGTCAGACAATGACCATTCTGCCCGGCAAGACCGCCTGCCTGCGTTGTCTGATCGATACCGCTCCCGAACCGGGCAGCACCGAAACCTGCGACACCGCGGGAATTCTGGGACCCACGGTCAATGTGATCGCTTCCCTGGAAGCCGTCGATGCCATCAAGCTGCTCGCCGGGAAAGAAGATCTCATCAAACCGGTACTCACCGTGGTCGATATCTGGGAGGGCTCCTATCGACAGATGAGCGTCGCGGACCTCAGAGAAAAATCGGGCTGCAAAGCCTGTCACCAGGGAGAACGCGTCTGGTTGAAAGGGGAACAGGGTTCACGTACCACGCGGCTCTGTGGTCGTAACGCGGTACAGGTCGCTCCCGCCGATAAAGGTAAGATTGTCTTTGAAGATCTTGCAGAAAAACTGAAGCATTCCGGTGAAGTCGACTTCAATCCTTATCTGCTGCGATTGAATCTGAAAAACCCCGACTACGAAATCAGTCTGTTCCGCGACGGACGCGCGATCATTAAAGGGACCGACGATCCCGCGGTCGCTAAAACGGTCTATGCCCGTTACATCGGCAGCTGACCGAAGCCCGGTTTACCGGGACTCTGTTTTCAGCGC